>JBKPOG010000148.1:0-25108 GCA_046732975.1 Pseudomonadota bacterium
GGCGGCACGCCGCGCACTATTGAAGGGCCGCTGTATGTCGCGGGTGCCCCGCTTTCGAAGGGTGAGACTCGGCTGGACGACGGCAGCGAGCAGGGCGACGTCTTGTTCATGGATGGCCAGGTTCGTGGTGCGGATGGCAAGCCGATCGCTGGCGCCATTGTCGATGTCTGGCACGCCAACACGCTGGGCGGCTACTCGTTCTTCGATCCAGCACAGCCGAAGTACAATCTGCGACGTCGTATCGAGACGGACGCTGACGGCCGCTACCGGTTCCGTACTCTGATGCCCTCGGGTTACGCCTGCCCGCCTGAAGGCCCGACCCAGCAACTGCTTGATCAGCTCGGCCGGCATGGCCATCGCCCGGCGCACATCCACTTCTTCGTAACAGCCCCGGGTCATCGGAAGCTGACGACGCAGATCAACATCGATGGCGACGAGTACCTGCACGACGACTTCGCCTTCGCCACCCGCGACGGTCTAATCCCCACGGTGCGGCGCGTCACCGATGCCGCGGCCATCCGTGAACAAGGTCTGAACGCCCCATATGCGGAGATCACCTTCGACTTTGTGCTGAATCCCGAACAGACCACCGCACCCACCACGGAGGTCAATCGCCAGCACGCCCTCGCTGACTAGCAATGACGCCCGGCAGCACAAAGACTGCCGGGCGCTTTCCTCCTTAGCTTGAGGTAACCGTCCTATGACCGACAGTCTCACGGGTGCGCCACCCGATCTGTGCCGCGACTTGGCGATCGAGGCCATCACCACCACCATCGTTGATGTCCCGACAGTGCGCCGGCACAAACTGTCGCAGACTTCGGTGACGGCGCAGAGCTATGTCATTGTCGAACTCCGCCTCGCCAACGGCGCGACGGGTATCGGCGAGGCGGCGACTCTCGGCGGTCCGCGCTGGAGCGAGGAAAGTGTCGAGGCCCTCAAGGCGAATATCGATGCTTATCTCGCTCCCGCCCTGCTCGGCCTCCGGGCCGATCGCTTCACCGTCGCCGCTGCACGGATGGACGCGGCCGCGAAGCGCAACAACGCGGCGAAAGCCGCGATTGAGACGGCGCTGTTCGACGCCGTCGGAAAGACACTAAATGTCCCGGTCGCGCTGCTGTTGGGCGGCATCGTCCGCGATCGAATCCCTGTGCTGTGGACGCTGGCGTCCGGCGACCCAGAGCAGGAAATCGCCGAAGCCGAGGCCAAGCTGGCGGCGCGTCTGCACAACACCTTCAAGGTAAAGGTCGGCGCCCAGGCGGCGGCGGCGGACCTCGCCCGGCTGCGCCGGCTGACTGGCGCACTGGAAGGACGCGCCTCATTCATCGTGGACGCAAACCAGGCATGGGATGAAACCACCACCATCCGCTTGCTACCGGCATTGGCGGAAATGGGCGTCAGGTTGGTGGAGCAGCCGGTGCCCGCCTGGAACATCCAGGGCATGGCGCGCGTCCGGTCCCGGTCGACCGTGCCGCTGATGGCCGATGAGTGTGTCTTCTCCACGCATGACATGTTGGGCGTCGCGCAAGCGTCGGCCGCCGACGTGGTGTCCCTGAAGCTGGTGAAACATGCAGGCATGCCGAACCTGCGCAACGTCGCCGCAGTGGCAGAGGCCGCAGGCATCGGTCTCTATGGCGGCTGTCTGCTGGAAAGCTCAATTGGGGCCGCGGCTCATTTGCACGCCTTCGCAGGGCTGCGCAGCCTGGACTGGGGTTGCGAGCACTTTGGACCACAAATACTGACAGAAGACCTCGTGCAGGAGCCTCTGCACTTCGCTGACTTTCACATCTATCTGCCGGCCGGGCCGGGGATCGGCGTGACGCTCGACCGCGACAAGCTACGCCACTACGCGCGGCAGTAGGAGATGACAATGCTGTATCATGTCCGAATGGACGTGCGCGTCCCGCACCATATGGAGGCGGATCGCTTCGAGCTGCTCAAGGCCGAGGAGAAGACCCGTGCGCAGGAACTGCAGCGTCAGGGCAAGTGGCGCTACCTGTGGCGCGTCGCGGGACAGTATTCCAACATCAGCATCTTCGGCGTCGCCGACCATGACGAACTGCATGCCGTGCTGTCAACGCTACCGCTGTTCCCCTTCATGGCTATTCAGGTGGGCGCCGCTTGCACACCATCCCTCGGCAGTCGGCTACAACGGCCCGGGCCGGCACCGCTGCCTGGACTGATTGCTTCCCACCGACGCTGACCGAGCAAGGGCTGGAGGCGCTGCTGTTCGCGCCGCTCGACGGCTCCAAGCCGGGCAAGCGGCTCAAGACGGAGCAGGACTAGCCGACCATTCACCGCAAGCTCCGTTGGGCTGGCGTGACGCTGCTGCTCTGGGAAGAATACCGCGCCAGCAAGGGTTACGCCGACAGCCGCTGGCGCGAGCTCTATTCGCAGCTTGGAAGCGCGGCTGTCACCGACCACGCCGCATGGTCCGGCAACCCAATCGCTCGGCACAGAATTGTGGGCTGACCAAGAGACACTCAAAATCGGTAATTACAGTAAATCAGGCGATTCCAGCGCCTCTTGGTGGACCCAAGGGGAGACGCTTTCCGGCGAATAGCTTGCAACGCGGGAATAGGTCGTCCCCTGACGGCTTTAGGACATGATAGAGCCCACCCCCGCGAGAGTCGCACGGTTCCTACATCGGCCCGTATCGCCCTCAACCCCGATTGTTACCCAACCTCGTTACCCAGATTAGCGGGGTTAGGGCCGATGCATCATCTAATCTGTTGAAATCATTGGTGGGCGCACAAGGACTCGAACCTTGGACCCGCGATTAAGAGTGAGCGGGCGTTACTACGGCGTGACCCAAAGGAAAAGGGAGCAGCGAAATCCGCTTGCGCGCAGTTACTCAAGACCCGTTACCCCCTTGTTACCCCGCGACCACGCCAGGAGAATCTGGCGGGCGCTAAGTTGCTGAGATCATTGGCGGACCCGACACGACTCGAACGTGCGACCTTCGCCTTCGGAGGGCGACGCTCTATCCAACTGAGCTACGGGTCCGGTGACCCTTCCCATAGCGCGAAACCGCGACCGGATCAAAGCCCGTGGGTTCTGCTAGGCGGCCCAGTCAGATCCGTTCTGCAAGCCACCTTCGGCTGCCACTGCCAGATTGGGCTGGATTGCAGCGCCGCACCCGAGTTCTTCCAGAACAGAATGCCATCAATCGGTGTCTCACCGCGCGGCCGCACGCATTGGAGCGCCGGCATCCGGCCGGGCGACAATACGGATCAGATCGCGGCAATTTCCTTGCCCAAAACCATCGCATCCGTTGGCCGTACCGCGATGCTCAGCCCGCCGGTGATGCAGAACACTCCTCCGCGTCGCGGATCGGCAGCACCGCACTCGGCCACCGTTGCCGCGTGCCTGGTTGATGGTGGTTGAAAGCATGGGTCGCATCGCTATCATAGCGACTTCCCCGACCATAGAAGGCGCGAGCAGCAAAATGGACGGCACCGCCGCCAGCCCGACCGAAATCATCGAGGTGGACGATAAGACCGTCGCCTGCGACGGCGGTGATGGCGCGCTGGGGCACCCGCGCGTGTACCTGTACATCGACAGGAACTCGGTGCTGTGCCCCTACTGTTCGCGTCTCTACGTCCTGAGCTCAGGAGCCGGCCACGCCAGCGGACACTGAAATCCTCGAACCGACCGGGCAACTTGCGGCGCCTGATCGGACGCTGCACCTGATCCTGATTGACGGGTCCGGCTTTATTTTCCGTGCCTACCACGCATTGCCGCCAATGACGCGCCCCGACGGCACGCCGGTGAATGCAGTGTTCGGTTTCTCCAACATGCTGGCGAAGCTGCTGCGGGAGCATGTCGGCACGCATATCGCCGTCGTCTTCGACGCCGGGCGCACGACGTTCCGTAACCGCCTGTACGAGGACTACAAGGCGCACCGCCCGCCCCCGCCAGACGATCTGATCCCGCAGTTCGACCTGGTCCGCCAGGCTACCGAGGCGTTCGGTGTCCCATCGATCGAGCTTCAGGATTGGGAAGCGGACGACCTGATCGCGGCCTATGCCAAGGCGGCCATGGAGTCTGGTGGTCAGGTCACCATCGTCTCGTCCGACAAGGATCTGATGCAGCTGATCCGCCCTGGCGTGGAAATGCTAGATCCCATCAGGCAGAAGCCGATCGGGCCCGCCGAGGTGATGGAGAAGTTCGGCGTCACGCCAGACAAGATGATCGACCTGCAGGCACTGATTGGCGACTCGACGGACAATGTGCCGGGCGTTCCAGGCATTGGCCCGAAAGGTGCCGCGCAGCTCATCAACGAATTCGGCGACCTGGACAGCGTGTTGGCGGCAGCGCCAGCGATGAAGCCCTCCAAGCGCCGCGACAATCTCATCGAGCACGCCGGCAACGCGAGAGTCTCGCGCGACCTGGTGACATTGCGAACCGATACCCCAATGCCAGTGCCGGTCGATACCCTGCAGGCGCGGCCTTACGACAAGCCAAGGCTGGCCGCCTGGCTAAGGACGCAGGGCTTTCGCAGCATTGCAACGCGCCTGGGTGTGGAGACGGAGGCGCCGTCACCTGCTGCGAAGACGGTGGAATCGGGGCCGCGGCACGCGCAGGCAGCCTTGCCGTTGGCCGAACCGCCGAAGCCAGCCGATGCGGCGTCCGGCTTCGGTCCCTACGAGACAATCACCAGCGAGGCCGCGCTGCGCGCGTTCCTGGCGCGTACAGCAAGCTGCGGCTTTATCGCGATCAACACGGAAACTGATGGGCTGATCGCCACGAGGGCGTCGCTTCTAGGACTATCTCTGGCGGTCGCCTCTGGATGTGCGGCGTACCTGCCACTGCGGCACGAGGGACTGCCAGAGCAGGTCCCGCTGGCCACGGCGATCGATGTGCTGGGCCCCGTCCTGACTGACCGCAATACGCTGAAGATCTATCAAGACGCCAAGTTCGATATGCTGGTGATGAAGCTCGCGGGTTTTCCGCCGGCCGCGCCGTTCGACGATGCGATGCTGATCTCCTATTCGCAGGAGGCCGGCATGCACGGCCATGGGCTGGAGGAACTATCGCAGTTGCATCTCGGCCACACGCCGGTGACCTACGACGAGATCACTGGGACGGGTCGCGCCCGTCTGCCTTTCTCGCAGGTGCCAATCGAACGAGCCACAAGCTACGCGGCGGAGAACGCGGATGTGGCGGTGCGGCTGTGGCAGGTGTTGCGACCGCGGCTGCGGTTCAATGGCGCACTCGCGCTGTACGAACAGCTGGAGCGTCGTCTGCTGCCGGTGCTGCTGGACATGGAGCGCGCCGGCATCAAAGTGGATGCTGCAGACCTGCAGCGCATGTCGGTGGATTTCGAGCAGCGCATGGCAACGATCGAGACGGAGATCCACCGCCTCTCCGGTCGCGCGTTCAATGTTGGCTCAGCCAAGCAGCTTGGCGAAGTGCTGTTCGACGAGATGAAGCTGGGCGGCAGCAAGCGGATGAAGACCGGTGCGTGGGGCACCGATGCGTCGGTGCTGCAGACGCTGGCTGAACAGGGGCACGAGTTGCCCGCGCGCATCCTGGATTGGCGACAGCTGCAGAAGCTGAAATCGACCTACGCCGATTCCCTCGTTGGCGAGATCAACCCGGACACCTCTCGGGTGCACACAAGCTATGCGCAGTGCATCGCATCAACCGGCCGGTTGTCATCGAACGATCCCAATCTGCAGAACATTCCCATACGCACCGAAGAAGGCAGCCGAATCCGCCGTGCCTTTGTGGCCGAGCCAGGGCATATGCTGGTCTCTGCAGACTATTCGCAGATCGAGCTACGGTTGCTGGCACATGTGGCCGACATCCCGCCGCTGCGCGAGAGCTTCTTGCGTGGTGAGGATATTCATGCCCGAACTGCATCCGAGGTGTTCGGCATCCCCATGGCCGGCATGGACCCAATGACGCGCCGGCGCGCCAAGGCGATCAACTTCGGTATCATCTACGGCATCAGCGGCTTCGGACTGGCACGGCAGCTGGGCATCACGCCAGGCGAGGCACGAAGCTACATCGATGCGTATTTCGTCCGCTACCCCGGCATCCGCGCCTATATGGAACGGACCAAGGAAGAGGCACGCATCAGCGGCTACGTGACGACGCCATTCGGTCGGCGTTGTTGGGTGCCCGGTATCGCCGACAAGAACCCGGCACGCCGCGGCTACGCCGAACGCCAGGCGATAAACGCGCCGCTGCAGGGCGGCGCTGCCGATATCATCAAGCGCGCGATGATCCGACTGCCAAAGGCGCTCGCCGAGGCTGGGCTGAAGGCGCGACTGCTCCTGCAGGTGCATGACGAGTTGCTGCTCGAGGCACCGGAGCATGAGGTCTCGGCCTTGACCGCATTGGCGCGCCACGTCATGGAAGGCGCTGCGAAGCTTTCGGTGCCACTGGTGGTGGAGACCGGGGCGGGTCGCACATGGGCGGACGCACACTGAGTTCCGGTCTCGCTCGCTAGTCCGCGGCCTGTAGCGTCGTGGCCTCGACCTGTATCAACAGCGCCTCCAGATCCCTGATCGAGTAAGGCTTGTTCAGCATACCCTGTAGGGCCGCCAGTTCTCGTTGCTCTGTTTCACTGAGGTCGGCGTAGCCGGTTGCCAATATGATCGGGCCGGTGAACCCACGCTCTCGCATTGCGGCGGCAACCTGAAGGCCCGTCATGGCCGGCATCGCGTAGTCGAGCAGGACAACCGCCGGATGAACCGCCAGTGCTTCCAGCGCTTCAAACCCCCCAGCCGCTGTTGCTACGCAGTAGCCAAGTTGCCGCAACATTTCTGCACTGACCTGCAGCACGTCCGGGTCGTCGTCGACTACCAGGACCTTGGAATCGGTATGCATCCGCCGCGGTTCAGCTGACGAGCCCGCCGGTTTGGGTATCGCGGTGGCTTTGGGCAGAAGCAGGGTTACCGAGGTACCCTCGCCTGGCGACGAGGAAAGTCGCACCGCACCTTTGACCTCGCGGACCATGCGTTGCACCTGGCTCAGCCCAAGCCCCGTACCCGATGGCCCCTTGGTCGTGAAGAACGGTTCAAAGGCGCGCCTGGCCACGTGCTCATCCATACCCGTACCAGTGTCGGTGACGGTGATGGCGACGTAATGACCCGCCGCGATTTCTTCCTTCTCCTGGAGCGTGTGGTTCGTCGTGCTTATCGTCAGGCAACCACCATCCGTCATGGCATCGCGGGCGTTGAGCGCAAGATTGAGTATCGCCGCCTCGACCTGACTTGGCTCGATCATCGCTGGCCATAGATCGCCACTCAGACTGGTCTCGATTCGGATGCGCTGCCCATGTGTGGACGTGCGCAGCAGTGGTACAAGGTCGGAGATCAGCCTATTGACCTCGGTCGTGTCGACCGATAGGCGCTGCCGACGAGAAAATGCCAATAGTCGCCCGCTCAGCTGCGAACCTCGATGCACGGCGCCCGTGGCCCGATCGATCCAGTGATGTTGCCGCTCCTGCTCCAGGGGCACCGTCTGGGCCAACAGATCGAGATTGCCCTGGATGGTTGCCAGCAGATTATTGAAATCGTGTGCAATACCGCCGGCAAGCTGGCCCACCGCTTGTAGCTTCTGCGCCTGAACCAACGCCGCTTCGGTATTTTGCCGTTCTGTGATCTCTACCTGCAGGCGATTGTTGGTGACCAGCAACTCCTGCGTACGTTCGGCCACCCTTGCTTCCAGCTCATCGGCATGTTCGCGCAACTCCTCCTCGCGTCTGGCAAGGGTGCCGGCCATATCATTAAAAGCAGCGGCGATCTGCCCAAACTCCGAGAGCTGATCGTCGCTGTGGACCTGCGTACCAAGATCTCCCTCGCGCCAGCGGCGCGCTGCCGCCACAAGCTCACGCGTCGGGCGGCCAATGAAGCGTCGGGCAACAAACAACGTAAGCACGAAAGCGATTGCGGCAACGACCCCAATCAATGCAGCGCCGCGCAGAGCCGTACGATTGATCTCGGCCATCATCGCCGGTTCGTAGAACCCGACTGAGACAAACAGGCCTGTTGCAGTGTGTCCGGACGGAACGAAGCCAATGACGCGGTACTTACCATCGATGCTCTTCAGGCGTTGCACGCCAGGTCCCGCGGCTTTCACCAACTCCATCGCGTTTGGCGGGAATTGCTTGCCAACAAAGTCAGCATGTTGCGGACTGCGCGCAAGCACGACGCCGTCACGATCAGCAACGGTGAGCACACTATCGGTGAGGAAGCGTGATCCTGTCTCTCTGAGCTGTGCCAGATGCTCTGCCAGCCAGGCGAGGTCGAGGCCGGCTACCAGAACGCCAGCATTGGCGGTACGCATTGCGGCAAGCGGCAATACCATTGGCAGAAAGCCACCGCTCACTCCCGGTGCTGTGGCAAATCGGCCGATGGCGAACTCCTTGGCCTCCAGCGCTTCGCGCATCCAACGCGGTTGTGTCCCGGCGGCCCATAGGGGGGAGGATGCCGAGCCGCAGCGAATTTCACCGTTGTCGTCGAGCCTCGCCACAAATGCAAACATCGGCAGGCTGCGCAGCGTCGCGTTCAGCTTGTCGTCGCAGTTGGTCGTGACGTCGCGGACATCATCCAGCAGAGCAACTGCACCCAGCAACGTGCGGCCGCCGTCCGTGATGCTGCCGATGTCCCCGGACAGCAACTGGGCCTGCTGAACCGACAAATCGCCAAGCTGGTCACGTCGCTCGGCCCAATGGGTGTACTCGCTCCATGCTTCAAGAATGATGACTGGCATGAGGCAGGACAGCAGGACGAACATCAGTCGCGTGGAAAACCTCATGCTACGCCAATTCCCCCGCATTTCGGTTCTACCGTGCGGCCTGGATTAGCGGCTCACCTCCTGATAGGGGCGACTGCTTACAGGAAGAGCAGTTCGAGTAGCGGCACCCTGGACCCCCGCGGACAATGGAGAACCGAGTAGGGTTGCGGCCACGGTGAGAATTATCATTGATCGCTCCCTATTGAGTGAGTTAGCTCACAATAGGGCGAGAATCACCAATCACCAAAAAGTTTTCGCGACTATACTTCCAACCATTCGCGGCGGATGTCAGCCCGGCTGGAAACGTCCGCCGGCGTACAGCGAATACGATACGACCGTGCCCCATGACGTACAATCGGTGAGATATCTGAAGAGCGATTGTCAACTTTTGCTCGATTAGAAAAATAGAGACGCCGCGGCGGGCAATTTCTTCGAGCAATTGGCCGACCTGCTCGACCAGCCTCGGTGCGAGACCTTCCGTCGGCTCGTCAATGAGGATCAGGTCAGGATCGCCCATAAGCGTGCGGCAGATGGTCAGCATCTGCTGCTCGCCTCCGGAAAGAACGCCAGCCTGGGTGTTCTGCCTTTCGCCGAGATTGGGAAACAGCCGGAACACATCGTCGAAGTTCCACCGGCCGAACCGGCCGGCACGCTTGAGGCCAAGCGTCAGGTTCTGGCGTACCATGAGCGCCGGGAAGATCTGCCGATCTTCCGGCACATAGCCAATTCCCACTCTGGCCACGAGATTGGCGCTCAGGCCAGCAATGTTTCGGCCGCGGTATCGAACCGTCCCGATCGGGTCAACGAGCCCCATGATGGCCTTGCAGGTCGTGGTGCGACCGACACCATTCCGGCCAAGAAGAGAAACTATTTCCCCTTCGCCGACCATAAGGTCCACGCCCTGCAGAATATGGCTCTTGCCGTAGAAGGCGTGCAGGTCGTGGACTTCCAGCATCATGCCGCGATCGCTCCCAGATACGCTTCCTGTACCGCACGGTCGGCACGAATGGTGGATGGCGGGCCCGAGGCGATCACGCGGCCATAGACCAGCACGGTGATCGTATCGGCCAAATCGAACACCACACGCATGTCGTGCTCCACCATGAGCAGGGTTTTGCCCTCGGTCACCCGGCGGATTAGGGCAACGGCGTATTCCGTTTCGCTGTGACTCATACCGGCGGTCGGTTCGTCCAGCAGGATCACGCTCGCCCCACCCGCCACTGTCATGCCGATCTCGAGCGCGCGCTGTTCGGCGTAGGAGAGCAGCCCCGCTGGCAAGTCGTGCCGCTCTGCCAGATTGAGGTCCTCCAACAATGCCTCAGTCGCTTCGTTCAGTGCCCGCTGGCGTGGCAGGAGGTGCCAGAACGAATATCGGTAGCCTCGGCCCCACAGCAGCGCACAGCGCAGGTTCTCGAACACCGTTAGTCGCGGAAAGATCGAAGTGATCTGGAAACTGCGGGAGAGGCCCAGGCGATTGATCCTCTGCGGGGCTAGCATGTCGATGCGCTGACCGCGCAATTCGATACTGCCGGCAGTAATGGGAAAACGACCGGATATCAGGTTGAACAGGGTCGTCTTGCCGGCACCGTTTGGGCCGATAATGGCATGACGCTCACCGCCCGCAACATCCAGGCTTACACCGCGAATGATCTCTGTCGCGCCGAAATTCTTGCGCACATCGGTAAGCCGGATCGCCGGCGTCCCCCTCATGCCCGCGCCTCCACACCGCCAGCAACCGACTCCCAGACGCGCGCAAAATAACGAGCCTCAAATCGCAGCCACACGGTTCCGACGACCAACAGAACAGTCGCGACCAGCCACGGCGCGGCGGTGTTCACGTCGATCGGCGAGCCGAACAGCACCAGTTGCTTGCCCGCCGCTGCCCCGATGGTGAGGAAAGAAAGCAGCTCCACCATGCCGACAAATCCTGTCACGGCCGCAATCCCGGGCACCACGAGACGCAGATAAGGCAGGATCAACCGCGAGATGCGCCCTGCGCGCCAGATCGGTGCATGCGCCATAATGATCCCGGTAAGACCCGCCGGTGCGAAGGTGACCATGGCGATGAACAGCACGCCGACATAGATCAACCAGGAGTTTGACATCAGGCTAACGCCGCTTTGCAGCAGCGTAATCAACACTGCGCCGAGGATCGGGCCAGCGAAGACCATGTTGCCGCCAATATAGGCCATCAGCAGCGCATTGGCGGACAAGGGTGCGGCGACCGCATCGAAGGTGACGATCTCGTAGGTAATAGCGTAAAGCCCGCCGCCGATTCCGGCGAAAAAACCGGCCAGGCAAAATTGCAGGAACCGCACGATTCGCGGGTCATAGCCCATGAACTGCGCGCGTTCGAAGTTGTCGCGGCAGGCGTTTGCCATCCGTCCGAGCGGGGTCATGGTCTGCAGCCACATCAGCAGTGCGGCAATAAAGGTCCAGCCGACAATCAGGTAATAGACCTGGGTGCCGGATGCGTAGGACAGCCCGAACAGGCTTCGGTCAATCATACGGTCTGTATTGACGCCACCTTCACCGCCAAAGAAGTGGTGAAACATCAAGGCTGCGGTGGCGACGAGTTCACCGATGCCCAGGGTAATCATGGCGAAGGCCGTGGCGCGTTGCTTTGTTGCCATGGCACCGAACACGATGGCAAGGCCAAGACCCGACAAGCCGGCAAGCAGTGGCATCAGTTCCATCGGCACCGGCAGATCGCCGGCGCCAGCGGCATTCAGGAAATGGATCGTTGCGTAACCGCCGAAGCCAAAAAAAGTGGCATGGCACAGCGAGAACAGGCCTGCCTGGCCGAGCAGCATGTTGTATGAGAGCGCGAGGATGATCATCATCCCCATCTGGCTAAGCATGGAGAGAACGAACCCGGCCGGGCGGTGGTGCACGATATCGTAGAACATCCAGGGCAACAGGATCGCCACTGCCAGCAGCACAAGCCAGACGATGACAGAGCGTCGCGTCACGTGTCGCGCGTACCCAGCAGGCCACGCGGGCGGAAGAACAGAATCAGCACCATCATCACCAGCGGCAGCAGCGCGCCGATACGTGCAACAGGCACGGTCAGGATCTCACCCAGCAGGTCATCGTTGCGAGGCATGATGCCGATTGGGCGCAACAGATCGGCGATCGATGCGTCGATCACCACTGAAAACGTCACGACCATTCCCATGATGATCGAGGCAATGAAGCAGCCAGCGAGCGAGCCTAGACCTCCGAACACCACGACGACGAATACGATGGGCCCCATCGCATCCGCCATACCAGGCTCTGTGGACTGGTAGTTGCCGCCGATCACACCCGCCAAGCCGGCGAGAAAGCAGCCGCCCGCAAACACAATGGTGAAAACGAGCGGCACGTTGTGCCCCAACGCAGCAGTCATGCCAGGATGGGTCAATGCCGCCTGGATGATCAGGCCGACGCGCGTGCGCTTCAGCAGCAGCCAGATCGCGCCCAGCATCCCGGCGGACACCAATAACATGAAGCCGCGATACGCCGGGAATTGCAGGCCGTACAGCGTGAACAGCGGGAAGTCGAGCCCGGGCGGCACGCGATACGGCATCGGCAGCATGCCCCACGCCATCTGCACCGAGCGACCGATGATGAACACCAAGCCGAATGTGAACAACAACTCGGCGATATGGCCATTGTGATGCACGCGGCGGAGGCCCCAGACCTCGATCGCCGCGCCGATCGCACCACACAACAACGGGGCGATCAGCAGCGCCGACCAGAAGTCGATCCAACGGGTGCTCTCAAAGGCGAAATACGCGCCCAGCATGTAGATCGAGCCGTGCGCAAAGTTCAGCACCCCCATCATGCTGAAGATCAACGTCAGGCCGGACGCCAGCATGAACAGCAGCATGCCATAGACGGGACCATTCAGCAGTGAGACGAGCAGGACCTCCATGCCGAGGACCTCGACCGCCGCGGTTTCAGGATGCCGGACGCTTCATCTTGCATGAGGTCGGCAAACTCAGATCGGCGCCGGAAATCTTCGCCTCGGTCTTCCAACCCAGTCCGGTCTTTTCCGCATCGAGCTTCGCCGAATGGGTAAAGACCGCTTCATGCAAGGGGCCGAGAAACTGGTGGTCCTCGGCGCGCATGACGTTCTCGTCGCCCATCATGTCTGTGACCTTCATGCCTTCGAGGGCCTTGGCTACTTTCACCGCGTCGGTAGAACAGGCCTTGTTGATGGCCGCGGTCAGCATCTGGAACATGGTGACGTAGTCCAGTGGGATAAAATTGAATTCAGCCCGCGCCCGCCACTCTGATACAAACTTCTCTGCTGCGGGGTTGTTCTCCTCCGCCGCAACATTGTCATGGAATTCCATGATTGAGGTCAGTCGATTGTCGCCTGCAGGTCCTGTTGATGTGGGTCCGCCAGGCTGATGGGCCAGATACGAATCGTAGCGAATTTCCAGACCGGCATCGTTGCCTGCCTTCATCAGCAGGTTCAGGTCGCGATCGTAGTTCGACGTTACCAGAGACTGCGCGCCCGACGCTTTGATTTTTGCGATATATGGCGAGAAATCCTGCACCTTTCCGAACCATACGAGCTCGTCACCGACCACTTTCACGTCCGGCCGATACTGTGCCAGGTATTTCTGCGTCGCCTTCTGGACCGATTGACCGAACAGATAGTCCTGGTTCAGCAGGTAAACGCTTTTCACTGACTGCGGCAGCGTCTTGATCCTGGCCACGGCCCGCTGATCCACGTTGACCGTGAAGCGGAAGTGCCAGAAGTCGCATTGCTCGTTGGTCAACTCCGTCGCGAGCGCGCCGCAGTTCAGATACAGCAGGCGGTTATCGGGGTTGCGCGCGTTGTGCTTCGACACCGCGTCGATCATCGCCGAACCGACGTTCGAACCCACACAATGCATGACGAAGGGCAGATTCTGGTCAGTTACGCTCTTGAGCGCTATCAGCGCCTCGGCCGGCTGCAGCTTATCGTCGAAAGTGACGAGCTCATACTTTTGCCGAGTGGACCGCCTTGTGCATTAGCCTTTTCGAGGATGAAGTTGAAGACCTTCAGGAAGTTGTTGCCGGTGGCGGCAAACGGCCCCGAGAAGGGGTCAATATAACCGATCTTGATGGTGTCGTCGGCGGCGCGCGCTGCTCCAGCCGAGGCGATCCCCAACAATGCAATGAAGATCGCAGTGAACAGACGCCAGCCGTCCATGTTTCCTCCCATTGGTTCACTATTCTTGACCTTATGCCGCAGTGCGAAATGGAGTCAATTTGGCCAGCCGGCAACGGGTGCTGCTAGGATTACTCGATGTCAGACGCGCTGAACACTCCGCTATTCGATCCGGGGGCCTACCATCTCACTTACGGGCAGGCGGACCTGATTGCTCGTGCGCGAAGACTGGGCGCCGAGCGATTTGCCCCGCGCGCGGCGCAGCATGACCGTGATGCAAGCTTTCCGACGGAGAATTACCACGACTTGCGGGATGCCGGGCTGCTTGCTGTGTGCATCCCGGAGCGGGATGGCGGCCTCGGGGCCGACTACCTTTCCTATGTGCTTGCCGCGGCGGAGGTTGCGCGGTCCTGCGGTGCGACGGCGCTCACCTGGAACATGCACGTCTGTTCCACATTGTGGACTGGTTCGCTGGCTGATGATCTTGAGATGGATGCGAGGACACGTGCCGAGCACGAGCGGCGCCGTGCGCTGCATTTCCAGCGAATCGTCGCTGAGGGTGCGATTTATGCGCAGCCATTTTCCGAAGGAAATGCATCCGCAGTTGGTGCCATTCCCTTCGGCACCGTCGCGAAGCCGGTTGACGGTGGCTGGCTGGTGACCGGGCGGAAGGTGTTCGCTTCGCTGTCCGGGCATGCCGACTACTATGGGGTGCTTTGCACCGAGCGTGCAGGTGATGAAAGCGCGTCGAGGCGTAACACACTTTATTTGGCGATCCCTGCGCATGCGGATGGGGTCGCCGTGGTCGGCGACTGGGACCCTCTCGGCATGCGTGGCACTGTCTCGCGCACTCTGGAATTCGCTGACGTGTTCGTCGAGCACGACGCAGCACTGATGCCGCGCGGAATGTACTTTCAGGCCGCAACGCGCTGGCCGCATATGTTCCTCACGCTGTCGCCGACATATCTCGGCCTGGCGCAGGCCGCCTATGACTTCACCGTGCGCTATCTGCGCGGCGGCCGACGCAGCAGCGTGGTAAAGCAGCTTGCGGTTGCCGAGATGCGTATCAGGCTGGAACAGGCCAAGACGCTGTGGTTCCAGGCGGTGAGCGAGGCGCATGTCGATCCTACACCGGAACAGCGACTGCGTGCCTATGCGGCGCAGTTCAGTACAATGGAGACGGCCAACGACCTGGCGCGGCTGGCCATCCGTACCTGCGGCGGACATTCGATGCTGAAATCACTGCCGTTGGAGCGGATCTACCGGGACAGCCGATGCGGCTCGCTGATGGCGCCGTGGACCGCAGAGGTCTGCCTGGAACGTATCGGCCATGGTTCGCTCTACCAAGAAGGCGAGACTGACGGATGAGCCTCGCCGATCTGATCGATCGGAATGCTTCGTTCACGCCAAACAAGCTTGCATTGCGCTTCGCTGGCAGCGCATGGAGCTACGCTATGTTTGCCGACCGCATCGGTCGGATGGCACGCGCGCTGAAGTCGGAACTGGGTGTCGGTCGAGGCGATCGCGTTGCCCTGTTGGCAATGAACCATCCGGACTGTCTGACGCTGCTCTACGCCTGTGCCCGCCTCGGAGCGATGCTCGTACCTCTGAATTGGCGTCTTGCCCCGCCGGAAAAGCGGTTCATCTTGTCGGATGCTGACGTTCGCGTAGTTGTTGTCGCGCAACCTTTCGAAGTGGGGGGTGGCGCGCACATCGTGTCCCTGGAATCGATCGCTGACCTACTTGCCGTCAGCAGCGACGGGGGCCATGAACCGAATGTCGATTGGCTCGACCCGCTGCTCATCGTTTATACAGCTGGAACGACGGGACGCCCGAAGGGGGCGGTGCTTACGCAGCAGGCGCTATTGGCTAATGCGGTGATGAGCCAGCACATGCACGATATGACATCCAATGATCACGTGCTGACAGTGCTGCCCTTGTTCCACGTCGGCGGTCTGAACATTCAGACCACGCCGGCGCTACAGCTCGGTGCCACCGTGACACTACACGCCCGCTTCACGGCCGGGGAGACGCTGGGAGCCATAGCACACGATCGGCCGACTCTGACGACCCTTGTCCCGTCCACCATCCAGGCGATGCTGGAGCATCCGCACTGGCAAGCCGCAGATCTTGGCAGCCTGCGCGCGATCAGCACGGGCTCGACACTGGTGCCGCAGGGTTTGGTAGACGCCGTGCGGGCGCGCGGAGTGCCAGTGCTCCAGGTCTATGGCGCGACAGAAACCAGCCCGATTGCCGTCTATACACGCCTGGGCGGCGAGCTGACCCGACCGCTATCAACCGGGCTGCCTGGCCTGCTCTGCGAGGCGCGCGTCGTGGATGACGCAGGGCAGGAAGTGCCGACAGGCATAGCCGGTGAGGTAGAAGTTCGGGGGCCAAATGTGCTCACCGAATATTGGCGGGATGACCGCGCGACGGCAGAGGCACTACACGATGGCTGGTTCCGCACCGGCGACATCGCAATCCGCGACACTGGCGGCTACTTCAGTATCCACGACCGCAAGAAGAACATGATCGTTTCAGGTGGCGAAAACATCTATCCCGCGGAGATCGAGCGCGTGCTGTTGAACCACCCGTCGGTTGCGGAGGCTGCGGTCATTGGCGTTGCAGACCCACGCTGGCAGGAGGTGCCGATCGCTTACGTTGTGGGCCGGGCGGCGATATCGGTCGATGAGTTACGAGTCCACCTGCTGGATCAACTCGCGCGATTCAAAGTGCCACGCGAGATCGTGCTGGTAGGTGAACTGCCACGCAATGCCCTCGGGAAAGTCCAGCACTTCCGTCTGCGGGAGCTGCATCAGAGATAGATCTGCCGAACGATCTGCTCTTCGTCCACGCCGGCGCTTTGTTGCTGCACCACGACCCCATCGCGCAGCACCACGATGCGATCGGCCACTGACAGTGCAAGGCGCAAGTTCTGCTCTACCATAACCATGGTGACATGCTGGCGCTTCAGCGATGTCACGATCGAGGCGATCTCACTGACAAGCGCCGGAGCAAGACCACCCGACGGTTCGTCCAGCAACAGCACCCGCGGCTGGCTCATCAGCGCGCGGCCGATCGCGACCATCTGCTGTTCGCCGCCGGACATCAGTTGCACCATCTGGGTGCGCCGCTCGGCCAGGCGCGGGAACGATGCATAGACCGATTGTAGGAGTCGGGTGGCGTGGCCAGCGCGAGTCCAGGCGCCGAGACGCAGATTCTCCTCCACCGACATTTCCGGAAACAGATCGCGCGCCTGCGAGACCTGAACGATGCCACGGCGGAAGATGCGATGCGGCGACAACCCGGCCAGCTCTTCTCCCCCCAACCGGATAGAGCCTTGGCGTGGTCTGACGAAGCCGCTCAGCGTGTTCAGTAGCGTCGATTTGCCGCTGCCGTTCGCACCGAGCAGCGCAACTGCCTCGCCGGCCATGATGTCGAGATCGACACCAAACAGTATTTGCCGACCGCTGTAACCAGCCTCTATGCCGCGAACGGCCAGCAACGTATCAGGCGTGTCCAAGATATGCCTCGAGCACGGCGCGATCCGCCCGCACCTGTTCGGGCGGCGCATCAGCGACCTTGCGTCCGTCATTGAGCACGATCACCCGATCAGCGACGCTCATGACCAGCTCTATCGCATGCTCGATCAGCAGGATGCCGACGTTGCGCGTCTGGGCCAGATCGCGAATGACGGCAGCAAGCTGCTGCCGTGCGGTGGGTGACAAGCCAACGGCGGGCTCGTCCAACAAGAGCAACAGTGGGTTGGTCGCCAGGGCGCGCACAATTTCCACGATCCGCTGCTGACCACCAGACAGCGCCCCAGCCTTCTGCTCCGCAAGATGTTCGATGCCCATCAGGGACAGCAGTTCGCGCGCGCGCCTTGTCGCGGCGACTTCGGCATGGGCCGAGCGGTTGCCGAACAGCAAGCCAAGAAACCCACTGCCGACCTGCACATGCAGCCCAACCAGCACGTTCTCGAGTGCGGTCAGTTCCGGGAACAACCCACCATTCTGGAATGTGCGGCGTCCGCCGAGGGCCGAGATTTCGTGCGGTGTCAGCCCGGCGATCTCCTGGCCGCGAAATCGGATGCTGCCAGCATTCGGCACCACATTGCCGGACACCGCGTTGAACAGCGTCGTCTTGCCGGCGCCGTTCGGCCCGATCAAGGCGCAGATCTCGCCAGCGCTCAGATCGAAGGAAACGCCGTCCACCGCGACCAAGCCACCAAACCGAACCTCGATGTTCCGCACCGAGAGCAGGGGTGGCTCAGCCACGATAGTAACGCTCGACGAAGACCGGATGGGCGCGCGCCAGCAGGCTGGCGAGGCCACGGGGAAGGCACAGAATCACTAGAATAATCAACAGTCCGAATACCAGCTCATCGAACCCTGGAAAGCTGATGAATACTTGCGGCGCGACAGTTACGATGACGGCGCCGATGATCGTGCCGGTCAGACTGCCAAGACCTCCGACCATGATGATTGCGAACTGACGCAGCAGCTCGGTGAGATCGAAAGAGGCCGGCGTCAGGTGGCCCACCGAAATGGCGAACATCGCGCCCCCAATGCCGACGACGGCACCGCCCCAGGCGAAGGCAAGCACAATGTAGCGGTCCGTCGGTATGCCCATGGCGGCGGCGGCAATCTCGTTGTCTTTTATCGCCATAAAGGCACGGCCAAAGCGCGAACGCAGTAGGCGATCGGTGATCGCGACCAGCACAACCATCAGCGCGAGGAAAACGTAGAATCGGCGCAGATCCGTATCCAGAGTCCAACCGAATAGATTGGGCGTCGGTACCGCCATGCCCATGGAACCGCCAGTCAGTGCTTCCCAGCGAATGTAGGTCCAACGCATCAATTCGCCAAAGGCGAGCGTCATGATGGCGAGATAAAACAAGCGCACACCGCGTAACGCGGGTATGCTGGCGATCGCGCCAGCCGCCCCGCCGATCAGCGCGGCGGGCAGCAGCGTGATCCACCATGGCACACCGAATTGTGCCATCAGCACGCCGCTCGCATAGGCGCCAAGGCCAAAGTAGGCAACATTGGAGAAAGCGAGCAGACCGAGATTGCCGACCACAAGGTTGAAGCCAATCCCTACGGGGACGTACAGCAGTGCCGTGTTCAGCACGTATTGCTGATACTGATTGAGCCATAAGGGCAGCGGCAGCAGGACAAGCGGCAACAACCAGAAGACGCGGCGCAGGCTCATACGCGTATTGTGGCGCGGCGACCGAACAGCCCCTGCGGCCGCAGCAGCAGAACGATGATCGGCACCAAATAGCCAGTGATCTCGATGAACACGGTATTGAGGTAGAATCCAAGCAGCTTCTGAATGATGCCGAGGAGAATTCCACCAACGACCGCGCCGCCGAGGGAACCGAAACCGCCGAGAGTCATTGCGGCGAAGCCCTGCACCAGAGTCCATTGCCCAAGGTCCGGTGTGAGTGGCGCGATCATCGACAGCATGACACCGCCGATAGCGCCCAGCGCCGTTCCGCCGCCCCACATGAATGCATGGAACAGCGGTACGTTGATGCCGACCAGCGCCGCGCCGCGTTGGCTCTGAAACGTGGCCTGAATCACCTTGCCAAGTGGGGTCACTTGAAACAGCAGGAACAAAACGACCAGAAGCAACAGGACTACGCCGCATATAACTACGTCGTCCGTCGTAATGACGACATTGCCAAGCATATAGGCATCCTGGGGATAGGGGCGCTCGGGATTGATCGTCTCATTGCCCCATTCCAAGCGGAGTGCACCGCGCAGGGCGAAGCCAATGGCGAGCGCCATCATCGCCAATGACAAGTGCGGGCCGGCAACGATGGGCTGCAGCAGCAAGCGCTGCGTGACGAAGCCAGCCGCGAACAGCAACGCGATGGCCAGCGCAAGTGCGGCCAGGAAAGGTAGGCCAAAGCCGAGGCCAAACACGAACACTGCATATGCGCCGGCGGCGACCATGTCACCATGGCCGAAATTCACCACCGTGGTGGCGCGATAAACTACGGTCATCGACAAGGCGATGAGGGCGTAGAGCATGCCGGTCGAGGTGCCGCTGACCAGGAGCTGCGGCAGCAGAGTAAGCATGCGGCTACGCCATCATGGCGTCAGGCAGCGCCAAACTGCTGTCGCAAAGTCGGCTTGTGTACCTTGCCGGTCGCATTGCGCGGCAACGCCTCGACAAATCGGATCGAACGCGGGTGCTTGTAGCGCGCAAGGTTCGCTTCACAGTGCGCAAAGATCTCCACCTCGGTCAAAGTGTCGCCGGCCCTAAGCACGATGATGGCACGGCCAACCTCACCCCATCGTTCGTCCGACACGCCGATCACCGCCACTTCGGCAACCGCTGGAAGCTGATACAGCACGTCCTCGACTTCAGCGGGGTACACGTTTTCGCCGCCTGAGATGTACATGTCCTTCCAGCGATCAACGATGTAGTAGAAGCCATCCTTGTCTTTCAGCGCTGCATCGCCGGTGCGCAGCCAGCCATCGGTGAAGGTCGCGGCACTGGCGTCGGGCCGCTTCCAGTATCCTGGGGTTACACTCGGGCTCTTCACCCAGATTTCGCCGATCTCATCGGTCGACGCGTCCGTGCCATCCGCGCGGACCAGGCGCATATCCACATGCAGGCAAGGCTTGCCCGCGGATCCAGCCTTGGGGATTGCGTCGCCCGGCTCCATCGACACGACGACGCCGCAGGTCTCCGTCATTCCGTAGGCCTGAATCAGGTCGAGCCCCTGGGCCTGCCATTGTTGCAACAGCGGCAGCGGCACTGGTGCCGCGGCGACATAGGCCAAGAGATTGGGATTGAACCTCGCTTCGGAGAATTGCGGTAATTGCGCCATAAACTGGAAGTGTGCCGGCGCACCGATGAAGTGGGTGACGTTGGCTTCGGCATCGGTGAACAGACGCAAGGTCAGCGCCGGATCATAGGCTCGCTCGACCAATACCTTGCCGCCATAGTGAAATACCGGATTGGCATAGACATCGAGGCCGCCGACGTGGAACAGCGGCAGGACGGTCAGGCATGTGCTATCCGCGGTCACCCGGCAGGGTCCGGTCAGGTTGATCATCTGCCAGAACCGCATGCCATGAGTGATGATGGCACCTTTTGGATGGCCGGTGGTGCCGGAGGTATACAATACGGTCGCGACGTCATCATGTGTCAGCGACTCCGGCGTCACTCCGCCGGACGCTTCGGCAATTACGCTCTCGTAGCCGCCGTTGGTGAGATCGCGTCCACACAGGTGCCGGGCACCACATGCCGCAGATAGTTCCCGCGCCGTGTCGGCGAAATCCGGATCATAGAACATCACCGTCGGCTCGCAGTCGCTGACGATGAAACGAAGCTCGGGGACCGTTAGCCGCCAGTTGAATGGCGTAAACACCGCACCCAGTCGCGTGCAAGCGAACTGGAGTTCGAAATGATCGGTTGAGTTATGTGCCAGTACAGCGACGCGGTCGCCGCGGGTGATCTCGAACCGATTACGCAGCCCTGCCGCAAGCCGATCGACCCGCTGATCGAACTCACGATAGGTGAAGGACCGCCCGGTCGCGAGATCCTCCATGGCGATCTTATCGCCGCGTATAGATGCATGATACGCGATCCAGTCGTAAACAGGCACCGTCATGACCGCCTCCCAGTTTTCGACCGGTCAGTGGCCGGCCTTTATTCGCCTTCCGGCAACGCGTCGCCCCATGATTTGTAGACAGTCTCCTGGCCCTGGACGCTGAGACCCACCGCGTACATCTTCTCCACGCCGACATGCTTGTCCGGACCGAAGGTCTCGGTGTCCGCCAGCACGCCGGTGTCGAAATCCTTCAGCGACTCCATCGCCTTCTCCCAACTTTCGCGCGTAGGGTTAGGACCGGCGCGGCGGAACGCCTCCACCGTCACGATCGCCGCAGGCACGCCGAAGTAGTAAAAATTGGTGGGTTCCCCAACCTTTGGCAGCTCATCCTTGGTCAAATACTTCACAAATATGTCGTGGTATTTCTTCAACGGCCCGGTGCCGAGTTTCGCCTTGAACTGATAGGGCTGAAAGAAGCGCTGGTTAAGCCAGTCATGGCTTGGGAACGCCTGCACCACCTGGTCGAAATCCGCACCGAGTGCGCCAACGACGATCACATTGATCTGGAATTTCTGTAGCTCACGCAGCAACACGATCAGTTCCGGCTGATAGAGGCATGCCATAACCGCCTGCGCACCGGACGCCTTGATCTGGAGCGCCTGCGCGGTCCCATCCGTCGCGCCATGCTCCAGCGCGGTGGTGGCGACGATCTCACCGTTGTGGCTCTTGATGTAGTCGGTGGCATTGTCGCAGTAGCCGTGCGCCCAATCGTCACTGTGCATAGCAAGCGCGATCTTAGTCGTTCCAGGTTTGCTCATCGCGAAGCTTGCCATGGCGCGGCCGGACTCGATGCCCGTATAGGTCGCGTGAAAAATGCCAGGCGATGTGGGACGGCTGATCTTCGGATTGGCCGAGGCGCCGATCCACGGCACACCTTCCTGCACCAGCGTCGGCTTGATCGCCATGGCGACGCCGCTGCACGGGTTGGACATGATCATGAAGACCTTGTCCTCATAGACCAGCTTCTTTGCCGCGGCGATGCCTTTGGCTTCGTTACATGAGTCGTCTGCAAACACGGTGACGAACTTGTGCCCGTTCACGCCACCCTGGTCGTTGATGTAGCGCAAGTACGCTTCGGGGCCGTAATTCAACGGGGTGAAAGTCGATTGCGGACCGGAGAATGGCCCGAGGTTGCCGATCTTGATCGTGGTGTCGGTGATACCCTGCGTGTTGTCGGCGCTAGCCGGAATCGCCAATACCATGGCGAGCACCGCCAGGACCGCGTGCTTGATCCGCATCGTGAATCTCCCGTCTGCGGATCAGCTTAACAAGGGCATTAAGCGGCGCCAACCAGTGCGTTGACGAAAATGTCTCCGGTGCTGCCGTCCGTGATACCAACATCGGTCACGTGCGGACCGGGGTTGCATGCAAGGCTGGCACCGACCACCGCCTTGAAGGTCAGCAACGGCGGCTGCCAATCAACGATCGCATCGGCCGCCTCGCGCAAGGCGCGAAATTCCTTTGCAACCTCGGCCGCGGGAGCGTCCGACAGCAGACCACAGACCGGCAATTGCAACATTGCGGTGACGGAACCAGCAGTTGCCACCGCCATGCCGCCGCCGGCTGCGATCACTGCATTGGCAGCAGCAGCAAGATCGGCTGGTTCGCGACCGAACACCACAAGGTTGTGGCTGTCGTGTGCGACAGTAGTGGCCAGCGCGCCTCTCCAAGTGCTCCAGCCTTGGAGCACGCCGAGAACAGGCGTTGCGGGTGCGTGGCCGTGGCGATGAATCACTGCCATAAGGACCGCATCATTGGGCAGCACGACCGCACCGTCGCGCACATCAGCAATGGTCTCCCCCCATGCGGTAAAGCGCGGCTTGTCTACCGTGCGCAGACGCACCTGGCCGGCATTCACCCCAGGTGCACGCAGCACAAAATCGCCTTCGCTCAGCATTGGTATGTGCATCGTGTCCAGCGGGGCACCGCGCGGACCCTCAGCGAGGGGCACGAGCAGGCGCCCATCGTCGGCAACCAGCTTGCCGGAGCCGAACACCTGCATCACGACAAGCTCATTCAGGTCGGACAGCACCACCAGATCAGCGCGACGGCCGGGGGCGATCATCCCGAGATCGCGTCGGCCCAGTCGCATAGCGGCGTTCAGCGTGGCGCATCGCAGCGCCTGCATCGGGGCGAGCCCTCGCCGCACAAGGCGCCGCAGCACGTCGATCATGCCGCCGGCATCCACCAGATCGTCGGGGAGAATATCGTCGGTGCAGATTGTCAGCGTCTGCGGAATTTGCGGCAACGCGTTCAGGGCGGCGACCGCCTCGGGCAGCACATAATCATGCGAACCGCGTAACTCGACGGTGAAGCCCGCCCGCAGCTTGGCAAGCAGGTCATCGCCGCTGGTGATCTCATGATCGCTCTCGATGCCGGCCGCCGCGAAAGCCTGCAGATCGGCACCCTGCAATCCGCGCGCGTGGCCACACACCAGCTTGCCGCTGGCGAGACCGGCATCGACGATGCCACTCATTCGCGCGCCACGTTGCAGCACACCTCGCATATCCATCACCTCGGCAACGCCGGCGATACCCGGCCAGGTCAGCATCTCGCGCATCTCATCCGGACCGAGATCGGCGCCAGTGCGTTCCAGCCCAGGCGCTGAGGGCACGCAGGACGGTGCCAGTACCATGATGCGCAGCGACAGGCCGGAGGCGGCTGCAATCGCCCAGCGCAGGCCATCAAGCCCAGAAACGTTGCCGATCTCGTGCGGGTCCCAGCAGATTGTCGTGGTACCCTGCGGCACCACCACTTCGGCATAGCGCCGCGGCGTGACCATCGAACTTTCGATATGCAGATGCGAGTCGATCAGCCCGGGCGCGATGATGCGTCCTGCCACATCGATGCACTGACTCGCATCATGCAGCGTGCCAGGCGGATGCACGCTGGCAATCAGCGGACCGACTAGACCGACATCTGCGGCGCGCAACTCACCTGTTGGTACATCGGCGACGATCCCACCGGTCAGCAGAACATCGAATGGCGCCTCGCCACGTGCAGCGCGGACGGCGCGGTCGCGCAGCGCTGGCGCATGCAGATCGTGCGGCTCAGACATTGCCGCGATATCCATAATATTCCCGCGCTGCCTCCAGGCTGACCTTGCCATTCTGCAGATCCGCCTGCAGCAAGGTCGGATCGCGCCGCAGCGGCGAACCGTAGCCTCCACCACCAGCGGTTGCGACGACGATGCGATCGCCTTTGCGCAACGTCGATACGAGCTTTGATTTAATGACCTCTTCGCGGCCATCGCTACGGCGGATTACCGCCGTAGCGCATCCGCCGGCCATGCCCTCATCCACGCCATCCGCCTCGCACAAATGGCGTTCGCCGCGATAGGTGACCGTGGCCTCGCCATCCAGCAGCTCATATTCGAACACGCCGCCCAGACCGCCACGATGCGCGCCCGGGCCGCCGGAATCGCGCGCCAGCGCCACGCGATGAACGCGGATCGGTGCCTCCAGCATCAGCGCTTCGGCAGGAACGTTCAGGCAGTTGCTGGCGTCGGTCTCGATGACATCCACTCCATCCAGATGCGGCGATGCACCGCTGCCCGCGACCAGAAGCTGCGACGTTACATA
>JBKPOG010000149.1:0-9620 GCA_046732975.1 Pseudomonadota bacterium
GGCTGCGAGAACGCAGTGTGCACCACCCAACGCGGACATGATCCGCCATAACGCGCGAAGGGAAATCCTGCAGCAGAGAAGCGCTTCGACACGTTGCCTGCCGGATCGACGCGGACGAAGAAGAACGGGACACCGCGCGCATCCGTTCGCTGCAACGTTGAGAGGCGATGGCAAGCCTGTTCGAATGATACGCCAAAGCGCGATGCGAGGGCTTCGACATCGTGACGCAGCTTGCGTGCCGCATCGAGGAATGTGGCATACGGCATCAGCAGCGCGCCGGCCACGTAGTTGAGCAGCCCAACACGAATCAACATGCCGGCTTCGGCCGAAGAAGGCGATGCATCCGCCAGAGCGGCCTCGACCGGGTCGCGCGCTTCAAGCAGTGCAAGCTGGAAGGCCATGTGGAAGCCGCGGCTTTCGCGCGGCAGCATCTCCGAAAGCGCAAGCATGCGCGCCGCGGGATCATAGCGACGCAGCGTGCCTTCTATCGGCTGCACCGTCACGGTCACGCCATGCGTTCGCCGCAGACGTTCGGCAAGGGCGTGGTTCATCTCGGCAGGAGTTGCACCGAGTTCAGTCACCATCGCTTCGGCGGCCGTTTCCAGCGTCGGAAAGTGATTGCCGCGATCGTCGAACAGGTCGCGAGCCTCTTCGTTCGGCAACAGCACGCGCCGGCCTGACGGCAGAGCAATACCGCCGGCGTCCTCGCGCGCCACGCGCCAGGCGCGATACAAGGCCAGCACCGCGCGCGCCGCATTTGGCGCGGCGGCGGCGAGTTCGGCGGTCTCGGCTTCCGGCACCGCATCGGCCGACAGCAGCGGGTCGGCGAAGGCCTCGCGCAGAGCGACCTCAAGCTGCCGCTCGGATCGGCCCGACAATGTCGCCAAGTCGACCCCGAGCGTTTCGCCCAGCTTGATCAGGAGCGACGCGGTCACTGTCCGCTGGTCATGCTCGATCAGGTTCAAGTAGCTGGCCGAGATGCCCAGCCGCACAGCCAGCGCCTGCTGCGTCAGCCGCCGCTCCACGCGCAGACGGCGGACCGTCCGACCGATCAGCGCGCGCGCCATGATTTACATCCTTTACAAATAGCGAGCCTCCGCAGTGAAGCCATCGACAGGATTGCGTCGCATTCTGGCAGATTTGGGGTGCACTTCGCATCTGCAATGTCAATTCTTCACGCACACAACAGGCTAGCCCAGGAGCTTCAAGATGCATCTCGTCCCCGATCCCTGCCGGTTCGACGGTATTCGCCGCGATTACACGCACCAGGACGTCGCCCGCTTGTCCGGTCGCTTCCGCATTCGCCATACGCTCGCCGAGATGGGCGCGACGCGACTGTGGCAGCTGCTGAAGACCGAGCCATATGTGCCGACGCTCGGCGCGCTCACCGGCAATCAGGCGGTCCAGCAGGTGAAGGCGGGGCTGCAGGCAATTTACCTGTCCGGCTGGCAGGTGGCGGCGGACGCCAACACCGCCGGCCAGATGTATCCTGACCAATCGCTGTATCCGGTCGATTCCGTGCCGAACGTCGTGCGGCGGATCAACAATGCGCTGCGCCGCGCCGACCAGATCGCGCATTCGGAGGGCGACGACGAGACGTACTGGATGGCACCCATCGTGGCGGATGCCGAAGCAGGGTTTGGCGGCGCGCTGAATGCCTTCGAGCTTATGAAGGCGATGATCGAGGCGGGAGCGGGCGGGGTGCACTTCGAAGACCAGCTCGCGTCAGAGAAGAAGTGCGGCCATCTCGGTGGCAAAGTATTGGTGCCGATCTCCCAGCACATTCGCACGTTGAATGCTGCCCGGTTGGCTGCCGATGTTGAAGGCGTGGACACCGTATTGCTGTGCCGCACCGATGCGCATTCGGCGCAACTGCTCACCACGGACATCGACGAGCGCGACCACCCGTTCCTGTCAGGTGAGCGCACGGCCGAGGGGTTCCATCGCATCGCGCCCGGACTTGGCGTGGAATACGCGATCGCTCGCAGCCTTGCCTTCGCGCCCTACGCCGACCTGCTGTGGTGGGAAACGAGCGAGCCGGACCTAGAGGAGGCCGAGCAGTTCGCTGACGCGATCCACCGCCGGTTCCCGGGCAAGATGCTGGTTTACAACTGCTCGCCCAGCTTCAACTGGCGGAAGAAGCTGTCGTCAGAGCGGATCGCCAGCTTCCAGCGCGACATCGGGTCGATGGGCTACAAGTTCCAGTTCGTCACGCTGGCCGGCTTCCACAGCCTGAATCTGGCGATGTTCGACCTGGCGCGCGGCTACAAGGCGCGCGGCATGGCCGCCTATTCCGAACTGCAGCAGGCGGAATTCGATGCGGAGCCGGCGGGCTATACGGCGACTCGCCATCAGCGCGAGGTCGGCGTCGGCTACTTCGACGCGGTGGCAACAGCCGCATCGGGTGGAACGTCATCCACCACCGCATTCTCCGGCAGCACCGAGGCGGAGCAGTTCCACGATGCCCCGTCCACGCCACCGGTGCACCAGGGCAGCGATGACGGCCCGGTGCACAACCCCGAATGGGCGGTGGCGGCCAAGTAGCTGAGTCAGCCATTCCGCAATGCGAAGAGGTTTGCGGCGGCCAAACCCGGCTATAGAGGGTGGCACACCACCCTCATGGCCGAGGAGCCGCCGCAACCATGACATTCAAGGTCGAAGTCGGCCCGCCGCAGATCGCCATTCATCACGCGCAAACGGTGCTGATCACCGAAACCAATGGCGAAGTAGGGTGGCCGTCGGATAAGGGCCTCTATTTTCTCGACACGAGACTGGTTTCGGCCTGGGCAATCTACGCCAATGGCGAGGAATGGGACCTGCTGAATGGCGGCGCGGTCACCTCGCATAAGGCGCGCATCCACCTGACCAACCGCTCCTTTCCAACCGAGGATGGGGCGATCCCGGCGCGCACCCTTGGTCTGCAGATCAGTCGTCAGCTTGGCGGCGGAATGCATGAAGACCTCGACATCGTCAATCACGGACGCAAGCACATCCGCTTCAACCTGGAGATCGGCATCCGTTCCGACTTCGCCGACGTGTTCGAGGTGAAGCAGAATCGGATCGTCCGCCGTGGCCGCATCACCACCGATTGGTCAACCGAGCACCAGAAGCTGTCCACGACTTACCGCAATCAAGACTTTGTGCGCGGCGTGCACATTGGTCCACGCCATCAGGACCATCCAGCCGCTTATGCCAATGGCCGGCTCAGCTTCGAGGTGCAGATCGATCCGGGCGCCACCTGGCACTGTTGCCTGCTCTATGAGCTGGTGGACGGTAACCGGCATTTTCGCGCGCCGCATGACTGCGTTCATCACCAGGATGTCGACAGTGATTGGCAGCTGACCGTACTCAAGATCCGCACAAGCAACGAGGAGTTCTATCGCTGCTATCATCAGGCGATTGAGGACATGTCGGCGCTGCGCCTACCGATTGCCGGTACCGATCACATGGTATTCGTGCCGGCCGCCGGGCTGCCGTGGTTTATGGCGCCCTTTGGGCGCGACAGCCTGGTGGTGTCATTGCAGAATATGCTGATCTACCCCGAGTTCGCTCGCGGTGCGCTCGATGTGCTGGGCCGCTGGCAGGCCAAGGAACGTGATGACTTCCGTGACGCCGAGCCTGGAAAGATCATGCACGAACTGCGCTACGGCGAGCTAGCGCATTTCAAACTGATTCCGCATACGCCGTACTACGGCACCGCGGATGCCACGCCGCTGTATCTGATCACGCTGCACGCGGCCTGGCGCGCCACCGGCGACCGCACGCTGCTTGAGCAGCATCTGGATACGGCTGAAGCCTGTCTGTCGTGGATCGACGACTGGGGCGATCGCGACGGCGACGGGTTCCAGGAATATCAGACGCGCTCGCCGGTCGGCTACGAGAACATGGCGTGGAAGGACTCGGGCGATTCGATGGTCAATCCGGACGGCTCGCTGGTCAAAGGCCCGAAGGCGCTGTGCGAACTGCAAGGTTATGTCTATGACGCTTGGCTGCGCATGGCGGAGGTTTACGACGAGCTTGGCCGCTCGGATCGAGCTGCGACATTGCGGACGAAGGCGTCCACGCTGTTCGGTAAATTCAACGACTCTTTTTGGGACGAAGAATTCGGCTTCTACGTCTACATGCTTGATGGCGAAAAGCGGAAGGTGCGGACGGTTGCGTCAAACCCAGGTCATCTGCTGTGGTCCGGCATTGTGCCGGCGGAGCGAGCCGAACGCGTGGTCGCGCGGCTGATGCAGCCCGACATGAACTCCGGTTGGGGCATTCGCACGCTGTCGGCCGCGCACCCGGCGTTCAATCCATATTCTTACCAGAATGGCTCCGTCTGGCCGCACGACAACAGCCTGATTGCGCTTGGCTTCAAGCGTTACGGCTATGAGCGGGAGGTCGGTGTGGTCGCGCGCGACATCTCGCGGGCGGCTGGACATTTCCTGCTCAACCAGCTGCCGGAGCTTTATTCTGGCGTGCAGCGCGGCGATGCCGACTTTCCGGTGCAGTATCTTGGCGCCAACGTGCCGCAGGCTTGGGCGGCCGGGTCGGTATTCGCACTGCTGCAGGCCATCCTGGGCATCACCCTCGACGCACCTCGTGGCCGCATCTTCATCAATCCCGCGCTGCCCTCCTGGCTGCCGGATATCACACTTCACGATCTGCGCCTTGGTCGCCGCACGTTCGACATCCGGTTCTGGCGGGAGGACGACGCGACCCGGTTCGAGGTGCTGCGTGGGTCCCCGAACATGGTCGAGCATAGGCCGTTCAATCCGATTGCGGCACCAGCTTGGTCCTGACAAACATCACCGGCCTGCAATGGCGCCAGCGGAATCCCTGCTCGCTGACCCACGGGAAGTCAGCAGCGGAACGAGTTTGCGAATCTGCCTCCTTAGATGACGTCGCCACCCCCGGATGCATAGCGCCGCTGGCGCACCAGGACGCCTGGATCAGAGAATTGGTTTACCTCCGGTCACCGCCACGGTTGCGCCGGAGATATAACTGCCCTCATCGCCGGCGAGCAGCACGTATACTGGGGCAACCTCTCTCGGTTGGCCTGGCCGCTGCATGGGCACCTGCTTGCCGAAATCCTTCACCTTCTCAGGCGGCATCGTCGAAGGAATCAGTGGAGTCCAAATCGGCCCCGGAGCCACGCAGCTCACCCGGATGCCTTTCTCTGCCAAGAGCTGTGCCAATCCCGCCGTGAAGTTCTGAATCGCGCCCTTGGTAATGGCATAAGCCAGCAGTTGCGGGCTGGGGGTATCGGCGTTGATCGATGCCGTATTGATGATGGCGCTGCCTGTCCCGAGGTGAGGGACGGCCGCCTTCGTCAGGTAGAACATCGAATGAATGTTGGTCCGGAACGTGACGTCCCACTCCTCGTCCGTGATATCTTCAATGGAAGAGAACGATGCCTGATGCGCGGCGTTGTTGACCAGGACATCGATGCCTCCGAACTGCCGAACGGCTTCTTCCACGATGCGGCGGCAATGCCCCGGATCTTTGATATCGCCCGGCATTAGCACACAGCGCCGCCCGGCGTTTTGTACCAGACGCTGCGTCTCCTTCGCGTCGTCATCCTCATCGTAGTAGCTAACCAACACGTCGGCTCCCTCGCGCGCGAATGCGAGTGCCACCGCGCGGCCGATACCGCTGTCCCCGCCTGTGATGATGGCCCTCTTGCCTTCAAGCCGACCCGAACCCTTGTAACTGCTTTCGCCATAGTCCGGCTGCGGATCCATTGCTGAGCTACGGCCGGGCATTGGTTGCTGTTGCCGAGGAAATGGCGGCTGAGGGGTCTCGAGAGTCATGTCTCGCTCCTTCATTTAAGGATGGCTCAAATACTCGGAAAGCAGTCGTGGCATGCGCCGCCCAATCGTTCGACCCCGAAGAGCGCTCTCGGCGCCGTATGCGGCCTTGCCAATAAAGCGAGCTTCGGCAATATCCACGATCGTGGCCTCCTTTGCAGACACGGGGCCCAACGTGTAGCAACGCAGACGGGCCATGAAGGAGGCCGCTGGGCGCTATGAAGGTTTCGTGAGCGCTATCGCCTCGCCCCCTCGGATGCGAGACGAGGGAGGCTGTTGAACGAGTAGTCTGCCTGACGCGCTGCTGCCAACCTGAAGTGCATCGCCGGTAACGAATAGGCGGACAAAACTCCACCACACGATTAATTGGGCTGCTTCTTCTTCAACATTGTCATCTTTGACAACGATAACCGGAACCAGGGTCTTCTTCTTCTGTTACCTTGCCACCGAAGATTAGCAGGCAGTAACAAGTTCATGGCGGCATGCTTCCTTCTGACTGGCGGAGCTGGGTTCATTGGACGACAGCTCTGTGCGGAATTGCTCATTGCGGGGTATCATGTCCGGGTGCTGGACAGCCTGGTCCCGCAAGTTCATGGCGACAGCGAGCCATTGCTGCCACCGGATGTCGAATTGGTAAAGGGGGATATTCGGGACGTTAATTTGCTCGATCGCGCATTGATCGGCGTCGACGGTGTGTTCCATCTCGCGGCAGAAGTCGGCGTTGGCCAGAGCATGTATGAAATCGCACGCTACGTTGGCGGGAACGATCTCGGAACCGCGGTCCTCCTCGAGCGACTCGCTATTCAACCAGTTTGCCGCCTGGTGGTGGCCTCATCGATGAGCGTTTATGGCGAGGGCCTGTATCACGATGATGCCGGCCGTCGCCACAGGCTTGTCAGGCGCTCCCCAAATGTTGCGGCGCCCAACTGGGATCCCGTCTCTCCGACCGGTAGTACGCTGATCCCGATGCCGACAGACGAGACGAAGCAGGTAGATCTGGCCTCCATCTATGCGTTGACCAAATACGTTCAGGAGCGTAGTTGCCAGATCTTTGGCGCCGCCTATGGGGTTGAAGTTATTGCCCTGCGACTGTTCAATGTGTTCGGCCCGGGCCAGGCGCTATCCAATCCATATACCGGCGTCCTAGCTAATTTCGGCGCGCGCCTGTTGCACGGGCAACAGCCTCTGATTTTCGAAGACGGTCAGCAAAAGCGGGACTTCGTACATGTGCGCGATGTCGCGCGGGCGTTTCGTCTGGCAATGGAAAACCCGTTCGCAGCCGGTCATACGTTCAACATCGCCAGCGGGCACAGCTATACGATCGATCATGTGGCGCGTCTGCTGGGAAATGCGATGGAGGTCCCACATCTGCAGCCGCGGATACTGAATAAGGCGCGCGCGGGTGATATCCGCCATTGCTTCGCCGATACCGGCAAGGCACGCGATCTGCTCGGATTTCAGCCGTGTCATCTGCTGGAGGACTCACTCGACGAGCTGGTGGATTGGATCAGCACATCGAATGCGCGCGATCATGGGGACGATGCCCGGCGGCAGCTCGAGACGCGCGGTCTGGTTCTATGACTGGCATCCGACCATTGCAAGGAGCACGGAAATTGGGCTTCGCCGAGGGGCTGCGGCTTGGCGAGTATGACCGCATCGTTGCCACGATCGCGGAACTGCAAGCGGCTGGTGCATCATACATCCGCGACGACTTCTGGAGTCGAGCGGCTCCGCTGGCCGGCAGCGGTCAACCGTGGTGAAGCTCGCAATTGCCCGTCCGGTTGAGCCGATCGTCGTATTCGGCGGCGCCGGCTTTATCGGGACCAACCTCGTGGATCAGTTACTGACAGATGGCGAAGACGTCGTCGTCTTCGACAATCTCAGCCGGCCGGGCGTGGAACGCAATGTTGAATTCCTGCGGCAGACGCATGGCCACCGGCTGCACGCCGTTCTCGCAGACGTGCGAGATGCCAGAGCGGTCGACGACACAGTACACAACGCCAAAGCGGTGTTCCATTTCGCGGCGCAGGTCGCGGTGACCTCCAGTTTCACCGACCCGAGGCAGGACTTCGACATCAATGCCCAGGGCACGCTGACGATCCTGGAAGCGCTGCGCCGGTCGTCGCCCGAGACGCCGCTAATATACGCCAGCACCAACAAGGTGTACGGTTCGCTGAGCGATCTCCCAATCGAGCAGTTGCAGGGTCGCTATCAGCCCGTGGACCAGAAGCTGTGTGAGTTTGGCGTGGACGAGAACTGGCGGCTCGACTTCTGTACACCTTACGGTTGTTCAAAAGGGGCGGCGGACCAATACGTGCTGGACTACGCGAAGTCCTTTGGGCTGAGGACAGCGGTGATGCGCATGAGCTGTATCTACGGACCGCATCAGTTTGGTACCGAGGATCAGGGATGGGTGGCGCACTTCTTGATCCGGGCACTGCGCGGTGAAGCAATCACCCTCTATGGTGATGGCCGGCAGGTGCGGGACATCCTCCATGTCAATGATGCGGTCGGCGCCTATCGCGCCGTGCTCGCGGCGATTGATCGCGTGAGTGGGCGCGCCTTCAATCTGGGCGGCGGCCCGGCGAATGCGGTGAGCCTGCGCGTCTTGCTGGATGAGATCGCCACGCTGATCGGCCGTTCGATCGATTATCGCGTAGCACCATGGCGCAGTGGCGATCAACTCTACTTCGTCGCAGACACACGACGGCTTACCGAGGCAGTCTCCTGGCAGGCAAGCATTGGCTGGCGCGAAGGAGTGCGCGATCTGGCGCGCTGGATTGACGCCGTGTTAGTGCCTCCACGGGTCTCAGATATGCGTGGGCGCGTTCGCGCATGAGAGTCGCCTTGGTCAACCCGCGCTGGACGTTCGAGCGCAGCATTTACTTCGGCTGCCGTGCGCCCCATCTGCCGCTTGAGCTTGGCTATGCGAAGGCGTCGCTCGAGCGCGACGGGCATGTCGTGTTGATGCTCGACGGGCATTTATTCGATCGTAGCGACGAAGCTCTCGCGGCTGAGATAGCCGATTTCGGTGCCGACATGACCGTTGTCACCACGGCGCCAAGCTATCTTTTTTGGCGGTGTGCACCGCCGGAACTACGTGTCCCCGCACGTTTCGCACGTGCACTGAACGGGTGCGGTGGCCGGACGGTCGCTGTCGGTCCGCATGGTTCGGTCACACCCGGCGCGGCAGCGCGCAAACTCGGGGTCGATGCCGTGGTGCTCGGCGAGTGCGAAGCCGTGGTGGCGGCGCTTGCCTTGGCATCTGACTGGTCCCGTGTTCCCTCAATCGCTCAAACCAACGAAGGCGGCTTGCAGATCAACGGTTCGCCCGCTGTTGCCACGTTTGTGGACGCGCCGCCACTGGTCTGGCCAGATGCGTGGATTGACCGTCACCAGCACCATCACCACCGCTTCGACGAACCACAGCATGGCGCTGGAGCAGAGGTCGAGGCCTCGCGCGGCTGTCCCTACAATTGCAGCTTCTGCGCAAAGAACGACTATCGCGACAAGTACCGCCGGCGCGAGCTTTCGTCGGTTCTGGCCGAAATCGATCGGCTGATCGACCAGGGGGTCGGCTACGTCTACTTCATCGACGAGATCTTTTTGCCGCAGAGACCGCTTCTGGAGGCATTGGCCGCGCGCAGTATCCGGTTCGGCGTGCAGACTCGCATCGACCTTTGGAAGCCCGAGATGCTGGAGCTGCTCGGCGCCGCTGGCTGCGTTTCGATCGAGGCAGGCATCGAAAGTCTTACCGCGGAAGGGCGCGAGGCGCTTGCGAAACGCTGCCGACTGGAGACCGAGGATCTGGCGCAACTGTTGTTC
>JBKPOG010000150.1:0-7151 GCA_046732975.1 Pseudomonadota bacterium
AGTCCGAACTCCATCGTCTGGAGTTTCGACACCTGGGAGAACGCGCATTCAACCGGCGGCGCTCTGATGGCTTCGGGCAACAAGTCGTGGTTCTTCATCACCGCCAATTATGCGTTCGGCCAGTCGCTCGCTGACCTGACGAAGGACGTGGTACAGAAGGGCGGGGGCGAGGTGAAGGGCGATCTGCGTTATCCGTTCCCCGATACCACAGATTTCTCCTCCTTCCTGACCCAGGCGGGGGCGAGTGGCGCCAAGGTGCTGGGATTTGCCAACGCCGGTCTGGATACCCAGAACTGCATCAAACAGGCGGCCGAATTCGGTCTGAACAAGACGATGAAGATCGCGCCGCTGCTGCTGTTCCTCACTGACGTCCACTCGCTGGGACTCGAGGTTTGCGGCGGACTGACCACGACAGAAACGTTCTATTGGGACCTGAACGACAGGACGCGCGCTTTCACGAAGCGGCTGCTGCAGAAGGCACCCAACAACTATCCGAACCAGGCGCACGCCAGCTCCTATGCGATCACGCTGCATTACCTGAAGGCGGCGCAGCAGATGGGAGCGGAGCAAGCGAAGAAGAGTGGGCGGGCGACGGTCGCCAAGATGAAGTCGATCCCGACCGACGATGATGCGTTTGGGGCGGGACGCGTCCGAGCGGACGGACGAGGCGAGTTCCCGGCCTATCTGTTCCAGGTCAAGACCAAGGCCGAGAGCAAGGGGCCGTGGGACCTGTATACACTGCAACACACCTCACCGCCGTCCGAAGTGCTGCACCCGCTCGCTGACAACTGCAAATTCCCGACGTCCTGACATCGGCAAATGTGTGGCGGCGGCGGCTCCGCCACACGTCCGCCTTACTCCGCGGCAATGAACAGGTTGGTGGACTGCCGGTCATTGTCGGCCGGCAGCATATGGCCGTAGCGCCGCACCCATTGCTGGCCAAGATGCGCTGCCTCGGCCGGCGTAAGCCACGACCACTCGGCACCGCGCGCCCGGATCGCAATCCAGCAGGTATTGCCGTCGATCACCCGCTCTTCGACAGAAAATGGGCCAATCGCTTCGGACATCCTGGTCTCCGAGCTGAGTGCATGTGGTTTGTCGCGATCCCGAACCCATAGCAGCGGCCAGCGCTGAGTCGCCATGAAAAAGCCTGAATCGGCGACCTCCGACGGCTCCGGCGATATGGACCCAGTCGTCCGACGATTGACGGCACGAACCTTAGCCGGCGAGGCGCGTTGGTCCGATCGGGACCCACCGAGGAGACACCCAATGTACCTTGCAAGGTTTTCCTATGACGTCCTGCCAGTGAACCGTCAGCGGGCGGTGGAATTCATTAAGCGAGAGGTCCAGGCGGCGCGCGCAAGGAACCTGAGGGCGCGCCTGTTGATACCGCTCACTCGTGGCCACGGCGGCGCAGCGCTGCAGTTCGAGATCGAGATGAGGGATTTGGACCAGCTCGATCAATTCAGGCGCGACGATGCCGGGCAATGGATGCATGCGTTCAGCGAGATCCTGACCGCCCCTCCCGAGGTGGCGATACTGCGCCTCGACGATCAGACAGGCTGATTGCCTGAACGCACGGAAATCCGCAGGCACATCGCGGAGCGGAAGCCCGCCTCCGCTAGAGCGGAGATAGAGCGCGATGCACGCAAGCGATCGCGCTCTAATGTGCGTGATGATTGGCCGGCACACGAATGCCGAGCAGCCGCTCGGCGGCTTCCGCGACCGCTGGTTCCAGCGCCCGCGGCTCCAGGCGCACCCCCTTGGACAGCCGATCGGCGATGATGCGCAAAGCAGCGAGCCGGCCGAACGGCTTATTGTTGGCAGGAATGACGTGCCACGTGCGCGGCGGGTTGACGTCTTCTCCACCATCTCCTCGATCGCCGCCTCGTAGTCCTGCCAGCGGCCGCGGTTGCGAAAGTCTTCGTAGGAGAGTTTCCAGCGCTTCAGCGGATCGGTCAGGCGGGCTCGAAATCGGCGAAGCTGTTCCTGGGGAGTGATGTGCAGAAATAGTTTAACCACACGCATGTCGTCCGCCAACAGCATCTGCTCGAAGCCGTTGATCTCCTCGTACGCACGGTGCCATTCGTGTTCAGTTGCGAAACCCTCGACCCGTTCTACCAATACCCTGCCGTACCAGGATCGATCGAACACCACGATTTGCCCATGTTGGGGCAGATGCTCCCAGAAGCGCTGCAGATAGTGCAGGTGTTTTTCCCGCTCGTTCGGCGCGGTGATCGCATGCACCTTGAAGCTGCGGGGATCGAGCGCCCAGCCGAGGCGCCGGACAACACCGCCCTTACCGGCAGTGTCCCAGCCCTCCAGGACGATGACCGCGCGATGCGTGGTGCCCAGATAGGACTGCTGGATCAGCTGCAGGATCTCCTGCATGGCGGCCAAGCGGCGTTCGTAGTCGGCAAACTCCACTGACGGAAAGTGCTTGATCCTGGGAAGGTGAGGACGACCAGAGGCGATAAAATCAGCTGCCTTCATGACGCGGTCACGGTCAACACGTCGCCCAACCGGTCGAGCAGATAGTCCAAATCGTCCTGCGGCAGATCTTCGAACTGCGTCAGGATTCGAGTGATGACGCGCGAACGGTAGCGCTCCTTGTCGCGCTCGCCGCCATCCAATTCTGTGCCGCGCACGACACCCAAAGCGACTCGCGCGGCGGGAAGCAGCCGCAGCGGCAGGCCCGTCTGCTCGTATAGCGACACCAGACCCTTCAGGCCCGCGTCGTGGATCAGGGTGCGAGCGTTGGCAACCGGAATGCCTGCCATCACCGCCATTGCCATTTCGAAGAAGGCAAGGTCGCCGACACAGATCGCGCGCAGCACCAGGAACGGCGTGAGGCGCTTCCTGCGGTGCATCTGCCGTACCAAGCGTTCCAGTTCCCGCTCGTCCGAGCCGAATGTGTAGGCCAGGGTGGCCCGCTCGCGGCTTTGCAGCACGATGTCGGTGGCAAGCTCGACAGGCAGGTCGTGGTGGCTGACCAGGTAGGACTGCAGGTTGTCTGACACGATTGCGACAAGACGTTCGGCGATGGTGACGGGCAAACCGGCGCGGTGAACCATGGTGGTCTTGACACGGTCGCTATCGGCGAAGCGGTCGACGGCGATACCAAGGCTCGCCTCGGTGACGCGTGCCTTCGCATTGGCCAGCAACACGGCGACAGCCTCCTCGCTGCCCTGTCGGGTCACCGCATCGGACACAGCCTCGGAAACGTCGGTCCGCCGGGCGATCGCCTCTTGTTTGGGCGAGGAGCCGCTGCCGACCAACTCGACCAGGTCGCCCTCGGTGAGCACGGGGGATTCAGCCAGGATCGGCAGCGCCACCGCCTCGACATCGTTCGCAAGCCGCATGGCCACATCGTGCGGCAGACGCCGGGCCGCACGCAGGCTTGCCGATAGCGCGCTGCGCACGGTGGATTCGACGTCCTTCGCCATGATGCGAAGAATGTCATGCGCGATCCCTAACTCGGCTTCACCCAGCACCGGGCTGTCGATCTCGCGCGCCAGTTTGTCCGCGATCGCGGCACGAACCGCGGCAGACGGCTCTGCCAGCAGACGCGCAACATCGGCTTGCGTTAGCAAAGACGCCATGCCGGCGAGCATGGCGATAAAGCATTAGGACGCGGTTAACCGCCACCTATAGCGTCAGTGAGCTAGCCGCCTCCACCAACGCCTGATGCGCCTTGTCGGCTGCCGTTGTCGCCTGTTCAATCGCCTGATTGAGCTGCTCCAACCTGCTCTCATCGAGATCCAGCGCCCGGGTCAACCTGGCATGGAGCGCGTCATTGGCAGCCACGGCCGCCAGGTTGCGCCGGATGCGCTCCTCATCCTGCAGGACAGCCGCCTGCTGCGCCTTGAGCTGATCGACAGCGGCGCGCTTCGCAGCCTCGTCCTGCCGCAGCGACGCCAGGCGCAGCAGCGCTGAACGCGCGACCTGCGAGAGCGTCTGTTCATTCAGCATCCGAACCACCACTTGCGCATCGTCGGCCAGCAACTCGGTGTGCTCGCGTTCGAGCCGGTCGAGATAGACGGTCAGCTTGCGCACCTCGCCTGGTTGCAACGAGACGGGAACCCGCCAGGCGGTCGCGGTCTCCTCGGTACCCGCAATCGGGCCGCCTTCGAAGGTCAATGTGCGGTCACCCTCTTTGGGGATTTCCACCAATACGGTGCGTGGCTCGTTCGCCGGCGCGCTGATGGTCAGGCGCAGCACTTCCCTTTGGCGCGTGGTGATGCTCAGCACGCCTTGCGCGGCAGTCAGAGAGGCGAGCGCCGTTTCACCCGAACTGGTGCGCTCGACCGTCGTGCGCAGATCCTGCGCGAAGGACAGCAGGCGGCGCTCACCAACCGGCAGCCCGCCCAACCTCGCGTCGCCAGCAAATGTCGCGGTCCCGGAGGCATCGTACAGCGCCAGAATGCCGGCCGGGATCGACGTTCCGGTGTCGTTGGTCATGCGGACGGCAGACAGCGGATGGACGTCGTTGCCAATTGCAAGGTCCACCCTCTCAGCCGGCAGGCTGCGATCGATGATCGGCACGCTGGCGCTAAAACCGGCTGCAAGGGTGACCGGAGAAGGAAGCTTAAAGATCGTCTCTTCGGCGCTTTCCGCGGCCTGCGCCTGATCTGCCGCCTGCGCCATCTCGGCTGGCGCGGGTGCAGGGGGCGGTGCAGCCATTGCCCGAGCGGGGACGGGGGCGCCGGCAGCCTTCTGCGTCGCGAACTCCGTTGGCCGCGCGCGCGTGTCTGCGGCGGGAAGAATGCGACCCAGTATTTCCACCGGCACCTCGGGGCGCTGGACGAAGTAGCTTTGGTAGATCGCCTGTCGGAAGGTGACCGGGTTGCCGTATTGCAGGGTCAGGGCGATGTCGTTCCAATCGGCGCCGGACTGGTTCTCCAGTACCGCCCAGCCTTGCAGCCGCGCCGGATCGCGATCCTTCGCCGGCAGCACCAGGCGATACGAGGCCTTCCATAGCGGCGCTGCGACGACGTATCCCACCCGCACGGTGCGTGGGCCGTTGCCGGGGCTGTGCAGTGTCAGATGCCGGACGCTCTGATTGGCTTCCCGCCGCAGTGATTCAAGGGCAGTCCCGATGCGCTCGCGCAGATCAGCGTCGGCGACCTGGATGCTGTCAGCCTCCTCCAGCATGAACTGCCGCAGTCCTTCGGGGCCAAGAATGGTGACGCGCGTACGCTGCACAGCGGGTTGCGGTGGCCCAGGCGGAGGTGCCAACGGCTCTGTCACTCGGTCGGCGTGCACGATGCGGCCTTCCATTGGGCGCGGGCCCTGCACTTCGATCTCCACACCTTGCAGACTGTTCAGGTAATCCACCGGCGATCGCAGCGCCTCAGGTCCGAACGGAACATTGCCGAAGCTGGCGCGCGTGGTGTCGCGGCCGGGCAGCTCCACGGCGCCAACTGCTCCCTGCTTGTCGAACACCACGAGGGACGTCAGCACGTCGTCAACCTGATCGAGCGGCACGTCGAGGCTGAGAGTGGCATCGCCATCCACTTCGGCTTCATACTCGAAGTAGCCGACGCCGGCGGAGGACAGCATCACGCGCTTGAGTGTCAGATCAGCAGCAACGGCCGGCGTGACGCCGAGTAGCAGGAATACCAGGATCAGGCGGCGCATCGCGGTTCTCCGTTGCTGCGCCGGAGCATAGCGACGTGGACTTGCTCAGTGCAGTGTCCAGTGAAGAGATACGCGCAGCGCAGATCGTGACCGGTGTGACAATGGCGGCCTTCATCGCGGCTGGCGTGGTACCTGGAGCGCGGAGATATGCCGCGAGAATCAGGGGTGCGCTGTTGGTCCTGTATCTCGTCGTCTGCGGCGCAATCCTGACCCACGCATTGTTATGAGATAGCGGATCATCGAAGCGGCAGATGGTGCTCCCTGGTCGCTGCGCGCTGCAGCGGAACAAACGGGTCAAGATCGATCGGCGGTTCGCGTCCAAGCGCAACTTCTGCCAGCACGCGCCCGGCGAATGGCCCGATCGTCAGACCCGCGGCTCCCAGCCCATTGCCGACCAGAAGACCGTCGACGCCTGGCATAGCACCGAGCAGAGGCCGGATCCCCTGCCCTACCGGACGAAACCCGACCCGCGTCTCGATGATGCTTGCCGATGCAAGACCCGGCGCCACGTGCAGCGCTTCAGCAAGCACTTCCGCCTGTCCGGCCGCGGTGACGCGATAGTCGAAGCCGACACCAAACTCGCGCGTTGCGCCGGCGACCACACGCGAATCATCGAACGCGAGAAGATAATGGCTGCCCGGTGGGAGTACCACCGGCCAGTCCTGTGTGTTCTCTCCCGGCAGGCGCAGATGCACGATCTGGCCACGCTGCGGTTCGATCGCCAACGCGATGCCCAGAGGCTGCAGCAGTGTCGCCGCCCACGCCCCGGCAGTCACGACGATTCCGTCACCTTCGATCGTCTCACCGCCCGTACTGACCGCGCGCACCCGGTTGCCGTCGGCAATCAGCTTCGCCTGTGCCTTGATCAACCGAGCACCAAACCGCTGTGCTGCGCGCAGCAATCCTGCCGCCATCAGCCGTCCATCGACGCGGGCACCGTTGGCCACGTGCAGACCGGCGAGATCCTCGCGCAATGGCGGGAACAGCATTCTCGCGTCGCGCGCGCTCAGCAGGTTGGTTTCGCCCATCTCGGGCGTAACGCTGCGGCGCCGTTGCAGCAACCGGTCGAAAGCCCGGAGCTCATCGCCATCGCTGGACACCACCAGAGCGCCGGCGCGACGGTAGCCGAGTTCGGTTTCGCCGTGCTCCGCCAGCTCCGGCACCAGCTCGGTGTAGTAACGCGCGCCTTCAACATAGAGTCGATAGAAGGCTGGATCATCGGCGCCTGACACCCACGGACAGATGATGCCGGCACCCGCTGCCGTGGCGCGGCCATCATGCGAGGCGTCGACGATGGTGATCTGCGCGCCGACACGCGCCAGATGGAAGGCTGTGCTCGCGCCCAGAATGCCCGCGCCGACAACGATGATATGCATTGCATCTCCCTTCGCTGGCATGATCCAGAGCAGGTTCTCGGGTATGATCTCAGCCCTCGCTTGAGGACACCCCGGTGTTGCGCCAGCATTCCACGCTCTGCTTCGATGTCAAGGGAGACAACGCATGACGCCGGC
>JBKPOG010000151.1:0-25553 GCA_046732975.1 Pseudomonadota bacterium
GTTGACCGGGATTTCCGGATCGTAGACCTCGGCGATCGCGGCAATGATTGCGTCCTCGGTCGGCCTTGCGGTGGTTTCACCGTCCGGAGTCCACGCAGCGTGCGGCTGAGTTACGTCATTCACTGCTCGCCTCCTTGCCCCCCTCCAGGGCGGCAATCAGTGCATGCCAGGCCAGCGTTGCGCACTTCACACGCGATGGATATTCGTGGACGCCAGCCAGCGGCTCCAGGCGTTCCAGCGGATCGGCCAGCGCGCCGTCGCATTGCGGACATTTGCCGGTCCGCGCCATCTCGCGAAACGCCTCGAACAGGGCATGCGTATCTGCCTTGCTGCGGCCAATGACCGTTTCGGCCATCAGGTCAGCGGAGGCAACGCTGATCGCGCAGCCGCGCGCCTGAAAGCCGGTATCGGCGATTGAGCCATCGGCGCCCAGTTTCACCCAAACCTCGATCCGGTCGCCGCACATCGGGTTATCGCCCTTCGCGCTTGCATCGAAGCTCTCCGGCCGTCGCGCATGGCGCGGCCGGCGGCCGTGATCAAGAATCACTTCCTGATACAGGTCACGCAGGTCGTCGAACGAATCGCTCACTTGAAGAACTCCCGCACACGCGCCAGCGAGTCGGCCAGAAAATCGATCTCGTCACGCGTCGTGTAGATGGCGAAACTGGCACGCGTCGTGCTGTCGAGGCCGAAGCGGTACATTAGCGGCTCGGCACAGTGGTTGCCGGCGCGCACAGCAATGCCCTGACGATCGAGCAACGTCGCCACGTCATGCGCGTGCGCACGGTCGAGCGCAAACGACACCACACCACCACGATCCTGCGCCTGGCCGAGGATGTGGACGCCCTCGATCGCCCCCAGCCGCGCCAGCCCGTGATCCACCAGTGCAGTCTCGTGCGCCGCGATCGCATCGTAGCCGATCTGCTGCACGTAATCGATCGCAGCCTTGAGCCCGATACCTTCCAGGATCGGCGGTGTGCCGGCCTCGAACTTGTGCGGCACCTCGGCCCAGGTGGAACGTTCGAAGGAAACCGACGAAATCATCTCACCACCGCCCAGGAAAGGCGGCATCGCATCGAGCAGTTCCCGTCGCCCCCACAGTACGCCAATGCCGGTCGGGCCATATAGCTTGTGCCCGGTGAACGCATAGAAGTCGCAGTCCAGCGCCTGAACATCGATGCGCCGGTGCACCACCGCCTGCGCACCGTCGAACAACACCTTGGCGCCGTGCGCATGCGCAATACGCACGATACGTTCCGCCGGTGTGTAGGTGCCAAGCACGTTTGACATATGCGTCATCGACACCAGGCCGACTTTGCCGTCGGCAAGCAGCGTCTCGAACGCGTCCATGTCGAGTTCGCCGGTATCGGTGACCGGCACGACACGCAACTCGATCCCGCGCTCGTCCCGCAGCAACTGCCAGGGCACGATGTTGGAATGGTGCTCCATGCCCGAGACCAAGACCGCCTGGCCTGGCTTCAGAATGCCGCGGCCATAGCTGTGCGCCATCAGGTTCAGCGACTCGGTAACGTTGCGGGTGAATACCACCTCGTGCACATCGTTGGCGTTGATCAGCGCCGCCACCGCCTCACGCGCAGCCTCATATGCGTCCGTGGTGCGTTCGCTCATCCAGTGCAGGCCGCGATGCACGTTGGCGTATTGGGTCTCCATCGCCTCGCGCATCGCCTCGATCACGGCGCGCGGCTTCTGCGCCGATGCAGCGCTGTCGAGAAACACCAGCGGCCTGCCGCGAATCTTTTGCCGCAGGATAGGAAAATCATCGCGGATGCGCGCGACATCCAGCAGGGCAGGGCGGGTCGTGACGTTCATGCTGCCTGCTTCTCCCACCAACCCTCGACCGCTTGATCAAGTACCCTGCGCGCGGTCTCGTTGCTCACGGCATCCAGCGCTTCTGCCAGGAACGCGCGGACCAGGATGGACCGTGCCTCGTCGTCCGGAATGCCGCGGCTCCTCAGATAGAACAACTGGTCAGCGTCGAGCTCGCCGACTGTAGCACCATGACTGCACTTCACGTCGTCGGCGAAAATTTCAAGTTCTGGCTTGGTGTCGATCTCGGCATCTGGCGACAGAAGCAGAGCCTGGTTCATCTGATAGCCATCGGTCTTCTGCGCATGACGCGCGACCTCGATGCGCCCCTGAAACACTCCGTGCGACCGGCCTGCCAACACGTTCTTCACCGTCTGGCGCGAGGCACAGCAAGGCGCCTGATGCCGCACCGTCGTGGTGAAGTCGGCATGCTGCATCCCGCTCAGCAACTGGGCCCCGTTCAGATGGGTAATGCCCTTTTCGCCACTGAGGCGCACATGTGCCTCGGTCCGCGCGATCCGCGAACCTAGGTTCAGCACGAAGCTGTCATAGGTGCCGCGTTCGTTGATCTCCGCATAGAGCGTGGATAGGTGGAAGGCCGAGGTCGACTCGTTCTGCAAACGCGCGTGGGTCAGCACGGCGCCTGCCCCCACAGTCACCTCGAATACTGGATTGTGCAAATAGCTGCCGTCCCCGAACGAGAGGTCGAGCAACGTCAGTCGCGCACCAGGCTCCAGTCGGATCACATGACGTGGATGGAATGGGGTCCGATCTGTGGCGGCGCTGGCGAGTACCAACAACCCGCCATCCGACCCCGCGGGCACTTCGATTACTGCGCCGTCCTCTGCCAGCATCGTGTTCAACGCAACCAACGGCTCGCATTCGGGACGCGCGATAGATCCAAACTCCGCACGATCGGCGAAGCGCGCGAAGCGCAGTGCCGACGGCACGATCGATAGCTCCTGGCTGAACATCCCGTCGATGAAGACGATGCGTGGCAACTCGAGCTGCGGCAGGCGCGCAAGGATCTGACTATTGGCGGGGATTGGCGAAGCAAATTGCTCGAAGGACGTATCGGAAAGAGGCCGGAGGCCGGTGTATTTCCATGCCTCCTCACGTCGTCCCGCTGATGCACCGGGTAACCCGGCGTGGCGAAACGCTTCGGCCGCAGCAATACGCTGCCGCGGATCACCAGGCAACCGGTCGCGCAGCACGTCATAGCGCGCGAGAAAGCCAGCTACACCACTCTGAACGGCTGCCGTCACGCTGCCTCCGCAATCATGCCGGCGTATCCCTTAGCCTCCAGCTCATGGGCCAGCTCGGGGCCACCGGAACGGACAATGCGACCACCGGCAAGCACGTGCACATGATCCGGCACAATGTAATCGAGCAGACGCTGATAGTGCGTGATGATCAGTGCCGAGAAATCAGGTCCCCGCAGCGCGTTCACACCCTCCGCCACGATTTTCAGCGCATCTATATCGAGCCCGCTGTCGGTCTCGTCGAGGATGGCGAGTCGCGGACGCAGGATGGCCATCTGCAGTACTTCGTTGCGCTTCTTTTCGCCGCCGGAGAAGCCAACATTAACATTTCGACGCAGCATGTCTTCGGGCATGGCCAGTCGCTTCGTCTCGGCCCGCGCCGTTTTGAGAAACTGCACTGCGTCCAGCTCGCTTTCACCGCGCGAGCGACGCTGCGCATTCAGCGCCGTGCGCAGGAAATTCGCGTTGCCGACGCCGGGCAGCTCGATCGGATACTGGAAAGCCAGAAACAAGCCGGCCGCAGCGCGCGCCTCGGGCTCCATGGTCAGCAGATCATGACCTTCGAACGTCGCCGAGCCCGCGGTCACCACGTAATCCTCACGCCCCGACAGCACATAGGCGAGCGTCGACTTGCCGGAGCCATTTGGCCCCATGATCGCGTGGACCTCGCCCTGCGGCACCGTCAGGTCAATGCCCTGCAGGATCGGCTTGTCCTCGATGGCGGCAGAGAGGCCGCGAATCTCCAACATAAATGCGTTCCTCTAACCTACGGAGCCTTCCAGGCTCACCGCCAGCAACTTCTGCGCTTCGACGGCGAACTCCATCGGCAGTTCCTTCAGTACGTCCTTGCAGAAGCCGTTGACGATCAAATTGACTGCATCCTCTTCGCTGAGGCCACGCTGCCGGCAATAGAACAGCTGATCATCGGCGATCTTAGAGGTGGTCGCCTCGTGTTCCACTTTGGCGGTCGGGTTGCGGCTTTCGATGTACGGCACCGTGTGCGCTCCGCACGCATCGCCGATCAGCAGCGAGTCACACTGCGTATAGTTGCGCGCGCCCGACGCCCGCGGCAGCACCCGCACCAGTCCACGATAGGTGTTGTTGGACTTCCCCGCGCTGATGCCCTTGGAGACGATGGTGCTCTTTGTCCGCTTGCCGATATGGATCATTTTTGTGCCAGTATCGGCCTGCTGGTGATTGTTGGTCACCGCGACCGAGTAGAACTCGCCCACGCTGTCATCGCCTTCCAGGACGCAGGACGGGTATTTCCAGGTGATCGCCGAACCGGTCTCCACCTGGGTCCAGGAGATCTTCGACCGCGCACCGCGGCAGGCGCCGCGCTTGGTGACGAAGTTGTAGATGCCACCGCGGCCTTCAGCATCGCCAGGGTACCAGTTCTGCACCGTCGAATACTTGATCTGCGCATCTTCGTGCGCGATCAGCTCGACCACCGCGGCGTGGAGCTGGTTCTCGTCGCGCATCGGCGCGGTGCAGCCTTCCAGATAGCTCACGTGGGAACCCGCGTCCGCAATGATCAGCGTGCGCTCGAACTGGCCAGTGCTGCGTGCATTGATGCGGAAGTAGGTGGACAGCTCCATCGGGCAGCGCACGCCCTTCGGCACGTAACAAAAGCTACCGTCGGTGAACACCGCCGAGTTGAGCGCCGCAAAAAAGTTGTCGGAGACGGGGACCACCGAACCGAGATACTGCTGCACCAGGTCCGGATGGTCGCGCACCGCCTCCGAGATCGGGCAGAAGATCACGCCCGCCTTCTTGAGCGTCTCGCGAAACGTGGTTGCCACCGACACGCTGTCGAATACTGCGTCCACTGCAACCTGCGTGCCCTGGATCGTCTCCGGATCGACGCCGGCGAGAATGGCGCGCTCCTTCAGCGGGATACCGAGCTTCTCATATGTCTTCAGCAGCTCCGGATCGACTTCATCCAGGCTTTTCGGGCCTGGCTTCTTCTTTGGTGCCGCGTAGTAATGCAGATCCTGATAGTCGATGGGCTTATGTTCGACGCGCGCCCAGTGCGGCTCGGTCATCTGTTGCCAGGCTGCGAACGCCTTCAATCGCCACTCCAGCAGCCATGCGGGCTCTTCCTTGCGCGAGGAGATCAGCCGGATGATGTCCTCGTTCAGCCCCTTGGGCGCGAGGTCCATCTCGATCTCGGTTTCCCATCCCCACTTGTAGCCGGACTGGGTAACTGACTGGAGAGCGTCGAGAGTTGGGGTCGATGCAGACATTAAGTGTCCTATTCAGCGGCGGGCACTGAAGTCGAGGTCGGGATGCGGAAGGCCCGAGGGATCGATGCCTCGTGCATGTCGGCCAGGGTGATCGTGCTCAACGCCTGATGGATCGCTTCGTTCACGGGGTCCCAGCGTCCTCGCATTGGGCACAGGCACTGCGACTCACACTCGACGGCCGAGCCCTCGACGCAGGCGGTCAGAGCAATCGGGCCGTCCACAGCGGCGATCACATCGGAAACAGGAATGGCCCCGAGTGGCCGCAGCAGACGGTAACCGCCACGGGCCCCCCGCTGAGAGGCCACCAGCCCGCCGGCGGCCAGTGTCTTCAACACCTTGGCGACAGTCGGTTCGGGAATGCCGGTCGTTGCGGCAATGCCAGGGGACGTCTGTACCCCCTGCTCACGCGACAGGCGTACCAGCACCACAACGGCATAATCGGTCAGCTTCGACAGCCTGAGCATAGTCTGCGAAACCCCTCGCACCCGTCATTGCAGTTAATCGGACTAAATGGGTCCTGATTAGCGGGAGATGGCGTATCGGGCACATGGCGTCAAGGGGTTGCTGCGACTGATACTCACCAGTAGGGAGACGCCAGCCAGCAGAGGAGGGCACGATGGCAGGCATGATGGAAGGCAAGGTCGTGGTGGTGACCGGTTCTGGCGGCGGCATCGGCCGCGAGATCGCCCTCGCCATGGCCGCAGCCGGCGCCAAGGTCATCATCAACGATGTGGGCGCTTCGCTTTCCGGCGAAGGCCTGTCTGCCACGCCCGCCCAGCAGACCAAGCAGCTGATCGAGCAGCGCGGCGGCGCTGCTGAGATCAGCACCGATTCCGTTGCCGAGTGGGGCTCGGCCCAAAAGATCGTCCAGGCGGCGCTGGACCATTACGGCCGCATCGATGGCGTGGTGAACAATGCCGGCATTCTGCGCGACGTCATCTTCCACCGCATGTCACCCGAGGAGTGGCTGGCGGTGATCGGCGTCCATCTGAACGGGAGCTTTTTCGTTTCCCGCGCCGCAGCCGAGCACTTCCGCAAGCAGGAGAGCGGCACGTTCGTGCATATCACTTCGACCTCCGGCCTGATCGGCAATTTCGGCCAGGCAAACTATTCCGCCGCCAAGCTCGGCATTGCCGCGCTGTCGAAGTCGATCGCGCTCGATATGCAGCGCTACAACGTGCGCTCCAACTGCATCGCACCATTCGCGTGGAGCCGCATGACCAGCTCCATTCCCGCCACCACGCCTGAGCAGCAGGCGCGGGTTGCGAAGATCCAGCAGATGACGCCGGATAAGAACGCACCGATGGCGGTGTTCCTGTCGTCTGACGCGGCCAAGGGTGTCAGCGGCCAGGTGTTCGGCACGCGGATGAACGAAGTCATCCTGTTCAGCTCGCCACGGCCGATCCGCATCGTCCACAGGGTTGATGGCTGGACACCGGAGACCATCGCGGAGCAGGCGGCACCGGCTCTCAAGGCAGCGTACATGCCGTTGGATCGCTCGGGGGACGTGTTCAACTGGGATCCGCTGTAGTCCGGCAAAGGCGGCGCCTTCCCGGAGCCAGGGCAGGGCGGTGCCCATGATGGACTACGGCGACGTCGTGGCCTGCGCTCCTGTCACGGTGTCCTATGCGCGCCGTTCGGACAAAGGTGCGGCCTGGTGGTTGGGCAGTGCGTTGCGAAAGCTGCTGGAGGTCAGCGGTCTGGCCAAGCTGCAGATCGACGGCCTTTGCCTGTCGAGCTTCACGCTGGCGCCGGATGGCCCGGCGCCATTCTCGCAATACGTCGGGATGTCGCCGCGATTTCTCGAATTTCTGCCGTTCGGCGGCGCCTGCGGGGTAATGGCGCTGCGCCGCGCCGCCAGGGCTGTGCAGTGTGGCGACGCCGAGGTCGTCGCGTGCATCGCGGGCGACACCGATGGACCGACCAGCTTTCAGGATCTGGTGGCGCAGTTCAGCAGCTTCTCGCGGGATTGCGTTTGGCCTTATGGCGCCGGCGGCCCCAACCAAAGCTTCGCGCTGCTCACCCGACATGCGATGCACCGCACCGGCGCGACACGCGAGGATTTTGGCAAGCTGTGCGTGGCCCAGCGCCAGTGGGCGCAGCGCAATCCATTGGCTTTGCTTCGCAGTGAGCTGACGCTGGAGGACTACCTGGCGGCGCGACCGATCGCCGAGCCGCTGCACCTGTTCGACTGCGTCATGCCCTGCGCCGGCGCGGATGGGTTTCTGGTCATGCATCGCTCGCGTGCGCGGGCACTTGGCCTGCCGTGCGCGCGCATTCTGGCGACGATCGAGCGGCACAACGCGTTTCCCGGGGATCCGATCCAGTGGCGCGGCGGCTGGGCGATGGATGCCGAGGCGCTATGGAGGCAGGCCGCACTGGGGCCGTCCGGCATCGACGTGATACAGACCTACGACGACTACCCCGTGATTTCGATGCTGCAGTTTGAAGACCTGGGCTTCTGCGCCAAGGACGATGGCGCCGACTTCATTCGCCGCAACGATTTCGCGCCGGGGGGCAATCTGCGACACAACACCGGCGGCGGTCAGCTCTCATGCGGCCAGGCGGGAGCGGCCGGCGGATTTCTTGGCTTGATCGAGGCGCTGCGGCAACTCGAGGGTGACGCGCGCCACGCGCTGGTCAGCGGCTTTGGCATGATCAATTACGACCGGGGTCTCTGCACTGCTGCAGCAGTGCTTGCGCGATGACACCGATGGCGGAGATGGCAGCGGCTGCCAGGCAGGGAAAGTTGGCGCTGCAGCGGTGCACTGCCTGTGGCGCGGTGCAGTATCCGCCGCGCGAACTTTGCTGGCACTGCCTGGCCGATGCACTGGAGTGGCGGGTCAGTGACCGGGAACCAGGCGAAGTCTTGGCGACGACAACACTGTACCATAGCTACGACGCGCAGTTCCGTTCGCGTCTTCCCCTGCGCCTTGCCTTGGTCCGCCTTGATGCGGGGCCAACAACCGTGTGCTTCCTGGCGGAAGACTGCGGGACAAGGGCACGTGTGGTAGTCAGCGCAGAGACCGACGATGCGGACCGCGCCATATTGACGGCGACGCCAGTTTAGGAGGCCACGCGCCATAGTTGGTTGGTAGGCAGATCAGCCGCGGCCGAGCGATTCGATTGCTCTGGCGCAGACCAGGCCACCCGATCACACTAAACCCGGTGGATAATTGGAGGCCGCCATGGCACGCGCCCACACGTACGAGCCGGAGACCCCGATGACACGGGACGAGTTCCTGGTCTGGGCGGAACAGCAGCCATCCGGCCGGTTCGAGCGGATTGATGGCATCGTCGTGGCGATGGCACCCGAGCGGGCCTCGCACAATCGGTGCAAACGCGCCGCGTGCGATGCATTGCGACGCGCCCTCAGCAAGGCGGCCCTAGATTCTTGCGAGGTCTTTGCCGACGGCATGACGGTTCGAGTCGATGACAGTGACTTTGAGCCCGACGCTCAGATGCGTTGCGGACCACAGCTCCCAGGCGACTCCACGCAGGTCTCAGACCCTCTCGTGTTGATTGAGGTTTTGTCCCCGGACAGCGGGACACGGGACAGAGCGACCAAGCTCCGTGCCTATTTCAGGCTGCCGTCCGTCCAGCATTATTTAATTGTCTGGCCAGACGAGCAGCGGATCGTTCGCCACTCGCGCATGCCGAAGGGCGATGTCGCGACACAGATTTTCGTGTCAGGGGAAATCAGGCTCGATCCGCCGGGGATCGCGATGACAGTCGAGGAGTTCTACGCCGATTGACCGCCAGTACGTACCGCCAGTACCTAAGGCATGCGCCAAAATGCGACAGCCATCCTCGGGGACACCTCGGCCCTGGCATTCACGCCGACCCGGCCGGCAGCCCTCACTTCAGCCCCCGCGCCGCATCCAGCACGTCGGCGGCGTGGCCCGTGACGCTGACCTTGCGCCAAACTTTGGCAATCTTTCCCGCCTTGTCGATCAGGAACGTGCTGCGTTCCATGCCCATGTATTTGCGTCCGTACATCGACTTCTCGACCCACGTGCCATACTTCTCCGCCACCGCATGTAACTCGTCGGACGCCAACGGGAATGTCAGTTGGTACTTCTCAGCGAAGCGTTCGATCGGCTTCATCTTGTCCGGAGAGACACCGATCACGTCGATGCCCACCTTGCCCAGCTGCGGCAGCGCTTCCTGGAATGCACATGCCTCCTTGGTGCAGCCCGGTGTATCGGCCTTCGGATAGAAATACAGCAGGAATGGCTTGCCCTTCAGCGAGCGCTTGCTGACGGTGCGTCCGCCGCTCGCCGGCATCTCAAAGTCAGGTGCGACATCACCTTCCTGAACACTCATGCTTGGATCTCCCCAACATACCTGACAAACGCGGCGCGAACCTGTTGCGCCATATCATCCATCGTTGTCCGTAATGCGCTCAAGTCAACCGCTGACCCGACCGCGCGCAGCAGTGCTTGCTCCGATGCATCCGGCAGTGCCTCCCGAGTACCGCGGCCGACGGTGATGCGCAGCATGCCCTGAATGGTGCGCCAGAGATGGTCGGCGCGCATCAGCAGAGCCGCATCTTCCGTTTCCAGTTTCCTCGCCTTGGCCAGCTTCTCGAGCGCAACCCGCGTAGTCGGCGAGCACAACCCGGGCGATTGGCCTGCGTATATCAGTTGCAGTACTTGGGCGATGAACTCGACCTCGATTTGGCCACCGGCACGCAGCTTCACGTCCCACGGGCCCTCGGGCGGCAGATCGCGCAGCATGCGGCCACGCATCGAAGCCGCATCAGCACGAATGCGTTCAGCGTCGCCGGCATGCCGCAAGGCTTCGGCAATCGCAGTCTCGATCCGGCTACGGAGAGCCGGAGGTCCTGCCACCACACGGGCGCGGGTCAGTGCCATGCGCTCCCATGTCCATGCCGATTCAGCGTGGTAACGACGAAAAGCGCCGAGTGATACGGCGACCGGACCCTTGTTGCCTGATGGGCGCAGCCGCATGTCGACTTCGTACAATGGACCATCTGCACCCGGCGCAGTCACTGCCGCGATATAGGAGTGACAGGCGCGCACGAACCATTGGCTGACCGGCAGACGCCGCGTGCCTCGGCTTTCGCTGACATCTTCCGGGTGGTCGTAGACCAGCATCAGGTCGAGGTCGGAACCAGCCATCATCTCGCGGCCGCCTGCCTTGCCCAGCGCCACCACGGCCATGGATCCGCCACGCACGCGACCGAACCGTCCGCCGAAGTCGCTTAGCACGGGCGGCAGCAGCAAACTCAACGCCGCATCGGCGACTTCCGTGCGGCGCAAACCAGCCTCGTCCGCATCGATCCGACCCTCCATGGTGGCGACGGAAATGGAGAAGTCCTCCTCGCGCACTGTGCGGCGGGTGATCTCAATGACGTCCTCTAGCAATCGCGCATCCCGCAGCCGGGATCGCAGCAACCGGCTCGGGTTCGGGTTCTCTTCCGCGCTCAGCAATCCATCGAGCGCGGCTGGATGGCTGGTCAGGTGGTGCGCTAATGAAGGCGAGGCACCCAGTACCGAGGCGACCCGGTCGAGCAGCCCGGGGTTACGCTGAAACAGCGACAACAACTGGATGCCGGCGGGCTGCCGCGCCATGAACGCGTCGAAGCGGTTGAACACGGTGTCCGGATGCGGCTGCCGCGCCAGCGCAGTCAGCATTCGCGGTAGCAGCTGCGCCACCAGTTCGCGCGCGCGCGCGGAGCGCAATGCGCGCACGTGCCCCGCCTGCCAGCCGCGCACCGCGGTGACGATGCGTTGCGGGTTGTCGAAGCCCATCGTGCGCAGCGCCGCTGTGGTTGCTTCGGGCGCGGCGTCCACGCCGGAAAAATCCAGTTCCAGTCCCGAGGCTGCCGGTGTCAGCAGTTCTGGGACTAGTTCGAAAACTTCGGCGTAGTGTGCCCGCACCTGTTGGAGATGGTGCAACAGTTCGTTGGCGAATGCGTCGGCACCGGAATAGCCCATGAACGTGGCGATCCGCACGAGCTCCTCGGGCCGTTCCGGCAGTTCGTGGGTCTGCCTGTCGGCGATCATTTGCAGCCGATGCTCAACACGCCTGAGGAAGCGATAAGCATCTCCCAGTTCGCGTGCAGCGGCGCGCGGTACGTGACCGGCGCGCACGAGCGCGCGCAAGGCTGCCAGCGTGGTCGGGACACGCAGCGTCGGATCGCGCCCACCCCAAACCAGCTGCAAGGTCTGCGCCAGGAACTCGATCTCGCGTATGCCGCCCTCGCCAAGCTTCACGTTGTGGCCAGCGATGCGTGCGAGCACGTCGGTGCCCTCGTTGAGCGCGCCTCCCTTGTGTTGGTCGATACGACGCTTCATCGCATGAATGTCGGCGACGGCGGCGAAATCCAGACCGCGCCGCCAGACAAAAGGTCGGATCGCCTCGAGGAAGCCGGCGCCGAGAGCGAGATCGCCCGCGACGGGACGCGCTTTGATCATAGCAGCGCGCTCCCAGTTTTGCCCCATGCTCTCGTAGTAGATGATCGCCGCCGGCAGTGCGACTGCGGGGGGCGTTACCGAGGGATCAGGCCGCAGGCGCAAATCGGTTCGGAACACGTAACCATCGGCGTCGCGTGCCTCCATGAGTGCCACAAGCCCGCGAGCAATCCGGGACGTGAAGGCGCCCATTGCATGGCCATCGGTCGCCTGTGTGTATATTGAAGCGGCGGGGTCGTAGAGCAGGACGAGGTCCACATCGGAGGAATAATTCAGTTCACGGGCACCGAGTTTTCCCATGCCGAGGACCGTGAACCCGCCCCCGCGTGTCGGATCCAAGGGGTCCGGCAGGTGCAACTCGTCCGCATCGTGGGCGGTCCGCAGCAGATGCGCCATGGCCAACGACAGCGCAGCCTCCGCCAGATCGCTCAGCGCGGCGGTCACCCGCTCGAGTGGCCAAATGTTGCCGATGTCCGCGATCCCGGTCGCCAGTGCGACAATCCGCTTGGCGCGCCGCAGGGCAGCAGCCAGTCGGTTGCGGCGGGTTGTTGGTGGAAGTGCCATCAGCTCCGCAATGGCGGCAGAAACAACGACATCCGGACCAGAGGTCACCAGCGAACGCATGCTCGCAGCCTCGCGCACCGCAAGGTCGGCAAGGAAAGGGCTGTTGCCACCCAGCGCACGGAGCAACGCAGCAATAGCGGGTCGCGCCGCCAATCTCTCTTCCGCACGACCGAGACTGGCAAAGCGTTCCATCAGGCGCTCTGCGGCAGCTTTATCGTGAGGTGCCGGCCAAGTCGTGGGCAGGTGGAACTCTGTCTCGTTCATGCGCAGAAAGGCTGGGCGTGAGGCGTCTCACCGGTCAAGCGGCGCTGGCATGCGCCATGGCCGTGCACTGGTTGATCACGCTGGCGATCACGCTCGCGATACTGGGTGGGGTGGGCATCGGCGCGATCGCCTGGCGCCTGTCGCAGGGGCCTATGGATCTCGACTGGTTCACCGGTCGGCTGGAGGCAGCGGCAAACTCTGAGGATAGCGCGAACCGATTGACCATCGGCTCTGCAGCGCTGGCCTGGGAGGGGTTCCACATGGGCGTGGATCGGCCGCTCGATCTGCGGCTCACCGACCTCACGGTGACGGATCAGACGGGCCAGCAGCGGATCAGGATTCCGCGCGTCGAGGTGTCGCTGTCGATCTATGAGTTGCTGTTTCTGCGCCTCGTGCCACGAGCGGTGACGCTGGATTCGCCGGAACTCAGCTTTGTGCGGGCTGCGGACGGCACCATCAGCCTTGATCTCGGCAGAGCGGCGAAGGGAACCGATACCGCTGAACCGTCGGCAGATGCCGATGCAACACCGCTTGCAGAACTTCTGCGCGAGTTGGCAAAACCTCCGACGAACGACCGAACTCGCGGGCTCGACCCGCTGCTGGGGCAGTTGCGCGCGGTGCGTGTGCACGACGCGACAGTGAGCGTGATTGATCGCCCATTGGGCATGACGTGGCGAGCACCGCATGCAGAAATCAACCTTATCCGACAAGCACGAGGAGGCGTCGACGGGACAGCCGAACTTGCTCTGGCAATCGGCGAGCAGCAGGCGCACCTGACGATGTCGGCCGATCTCCGACCCGGTGGCAAGGAGACCCAGGTGCGGGTGAGGCTGTCGCCGGTAGTTCCAAGAGTGATCGCACGTGCCGCCCCTTCGCTGGTAGACTTGGTAGCGCTCGATGCCCCCGTCGGAGGCGAGGCGACCCTCGACCTGGACAGCACGCTGTCGCTCCAACACGCCCGTATCAGCCTGCGATCTGGTGCTGGCCAGGTGCATATCGGCGCCGGCGAGATACCTTTTGTCAACGCAGCGCTGGTCGCATCCGGAACACCGGATACCATGGCGCTAGAGACATTTCAGGTGAACCTACGTGGTCACGAAGGTGGACCATCGACCCGGGTTGAAGCGCGCGGAACGATGCAGCGCGCCGCAAGGCAGCTATCTGCATCGGTATCTGCAGATGTCGATCAGGTTGACTTTGCCGATCTGCCCCGGCTCTGGCCGGAAGGCACCGATCGCGGCGCACGTCATTGGCTGATCAGCAACATACCAATCGGCATGGCGCGAAACGGCCATGTCGATCTGGGGCTCGTGGCTTCGTCGGATCTGTCGGCAATCGAGCTGACCCGCGCCACAGGGCAGCTCGATGGTGAGGGCCTTCAAGTGCACTGGCTACGGCCGGTGCCGCCGATCGACAACGGTCAGGCCCAGCTGCGCATCATTGATCCAGACACGCTGGACATCGTTGTGGCCGGAGGACGCCAACGTCTGCGCAATCAAAGGGAAGGCAGCGCCGGAGGCTTGCAGATCCGCGGCGGCAACATGCGAATTACCGGCCTTATGCGATCGCGCCAAGTGGGAGTGATCGAGGCGGAGGTCAGCGGCACGGTGACCGATGCGCTGACACTGCTGCGCGAGCCGCGGCTGCAATTGCTCGACCGCCATCCGATCGAGCTGAACAACCCGGCGGGTCAAGTGGTGGTCAAGCTTCGACTTAGCGTGCCGTTGGAAGACAAGGTCACGATGGACGACATCCCGGTGCAGGTGCAGGCGCGGCTGGACGGCGTGCACCTGGGCCGGCTGATTGCCGGGCGCGATCTCGACCAGGGCACGCTAGACCTGACAGCAAACAACGACGGAATGAAGGTAAATGGCCGGGCACTATTGGCGGCGATTCCCGCAAAGCTGGATGCGGCGCTTGACTTCCGGGCTGGGCCACCGACGCAGGTTGTGGAAAGCGCCACAATTTCGGGACAGGCGGATGCTCGACAGCTTGCGGCGGCCGGGCTGGATGCGACGCCGCTGCTGAGCGGGGTGACCCAGCTGCAGGCGGTTCTGACGGAACGTCGGAATGGCCAAGCCGACGTCGCGGTCAACGCCGACTTGACCACGGCGGAACTCACAGTCAGCGCGCTGGAATGGCGTAAGCCGCGCGACGCAGCGGCAAAGGCGTCAGCGCGGCTGACGCTGAACCGCGATCAGCTCACCGGCATTGATGCAGTGCAGATGGATGGAGATGGACTTGTGCTGCGCGGGCGTGCCGAGGCCGTCGGTGGCAGGGTCGCTTCCCTGCGTTTGGACCAATTGGTGCTCGGTCGAACGGCTGCCCGCGCGACGATCAATCTGCCTGCAGCCGGTCCAATCAAAGGGACCATCGCTGGACAGACACTTGATCTGGGGCCGCGGCTTGGCCGCAAGACCGCTCTGCAGACAGCGCAAGGGCCGAAACCGGAGCCGCCGCCTGGGCCGCCCTGGGTCGTTGACGCAAAGTTCGATCGGGTACTGCTGGCCGCCGGCGCCGCTGCGAGCAATGTGACCCTGCATGCCGAAGATGATGGCCGCGTGCTGCAGCAGCTGAACCTGGACGGACGCACCGGACGGGGGACGTTTCTGGCACGAGTTGTTCCCAGCAGTGGCGGACGACGCGTCACTGTCAGCGCCGAAGATGCCGGCGAGTTGCTACGGGGTCTCGACTATCTGCGCAGCATGCAGGGGGGCAAGTTGTCGGTTCAGGCGGAGTACGACGACACACAGCCTGGTCGCCCATTGGCAGGAACGGCAAACATCGAGAATTTCCGGGTGCGTGATGCGCCTGCCCTCGGCAGACTACTGCAAGCGATGACGCTCTATGGGTTGGTTGAGATGGTGCAGGGGCCTGGCCTAGGCTTCACGCGCCTCGTGGCACCATTTCGCCTGACGGATGACGCCCTAGATCTGACAGATGCGCGCGCGTTCAGTTCCTCGCTCGGGTTGACCGCAAAGGGCCGAGCAAACCTGGATGATCAGCGGCTCGATATGCAGGGCACCATTGTGCCGGCGTATTTCTTCAACTCGCTGCTCGGCAACGTGCCACTGGTGGGCAAATTGTTCAGCCCGGAACGCGGCGGCGGCTTGTTTGCTGCAAGCTACACGGTACGCGGTCCAATTGAAGATCCACAGGTGTCGGTCAATCCACTTACTGCTCTCACGCCGGGGTTCCTACGCGGATTGTTTGGGATCTTTTAGCTACTCGAGGCTCATCGCGAGCCAGCGCAGACCCTCAGTGTCGCGCCTGACCAGCATGGCCACGAAATGCCGCTGACGTTGCCGTGCCGCGGTGAGCAGTCTGTCGACATCATTGGGATCAGCTACCTTTTCCTGCTGCATCTGAACGATGACATCACCAACGACTATGCCGGCCTCCATTGCCGTACCATCGCCAGCAATCTGCGTTACCACAACACCGCTCGGACCGCTTGCCAGATGCCAGCCAGGCCCTTTGGCAGGAGATGGACGGGAAGCTGGCGTGGCAGCAGCATGCGGCATTTCCTGAATGGTCGCCGCGATCATGATCGGCTCGTCGTTGCGCCAAATGCGCAGGCCGACCTTGGTGCCAAGTTGCGTTCGTGCGATCGCACGCGCCAAAGCACGCACGTCCTTCACCGCTAGGTCGCCATAGCGCAGGATGATGTCGCCGGCCATGATGCCGCACTTGCTCGCGGCGCCGCCCTCGTTCGTGCCGCCGACGATGACACCTTCGGCCTTGGACATATTGAGCGCATCAGCGATCTCCGGCGTTACCTGTTGAATGCGGAAATCGAGTGTGCCTATGTGCACGCCGCCACGCCGGAGCAGCGCATCCGCTACGTATTTCACGTCATTGGCAGGAATCGCAAAGCCAAGACCGATCGAGCCGCTGGTCGCCTCCGGCGAGAACAAGGCGGTGTTCATGCCGACCACCTCGCCTCGTTCATTGAATAGCGGGCCACCGGAATTGCCGTGGTTGATCGCCGCATCGGTCTGAATGTAGTCGTCGAACGGCGTGTCACTGATGTCGCGGTTCAACGCGCTGATGATCCCGCGCGTCACCGATCCGCCGAGCCCGAGTGGATTGCCGATGGCGAATACGCGCTCCGCTACCTTCACATTGTCGCTGTCGGCGAATTGCACAGCGGGAAGCTTGGTTTCAGCAGCTATCTTGATCAGCGCCAAGTCGATGTCATCCGCCTGCGCAAGCAATGTGCCATGCAGCAGGGTGTTGTCCTGCAGCGTGACCAGAATATCGCTTGCGCCTTCGATGACGTGCCGATTGGTGAGGATAATGCCGCTCGGATCCAGGATGAAGCCGGATCCGAGGAAACGGCGGCCTCGCGGTGCAGCAGCGGCAGCGGCTGTCGCACCGGCCGGCGAGCGCAGGATGGAGATGCTGACTACTGTGGGCAACTCCCGTGCCACCAGTTCCTGGGCGGTCGGGGTCTCGACGGCGGGGGCTTCAGTGCTGGCGGCCCATAGCGCCGCTACAAGCAAAATAACCTGTCTTACCATCAGACCCTCCGCGATCGGCACCGCGAGAAGACCGAGACTCACCTCGGTTTATTCGCGCCCCGGATCTCTGAGGGGGTACTCACCGCCATTTCTATCACGCGGCAGTGTTCGAATTCACACCTACGTCATTCCGAGCGAGCGACGAAACCACAGGAGCTAGCAGTGAAGGCTTTGTGTCATACGCTCTTCAATGTCGAGTGGGCCGAACTGCCTGAGAATTCCGGTGACGGCATCTGCGTGCATCGCATCCACGGCGACAGTGACCACCGGGCGTTGCCACGCGTTGGCGTTGCGATGCCAGACGGCATCGCTGTCCTCACGCAGAGCCGAATTACGGCCCCCGCGTTGAACGACTGCAGATGGTATGCGTGCCACATTTAGATCTTGAACAGCTGCTTCAGCAATGGTTGGCGTTTCGAATACGGCGATAACTATTTCGGTCATAATGAAGTTCCCTCAGTGGTAAATCGCTCTCGCTGAACAGCAACGACCGTTCCGATGAAAGGTTCGCTGGCGAACGCATCAATTCCGCGGAACGCGTCGTGAACTGACGATCTGCGAGAGCGCCACCTTGTTGTCACAATGGCGATTGTGGCATCGCGTTCCGGATCAGGGGCTGAGGGGGGCAATTATTCGGGTCGCGTGCTCATAAACGCCCTGCGGTCCGCCTCGCGCTCGATGTGCAAGGCAAGCGTCTGCCAGAAGTCGTCAGGAGATTTGGCAACCTGGAGCGCGCGTTTGACCAGAATTCGTGCGATCGGCCCAACGTAGGTCGTGAGTTCCCGTTCCCCCGCCTGTGCCAGCGCCGGCGGAATGGCGGTGGCATTAGGCGTTGCGGTGCTGCGTATCACCTCGTTGCGGAAGCGGTTGCGCAGCTCCGGGTGATCGATACGTCGCGCGACGATTTCGTGCAGTTCCTCCATTGACATCGCCTGCCGCGCCGCGGTCTGCACCAAATGGCGGGCAATGGGACCGACGTGCTGAGCCAGCTTGCGCTCGACCGTGTTAAGAGCCTCGGCGGTGAAGCGGGTTCTCGGCCCACGCACGATTATGGTGCGATCTGCCGTCGCGTCCTCCGCCACCGAACGCCGCAGTGCGGACGCCATCGCGACCGCCGAACCAAAGCGGTCTCGTGGATGCTTGGAAAGCGCCTGTTCGATCGCGGCGATGAGCGGCGAAGGCACGTCCGGACGCATCATCTGAAGGTTCGGAGGCGGCTGATTGATCACCTGCAAGGCGACCTCGGTAAGATTGCTGCCGGTGAACGGCCGTCTGCCGCTCAGCATCTCGTAAAGCACAACGCCAGCAGAGAACAGGTCGCTGCGCGCATCCACCGGCTCGCCACGGCATTGTTCAGGTGACATGTAGCTAGGCGTGCCGAGAACTGACCCTGCCTGTGTCAATGCCGAGGTGTCCAAACGCGAGATCCCGAAGTCTGTCATCTTCACGCGCTGATCGGCGAACAGCAATATGTTTGCCGGCTTCACATCGCGATGGACGACGCCAAGGCCATGCGCGCAGGCGAGCGCGTCGAGTACCTGGCCGATCACAGCAACCGCTGCGTGAGTGCTGAATCGGCCGGACTGGATCAGCACCTGGCTGAGATTGCGCCCCTCGACATACTCCATCGCCAGGAATGGATTGCCTTGGTGCACAGCAAAGTCATAGATCGCGACGATGTTCGCATGCGTACAACGGCCGGCGGCCTGCGCCTCATGCCGGAAGCGCTCCAGGTAATCGGCACGTTCCTCACTGCTCAGGAGATCGGCACGGATCAACTTGATGGCGACCTTGCGGTCGATCGCCGGATCGTACGCCTGGTAGATCATCCCCATGGCGCCGCGTCCCAACAGGCGCTGGACGCGATAGCGTCCAATTTCGGCCGGCAAAGGCTCGGCTTCGGCGATCTCAGGTCTCCAGCAGCTTCATGGCGTTGGCCAGGCTGCGCCGCATGCGATTGAACGAGGCGCCGAGTGAGGCGATTTCATCGCGCCCGCGTTCGGCAAATTCCGGAGCTTCCATGTTGCCGAGGCTGATCTCGCCGGCAATTGCGGACATCCTCCGGATTGGACGCACGATGACGAAGTGAAGCAGCAGGTTCAACAGCCCTATTGTGACTGCGAATACGGCCACGAGTACGATCATGGAGACTTTAAAGGTATCATAGGCGCGGTCCAGCGCCACCTGCATCGGGACCGAGACGATCTGAGCGCCGATCACATCGCCAAGCTTCCAGCCGAAGCCATTGGCTGTTCCATACAGATCGATCATTGAGGCTGGTGCCGCGGATGGCGTGGAGTGGCAGGTCAGGCAGTTCTTATCGGTGATGCGGAGTGGACGCGCGATCGACAGCAGTAGGCCAGAAGGGCCGTCATGCGTGCTGGTGAGGGTGGTGAGCGATGGCTCACGTGCGAACGTCCCGATGATGCCGCTTTCCCAGTCGGCGGCGCGGTCAGCTGGGTTGGTCGGGTTCAGCGCGGCTTCCTTGTAGGTATAGTCGGGGAACTGCGCCGCGAGCGAGCGCAGGTTGGTTTGCGCTGCCCACGAAGGCACGGTGTGCGGCAGGAAGCGTACCTTGATCTGGCTGGCTAGAAGCGGCCCGATCTCCTTATCGGTGTACTCGCGGATTGCCGACGCCATGGCCATCATCAGCGCCGCCTGCTGCACGACTTCCCGATGGGCATTCCTTTGCGCAATGTTCCAGGACAGCCCTGCGGCGACGCCAAGGCCGGCGACGAATGCAAGCAGCATCACCAGGTTGAATTTGGCCTTCAGGCCCATGCGCTGCCCCCCTGGCCTCGTTTGCTCATTGCCCAGCGATGAGCCGGCTCGCCTGTGTAGCGGTGAGACGCCCGGTCATCGCGGCGCCCAGTTCATGTTGATAGCGGCGAATCGCGGCGCGACTGTCCGGACCGAAGATGCCGTCTATCTTGCCGTCATAGTAGCCCAGTCGAGCCAGCGCTGTCTGGCTCCGCCTGCGATCCACATCCGTCATCTGCTCATCGGACGGCAACGCTGCCTGCGGACCGGGCGGGATTGGAGCGACCGCAGGAGTAGGGGCCGGAACAGGCCGCGGTGCACCAGCGAGATAGCCGGCAGTGACCGGCGGATGAACGAAAGACAGTGTCACAGCACTGCTGCCGCCCAGTCGTTGTTGCAAGTCCGCCAGCAACGACATCGTCTGGACTTGTGTGCCTTTCAGGCTTGCTATCAGCGCGGTTGCGAGCGGCGTCGGCGCGTCGGGAGCCTTTGGCTGGCTGGCGACTATCAGGCCGAGGCTGTCGGGCAGGCCGGCCTGTGCTAGGGAGTCGAAACGCGGAGCGGTTCGGGAGTCTTCCGTAGGAATCGCCTCGACGGCGACAAACGCGGCACCAGCCCCGCTTCGCGCGATGGCATCAACCAGCGATTTGACCAGGACGCCCTGCGTGAGCACGTCGGCCGGACGCGCAATTCTGGCCGAGATAGGCAGCAGAAAAATCCGATCGTTGAACGAGGTGGCGTAGCCGCACGTATAGACGAAAGCGGCGGCACCGGGATTGTCTGAGAGTGCCTGTGCAAACTCGCCGATGGCGGCATCGGCGCCGCCACTGGAGACGTCCTCGCGTTCGACGATTTGAAAGCCCAGAGCCCGCAGCGCCGCCGAAACTGCATGAGACGATAGGAGGCAGGCGGACAGCGCTGGCAATGCCGCGTAGGAGCCGTTGCCGATCACCAGCGCCTCTGGAGCCGGTTGAGCGCGTAGTGCCATCGGCATCAGCAGAAGCACGGCTAGGCTTGCCCTGGCGCATCTCATGCGTTCCAGTTAGCAGGATGGGGTGGTCCGGGCTACCGCCCGAAGTCAGGAGGAACCGTCATGACAGACCGGCGACCAGTCGCGATAGTGTTCGATACGTTTGGCACGGTGGTTGATTGGCGCAGCAGCCTGATTGCGGACCTGACCGCATTCGGGGGGGAGCGCGGCATCAACGCGGATTGGACCGCCCTGGTGGATGCCTGGCGCGCTGCGTATCACCCGTCCATGGACCGGGTGCGCAAAGGGGAGCAGCCGTGGACCACGCTCGATGGGCTGCACCGCGAATCGCTCGACCACCTGGTGGCGGAGTTTGGCATTAAGGGCCTGAGCGAAGCCGACCTTCGGCACATCAACCGGGGCTGGCATCGGCTGAGTCCGTGGCCAGACTCGGTGTCGGGGCTGACGCGGTTGAAACGGAAGTTCATCATCGGACCGCTGTCCAACGGTAACGTGTCGCTGCTCTTGAATATGGCGAAGAACGCCGGCATTCCGTGGGACATGATCTTCGGCTCGGATCTGTTCCATCACTTCAAGCCGGATCCGGAGACATATCTGGGGGCGGCGAAGCTGCTGGACATCGAGCCTGGACAGCTGATGATGGCAGCTGCGCACAACAACGATCTGGCGAATGCGCGCAAGTGCGGGCTGATGACGGCGTTCTTTGCGCGGCCTGGTGAGTATGGGCCGCATCAGAAGCGCGACTTCGCTGCCGATCAGACATGGGATGTGGTGGCGAACGACATCGAGGATCTAGCGGCGCAGCTGGGCTGCTGATGCACACTTAAATCGGAGAATACCATGCAAACCGATCTGCAAGATATCGAAGAGGCGCTGCAGACCTATTTCGACGGCATGTACGAGGGTGACACTGATAAGCTTGGGGGTGTGTTTCATGAAGTGGCGCACTTGTTTGGCGTGGCCGGCGGCAAGCTGACGGACTGGTCGCGCGAGTACTGGTTCGACCTGGTGCGCAACAGGAAGTCACCGAAGAGCCAGGATCTGCCGCGGCGCGACTGGGTGGTTCAGATCGACCGTTCCGGCCCGGCCACGGCGTTCGCCAAGGTGCACTGCCAGATCCCGCCGCGGTATTTCACCGACTACCTGACATTGGTGAAACTGGCTGAGGGCTGGCGGATCGTGTCGAAAACCTTCCATACCGAAACGCACTGAAGCAATGGACTGGGACTTTATCATCGTCGGCGGCGGTTCCGCCGGATCGGTTCTCGCCAACCGGCTGTCTGCCCGATCATCCCACAAGGTGCTGCTCCTGGAAGCGGGCATGGACACGCCGCACGGGAAGGTGCCGGCAGCGATCCTCGACTCCTATCCCGGTACAGCTTACTTGAACCCCGCGTTCACCTGGAACAAGCTGAAAGTCAGCACCGAAGTCATTCCGCACAATCAGCCCCACGCGCCTCGTCCGCCGCTGCGCACCTATGAGCAGGCGCGCGTGCTGGGTGGCGGGTCGTCCATCAACGGCCAGCTCGCCAATCGTGGTGCGCCGACCGATTACGACGAGTGGCACGCGCGTGGTGCGACAGGATGGAATTGGGACAACGTGCTGCCCTTCTTCAAGAAGGTCGAGCGCGACATGGATTTCGACGGTCCATGGCACGGGAACGAAGGCCGCATCCCGGTACGCCGCATCTTCCCCGATCTGTGGCCGGAACATGCGAAGGCGGCAGCCGAAACGTTCAAGGTCGCCGGCTACAAATTCCTGATCGACCAGAACGCCGCGTTCGAAGACGGCTATTTTCCGATAACCATTTCCAACGTGTATGAGCGACGTGTATCGGCGGCCATCGGTTATCTCGATCCCGGCACGCGCATGCGCGAGAACCTGACGATATCTACTGATACGCAGGTGACCGTTCTGCAGTTCGACGGCCTTCGCTGCATTGGCGTTAGTGCAATGGTAGGTGGTCGTCCCACTGAGTTTCGCGGCCGCGAGGTGATCCTCTCCTCTGGCGCGATCCATTCGCCGGCGCATCTGCTACGTGCGGGTATCGGGCCGGCCGCCCACCTGCGTGACCTGGGCATCGAGGTACGTGCCGCTGTGCCTGGCGTGGGTCAGCGGCTGCAGGACCATCCGGCAGTGGCGGTGGCGGCGTTCATCAAGCCGCACGCGCGTATTATTCATGACTATTCGCGTCGCCACATCTATCTGGCATTGCGCTATTCATCGCAGTTGGACGGCATTCCGCAAGGTGACATGTTCACCGTGGTGACTAACAAAACGTCGTGGCACGCGGTGGGCGAACAGATCGGTTCATTCATTATCACCGTGTACAAGACGTATTCGGAGACCGGCGAGGTGAAGCTCGCTTCACGCGACTGGCGCGACGAGCCGATCGTCAATTTCAACCTGCTATCCGACCAGCGCGACCTGGAGCGGATGATGGACGGCGTGCGGCGGTTTGGCGCGATGCATCTGACGTCAACCATGCAGGAGGTGACGACAGATCCGTTCCCGGCGAGCTACAGCGACAAGGTCCGCCAGGTCGGATTGGTGAGCAAGAAGAACAAGTGGATCACTGACGCGTTGGCCAAGGCGCTGGACGGGCCACCGGCGTTGCGCAGCTATCTGATCAGGAACCTGATCATGGAAGGGGTCACGCTGGAGGGGCTGATGCGCGACGACGAGCAACTGGAGGCTTTTGTGCGCAAAGCGGCGGTGGGTGTCTGGCACGCCTCCTGCACGTGCCGGATGGGGAGCGAGGACGATCCAATGGCAGTGACCGACCCCGCGGGGCGGGTGCGCGCGGTGGACGGGTTGCGCGTTGTCGACGCCTCGATATTCCCGGTGGTACCCTGCGCGAACACCAATTTCCCGGTGTTGATGACCGCCGAGAAGTGCGCCGACGCGATTGCTTCGGGGGCGTAGGGGGTTTGCAAGTGGAGGCGGGCTTGGTATAGCGCCCGCCCTTGGTCGGGCGCATAGCTCAGTTGGTAGAGCAGCTGACTCTTAATCAGCGGGTCCAAGGTTCGAGTCCTTGTGCGCCCACCAGCAGTTTCAATGGGTTACCAGTGACTTCCGCTCTGATATCATATCTAGGGTAACACTACGGGTAACGGGCGGCGGTTCTCAGGCCGCCGCAGCGTGATCGGGATGACTCATGCCTGGTCGGCGCCGTTGCCTGGCAAAATTCGCAACAGGGGACTAAGCGCCGCTCGACGACGGCCCCGGCCGTTCAGTTTGGCCTCACCGGCCGGCCAATGGCAGCCGGCGCTCCAAGGACGCGGAGGGGGGTGTCAGGCCGAACCCCTCTAGCGCTGGTGCAACCCAAAGATAATCGGAAACCTATGACCGCCTCGCAAAGGACCTGCTTTCAAACCGCTGTCCAAACGAAGGGCCTCATTTCGGCTTCTCTTGCAAAAGCTCCACCAAGTTGTGCACAGAAGCATTCCCATTCAGGTTCCCGAACCTGGAGCAGCTTCAGCAAAGCGCTGATATCTGGCGCGTCCCGGTTGCTGTGCAACCGAAGTAGAAATGGCGGGGAGCGCGGGTCGCCCCTCGCCTAACTGCGTCGCCGACGATCTGGTGGATGTGCCAGTAACTGGTTTTAGCCGCCGGTCAGTGAGTTTCGCCGGCTGGGACTGGGAGATGGAGAACGACGCAGCCGGCCCGAATTGATCGCTCACATCGACAGCTTTATCGCCGACTACAATGAACACGCCGATCCCTTCGTCTGGACCAAGTCCGCCGTCCACCAAAAGAAAGAGATAGTCGCGCTTCCGTCGACCAGCATTCGCCTCGCCGCGCCATTTTGCCTCTGCCGCCGGGGTTTCGTAGCACCACCTACTACGATCTACACCATGAGGGACCAGCGGAAGACTGCTGGGACGGCAGTGTGGATACGGGGACTGTCGAAGGACCAGTGCCGCTCGCGGACATCCCGGAGGTCATTGAGGCTGACTCCGGTGTCGGGATCGGTCTGTACGTGACGCGGTGGACAGGTAAGTCTGCCAAGCTGGCGGTGCGTGGGCGAGGTCAAGCCGGGGCGTCGAAGACGCCGGGCTTGAGGTCGGCCATGCCGCGCCGGACCATCATGATCGCCGATTGCCGCTCATTGCATCTGACACTGTCAGACAGTTCGAGTGCCGATTTGTATTAAACTTACGCCGGCTACGTATCTGCTGATCTGCAACCAGCCAAACCACTATAAGGAAGGGATGTGGACCAAACTCAGCGTGACGCGTTGGGTGAAATCAAGTCGGTCATCTACGCGCTACCGTATCATGTACGTCTTCGGTTGTGGGTAGGCAAACCCTCGGCTCGAACTTCATTCACCCTCCGCGCAAAAGCTCGCGCGGGCGACGACGGCCTGCCAGCCAGCAATGGTGCGGATGCAACTCCCGAGCCTGAGCAATGTTGTCAACGCCAGCCGATCCCCTTCCCCCCATATATCCCCATTATATTGTATATATATATATATATAGAGAGAGAGAGAGAGAGAGAGAGAGAGGAAAAAGCCAAGGTTCCCCTTGGGCCACAGAGGAGAGGGATGGACGCAATTCCACGACCGCCAATAACTCACCCGCGCTGCTCGAACGCAGTACGGATGATGGCAGCCGGTGTCTCGATCGCACATTGGCTCACCAACGCGCCCGACCCCGACCGCCCAATAGGCTAC
>JBKPOG010000152.1:0-7085 GCA_046732975.1 Pseudomonadota bacterium
GTCGGGCTCCGCTCGATCGCCGAGGAGCTTGGCGGGGAACGCTCCGTGCCGGCACTTGCTTATTCGCTCGCCTGGCTCGGCGCTTCCTTTGGCGGCATCCCCATGGGACGCGCGGCCGAGCGTTTCGGCATCCGTGCCACGGTCATTTTCGGGTCGGTGATGACCGCGGTTGGACTGATCGTGGCGCAAAGTGGTGGCCCGCTGAGCCTGCTTCTTGGGTACGGCCTGTTTGTCGGCCTGCTGGGCAATTCCGGCATCAACGCGCCGCTCTACGTTTACCTTACGCACTGGTTTGACCGACGCCGCGGCACGGCGCTTGCCTTGCTCGGCAGCGGTTCGTCGGTGTCAGCTGCGATCTGGGCACCGATTTTTGTGGTCGCCGAGGCGCATTTCGGCTGGCGCGATACGATGCTGGGTTTCGCCGCGCTGCAATTCGCGCTGGTCGCGTCGGCGGCGGCGCTCACTTTCACCAGGGCGCCAGAAATCGCCCAACTGACGGGCCATCGCCATGGCTCGAAGCCCGAAGCCCACGTGCTGGGGCTGAAACCGGCGCTGGTGTTTGGCGCTTTATGCACGGCGGGCTTTCTGTGCTGCGTGCCGATGGCGATGCCGCAAGGCCATCTGGTCGCGTTTTGCGGCGACATGGGAATCGCCCCGTCGCAAGGCGCAGCGATGCTTTCCGTGCTGCTCGGCTGCGCATTCGTTAGCCGCCAGTTCTGGGGCTTCGTGGCCGACAGGATCGGCGGCCCCAGGACGATCCTCGCCGGCTCTGCCTGCCAGATCACGGCGATGATCGGATTCCTGCTGACGCGAAACGAAGCTGGATTGTTCGCCGTCGCCGCCTGGTTCGGCCTGGGCTTCAGCGGCATCATCCCGGCATACGTGCTCGCGGTGCGCGAATTATTTCCGGCCAGAGAGGCGTCGTGGCGAGTGCCGACAGTCCTGCTGTTCACCGGCTCAGGAATGGCGTTTGGGGGCTGGTTTGCTGGCGCGATTTATGACGCCGTCGGCTTTTACGCTGCGGCGTTCGCCGCTGGCATCGCATTCAATCTCGCGCACCTGACGGTCATCGGCGCACTCGTCTGGCGGCAGCACCGCGCCACGACCTGGAGTGGATGGATCGGCGCAGGCCAGGGGAGCCGCTGAGCACGGACCGCGGTGACCCGAATTGCCGGTCTCGACGGCTCCGCGAGTTAAAGCAGTTGGACCGCATTCCACCCAGTATCGCCTTCCGACCAACTATGCGCTTATGTCTGCTATCGGCCGAAGTCAGTGCGCAGTGACGAGATGGGCGCGCAGCAGACCTGCGCTGTGTTGGGACACCCACAGCTTTGCGCGATGCTACCGTTATCCAAAGATTGGATTTGCGAGAAAACAATCCAGTCCTTTTCGTTCCTCGTCTTCCACCATCGCGCGGCCGATCGCTATCATGAGCGCGACTGCGGCGTCGATCTTCTGATCCGGCCTGCTCTTGGTCGGGTATAGGTTGCCACGCCGGTCCGCTCTCCCAACGACGTTACCGACACACCATATCAGTAGCGGGTTACCATTGTGTCGGAGCCTGCCGGCTCGCATCGCCGCGTCCAGCTCGATAATCGCAGGGCTGAAATTCTGCGTCGTGCCCGGATAGCGGCGCAAACCTACAAGTGAAGTTCCGGCACTGCCATCCAGCGCCCATCAGCAACACTGCGATAAGCGAGATCGGCTAGCTGCACGGCCTTAGCACCTTCCACAAGGGCCGGCACATACGGCGCATCCTCTGCTACGTGCCGCAGAAATGCCTCCCAACATTGCCGGACGGATTGGCTGTCGGTATTGCGTCCGGTACCTCCTGCCACTGTGCTGCGAGATCCATCCCGCCCGGTCGCGCCGCGCCGAAGAATGCCTCGGGCGTATTTACAGCCGCCTGTGTGAAGCACCGGAAACGCTCAGCAACCGCCGAACCCAGCGTTCCATCAATTTGCACGACCATCGTGTCGTCTCGCCGAAGCCGCGTTGCCCAACTGTTCGTCATAACTCCTACAGCTCCTCCTAACAGCTGCAGTAGTGCATGAGATGTGTCCTCGACCTCGACGGCATAAAGGCGGCCCTGCTCGTCGGCTCGTTCGGGAATCGCCGTCGCCATCAACGCACATACCGCAGTCACTGGCGAGGCCAATCGATCGATCATGTAGCGCCAGTGCGCCATCATATCGAGTGCGATCCCTCCGCCCTCTGCGCGCTTGTAATTCCAGCTTGGTCGCTGGCATTGCTGAGTCTTTCCATCGAAAATCCAGGACCCAGCATCGATACGGATCGAGAGTATCCGGCCAAAGAAGCCGGCATTCTTGGCGAAGAGGAGCTTGGCGAATCCCGGCAGAAATAGCTTGTCTTGGATCACCCCATGCTTGAGTCCGGCGGACTGTGCCGCACGTGCCAGCTCCATTGCCGCCTCTACGGTGGGGGCGGTCGGCTTCTCGATATGAATGTGATTGCCAGCCGCGATGGCCTTGAGCACGCGAGCTGGCCGACCGCCTGTCGCGGAGCAGCCCATGAGGATCATGTCTGGACCCGAAAGCGCCTCGTCAAGGCTCGTTGTTCCATCTTAAGTCACCGTTGGCGGTCGACAGTGCCTCCAGTCGGTCAGCGTCGCGCCCACCAATAGCGGATCGGGGATCAGCCGATCACCATTGCCCAACACCAACCCGCCATCAGCGGCAATCGCAGTAGATTTGCCACGTGCTGCGTCGTACCCAAGCGGCCTGTGGCGCCGTTAATGATGATCACGATTCGACGTTCGGTCATTTTCGCGTCGCCTCCGTATCCTCGCACCATAAGCGCATGGCAGCTGGAGAGTACCGATTACAGTTTGCCGCAACCGGCAGCGTTGCTAATGCACCGCGGGATCGGGCCTGATGATCGCAGAACCCAGACGTTCCCGCGCCACAGGGACGGACAATACCGCGGCCCCTACCCAGCCAGACCCGTGCTCGCCTTCAGCATACGCCGATCGATGCGCTTGTCTGAATCAGATGAGGTTTTGTTCACTGGCCGCTCCACGTTGCGTAAGACGGCTAGGGTGCCGAAGCTTAACGCATCATCGCAAATCAGGCAGTGCTGCCGGATAGGACGTCGCCGAACAATTCCCAAGTCTTGCCGGTCCAACGCATAAGCTGCACCTGACGGATCGGATGATAGTTGGTAGGACTGCTGTTAATACGAATGCCCGGCAACAGCGCTCCCACCTCGACATCCTTCATGTTGGTCGCCTGGTGCATTAGGTTCTCACGGGAGAAATCCGTGCCGCAGGCACGCAAGGTGTGGATTGTGGTCATCGTCGCCGCATAGCCATACACGTAAAACGAGTCGGATATGTCGGCGTCTGGCAAGTACTTTTTCATGATGTCACGCCACTGTTGGAGACCCGCGTCGCTTTTCCATTGCGGATCGGTCGGATCCTTCAGATAGGCCGAACTGATCACCCCAATGCCGCGTTCGACACCCGCCGGTTCCATTACCGCACCCACGGAGGTCGAAACGTTGGTAAGCAGATGCAGCGGCTTCCAGTTCATGTCCGCGACCTTGCGGATGATTTGCGCCGCGAACTTCGGGGTTGCGGCACTGATCAGCACGTCGGCGCCAGAATTTTGGAGAGTGATAGCCTGACTATCGATGGTCGGGTCCGTGACCTCGTAGGACGCGGCGACAACCTTTTCAAAGCGGTCCTTGAGGACGTCCTTCACACCGGCAAGGTAGTCCTTCCCAAAGTCGTCGTTCTGATAAAGGATTGCGATCTTCGCCTCTGGCTTGGCCTTGAGGATGTACTGCGCGTAAATCTGAGACTCCGTTCGGTAACTGGGCTGCCAACCTATGGTCCAAGGATGCTCCTTATAGTCACCCCACTTGTCCGCGCCGCTGCCGACGAACAGATGGGGTACCTTCTTCTGATTCACGTATTTCACGATTGCTGAGTTTGATGGCGTCCCGAGCGTATTAGACAGACAGGCGACGACATCCTGCTCAAGCAGGCGACGAACCTGCTCTACTGCCTTCGGCGGACTGTATGCATCATCATAGGAAATAAAGTTCACCTTTCGCCCGCCGACGCCGCCCTGATCGTTTAGCCATTTGAATGTAGCGGTGTGAGCGCGGCCTATGGCGCTATAAGCCGAGGCAGGACCACTATAGGCAGCCATGCTGCCAATACGGATTTCCGAGGAGGTTACTCCGGGCGTCTCGGCGGCACGAACGACGTTTGGTGCAGCAGGCACAAATTGAGCCGCTACGATACCAGTCAATAGCGAGCGTCGGCGCATGATGTGTTTCCTCTGGCAGACCTGCCTCAGTTTATCTCGTCGGGATGTCCGCGTGAATAACCTGGCGTGCTCGCACGCAAGGCCGGAGGCTGATCACCGTATCCTGACGCCCCGAATTCGATCGAAACGCGATAGGGTTCGACAAGAACGCGTTCAGCGCAACTTACCCCTGATCCTCGGCCAGAGCGCGACCGACTGCCATCATGAGCGCCACTGCCCGCGTCTATCTTCTGATCCGGTCGGCTCTTGGTTGGGTAGAGGTTGCCACGCCGATCGGGCCGGCCGACGCCATTGCCGATGCACCACGTGAGGACAGGGTTCCCGTCGTGCCGCAGCCTGCCTGCACGCATCGCCGCCTCGAGTTCGATAATCGCCGGACTGAAGTTCTGGGTGGTCGCGCGGAACTCGTGCATCGGCACGCCCTCAGCCCGCAGCCGCTGCGACATTTGCGCCGACTGCCAGGGATCATACCCAGCACTGACAACGTTGAACCGGCTGCACAGCTGCCGAACCTGCTGGCCAGGTCCAGTCCCAGATGGCACTCCTGACCCTCAAAGTCGTCCAGCGATAGCGACGTGTCGGTCACTTCCTGCCAGGGCGCGGAGCGAGAACAGCGATTCGTCGGCACCGACCCAGATGTTCAGGCGCGGGGCCCTCGCTTTCGGGTTTTGCGCGCCTGATGCGCGGCTCACGCCTGGAACATCAGTAGGATATACGCTGCGAACAGGATGAGATGGACGCAGCCCTGCATGACGTTCGCGTGGCCACTGGCGAAGGTAACGATCGAGACGCCTAGCGTCACGATCAGCAGCCACTCGTCGGTGTGCTCCACGCCCAGGATCAGTGGGTGGTCGGTGAGGTAGCTGATGGCGATCATCGCCGGGATCGTCAGGCCGATCGTGGACAGCACCGAGCCAAGGAAGATGTTGATAGATCGCTGCACCCGGTTGGCGAGCGCTGCGCGCACTGCGCCGATTGCTTCGGGCGTAGCGACTAGGATCGCAATGGCGACGCCCCCCGCGGCGTCCGGCGCACCCATCGTCTCGATCACGTAGTCCACCGGGATCGCGAGCTGCTCGGCAAGGTAGACGACTGGAACCATGTAGGCGACCAGCAGCAAGACATGCGGCAGGATGCCTGCGGACTGGCCTTCCTCCAGCTGCTCCAGCAGGTCGCCATCTTCAAGCTTGAAGTAGTTCCGGTGCCGCCCCGTCTGCAGCGCGAGGAAGGTAGCGTAGAGGCCCACGGCCACGATTGCGACGAATGCGCTCTGCCCGATCGACAGCGTCGGACCCGGCGTCGTCTGCGTAAAGTCGGGCAACAGCAGGCTGAACGCGATCAGCGGCAGGATGACGCCGAGATACGCGTTTGCGCCCTGCAGATTGTAGTGCTGCTCGCGGTGCCTGAGACCGCCCACCAGCAGCGACAGCCCGACCATGCCGTTGAAGATGATCATCACCACCGCGAACAGCGTGTCTCGCGTCAGCGTCGGGTTGTTCTCGCCGTGCAACATGATCGCCGTGATGCTCGCGACCTCGATGATCGTGACCGAGAGCGTTAGGATCAGCGTGCCGTAGGGCTCGCCGAGCCGCACCGCAAGTTGATCGGCGTGGCGCACTACCGACAGCGCTGAGCCGAGGATAACCACGAACAGCCAAGTGAAAATTCCCACCAGGTATGCCGGCTGCGACAAGAGCGCCTTGGGAGCGTTGCCGCACCATAGGAAAGCGATACATGTCAGAAGAACTACGAAGAGCCAGTATTCGCGCCTCGCAAGACCCGACAAGCGAACCGACACGTAGAACACTCCGACTTTCTCAGCCCGATTGTGCTCGTGTGCCCGACACCCGGCAATGAGATCTGCGCCGCCCAAGCCTGCTCCTGATGCTCCTCCAGCCGTGCATGCTTGTCGAAAGCCCCAGATTGCGGCGAGGTCCGCCTTATTGATCGCGCGGTCGATGAATAGAGCACCGCATTTGCACTTGACCTTCGCTCTGGACCCGGCGGCTATTGTCCGGCTTGGCCAATAGCGAAACGGCACGTTTCGGGTGTGGCGCGATGGTGTAGCGGACATCGGCTTCGGGATGCGGTTGGGCAGCTCTCGTGAAGAGTTTCGGGCGCTGCTAGGCGTACGAAAGTCTCCGAGGAACGAACCCGCGTGCCAGCAGGCGATGATCTATGGGTATTTCTGTTTTCGGCCTAGCTTGGCGAAGTCGCGACCGGCGCTGGTGGCCGCGGGAGGTGATGCGATCTGTCGGAATTGTCGCGGGCTTCGATGGCTATGGCGGTAGGGATTACCGGCACAAGAGAGCTTCGTGGCGTTGCTGACGATGGATGGCGCGCACTCGAGCGTCGGCCGCAATGGCGGTCCTGCCGGCGGGAGTTGAAGCAGGCGATGCCGGGTCACGGCGAATTTCTTTCGGTTGGTGGAGTGCGGTGCGGTGGTGCGCGGGGCTGATGCCAGCCCTCGAACATCTCGATGATGGTCATGTGTCCGCCACAACATGGACACAGCGTATAGACATCGGGCAGCTCTTCCGGCGGGTTGTTATCGGGTGATGGCGCGACGGCGAGCAGTTCGCGTGCGCGCGTGAGGTTGGCCTTGCGTGCTGAAGCGGAGAGCAGGCCGTAGTGGCGAATGCGGTGGAACCCGCGCGGCAGGACGTGAAGCAGGAAGCGGCGGATGAACTCGTCAGAGCCCAGCGTCATGACCTGCTGGCGGTCCGCGCCATTGCGGCGATAATCCTTGTAGCGGAAGGTGACGCCGGCCTCGTCGAAAGTGAGCAGCCG
>JBKPOG010000153.1:0-6089 GCA_046732975.1 Pseudomonadota bacterium
GCTTTGATCGCCTGCCAGCAGGGCATCAAATGGAATTACCGCGAGCTGGGCGAGAGGGTGGACGCTTTCGCTGCTGGCCTGCTTGGGCTCGGACTGAAGCCGGGCGAGCGGGTCGGCATCTGGTCACCCAACAACGCCGCATGGGTCGTGACGCAATTTGCCACCGCCAAGGCCGGGTTGATCCTGGTGAACATCAATCCAGCTTATCGGCTGGCCGAGGTGGAATATGCGCTGAACAAGGTGGGCTGCCGCGCGCTGATCACCGCAACGTCGTTCAAGACCAGCGACTATGTCGGCATGATCGATACGTTGGCGCCGGAGTTGCGGCACGCACAAGCTGGTCATCTCGATGCGGCCAAGCTGCCGGCGCTGCGGCTGGTGATTCAGATCGGCGCTGATACCAGACCCGGCATGCTGGCATTCGACAGTGTCTACGATCATGGCGGCGCCGATCAGCACGCGCGACTGGGGGAGCTGGACCGCACCCTGCAGTTCGACGATCCGATCAACATTCAGTTCACGTCTGGGACCACCGGCCTGCCCAAGGGCGCCACGTTGACGCACCACAACATCCTCAACAACGGCTACTTCATTGGCCAGGCGATGGGCTACAGCGAGCAGGACAAGGTATGCATTCCGGTGCCGCTGTATCACTGCTTCGGCATGGTGATCGGCAATCTCGCCTGCATCACGCATGGCGCGGCGATGGTGCTGCCCGGCGAAGGCTTCGATCCGTTGGCGACTCTGCAGGCGGTCGCGTCCGAGCGCTGCACATCGCTCTATGGCGTGCCGACCATGTTCATCGCCGAGCTGGACCATCCGGAATTCGCCACGTTCGATCTGAGCAGCCTGCGCACCGGCATGATGGCGGGAGCGCCTTGTCCGATCGAGGTGATGCGTCGCTGCATTCGCGATATGCATCTGACCGAGATGACCATTGGCTACGGGATGACCGAGACCAGCCCTGTCAGTACGCAGACGGCGCGCGATGATGAACTCGATCGCCGAGTGTCCACCGTGGGTCGCGTGCATCCGCATGTTGAGGTCAAGATCATCGACAGCGAAGGCCGCATCGTGCCGCGCGGCACGCCGGGAGAGTTCTGTACGCGGGGCTATTCAGTGATGTTGGGTTACTGGGACGACGAGGAACGTACCAAGCAGGCGATCGATGCGGCTGGGTGGATGCACACTGGCGACCTGGCGACAATGGACGCGGACGGCTATTGCAACATCGTTGGCCGCATCAAGGATATGGTCATTCGCGGCGGCGAGAACGTGTATCCGCGCGAGATCGAAGAGTTCCTGTACCGTCATCCGAAGATCCAGGACGTGCAGGTGTTTGGCGTTCCCGATGAACGCTACGGGGAAGAGCTGTGCGCATGGATCAGGCTGCGTTCAGGTGAGACGCTGAGCGCCGAAGACGTCCGCGATTTCTGCCGCGACCAGATCGCGCACTACAAGGTGCCGCGCCATATTCGCTTTGTGGACGAATTTCCGATGACCGTTACCGGCAAGATCCAGAAGTTCATCATGCGCGAGCAGATGACGCAGGAGCTTGGGGTCAAGGAGGCGGTGACGGCATGAACGCTATGTGTCATTGCGAGGAGCGCAGCTTGCTTGGCCGGGCTCCACCTGGCCAAGCAAGCTCGTTGTGCGCGAACAACCCCACCGAGATTGCTTCGCTTCGCTCGCAATGACACAGGACACGTACGACTTCATCGTGACGGGCGCCGGCTCGGCCGGCTGTGCTGTCGCGTCGCGCCTTTCCGAATCCGGTCGCTATCGCGTGCTGCTGCTTGAGGCAGGGGGACGCGACAGCAATCCCTGGATCCATATCCCGATTGGCTACACCAAGGCGTTTGCTAATCCACATGTGAACTGGATGTTCGAAAGCGCACCGGAAGCGCAGCTGAACAACCGTACGCTCTATCTGCCGCGTGGGAAGTTGCTGGGCGGCACCAGCTCGATTAACGGCATGGTGTACATGCGCGGCGATCCCGGCGACTATGACCATTGGCGGCAGCTCGGTTGCACCGGTTGGGATTGGGATTCCGTGCTGCCGTTCTTTAAGAAGGCCGAAGACAATGTGCGTGGCGCCGATGAATTCCATGGCGTCGGCGGACCGCTGCGCGTGTCCGACCCGCCGCAAATCTGGCCGCTCGGGAAAGCGATGGTGGAAGCAGCGGTGCAGGCAGGCCTGCCGCGCATCGCCGACTTCAATGGTGGGCAGAAGGAGGGTGCTGGTTACTACCAGACCACCACTGGCGATGGACGTCGCTGGAGTTCCGCTCGCGCCTACCTCCATGCGGCGCGCCGGCGGGCCAATCTCACCATCGTAACCAACGCCCACGCTACGCGCGTGCTGATCGAGAACGGTCGTGCAATTGGCGTCGAGTACCGCACGCCACAGGGCCTGCGCACAGCACGCGCCAATGGGGAAGTCATCGTCTCCGGCGGGGCCTATGGTTCGCCGCACCTGCTGCAACTCTCGGGCCTTGGGCCGGCCGAAGTGCTGAATAACGTCGGAATCACTGTTTTGCGCGACATGCCGGCGGTGGGCGCCAACCTGCATGACCACTTCAACACCTACAGCAGCTACCGCCTTTCACAGTCCGTCACGTTGAATGATCTGGCGCGCAGCAAGCTGCGTAAGCTCATGGTCGGCGTGCAATACGCGTTTGGCCGACGCGGGCTGATGGCGAGCTCCGGACTGTTTGCCGGCGCCTTCCTGCGTAGCGATCCTCGGCTGGAGCGACCGGACATCCAGATCAACATGACCGCCTGGAGCACCGCGCGGCGCGATCGCGACGGTATTCATCCGCACCCATTTCCCGGCATTACGCTGAGCCCGGTGCATCTGCGGCCCGAGGGCCGCGGCACCGTGCGGGTGAAGAGTCCTGACCCGCTTTCCTCGCCGGAGATCCGCTTCAATTTCCTGAAATCGGACTACGACATGCAGGCGCTGATCTTCGGCATCCGCACGTGTCGCAAGATCGCCGCACAGCCAGCCTTGACGCAGTACATCACCGAGGAGGTTGCCCCGGGTCCACGCTACGAGAGCGATGCGGAACTGGCGCAGGTTGTCCGCGACAACGGCGTGTCGAACCATCATCCGGTCGGCTCCTGTCGTATGGGCGCCGGAACCGACGCCGTAGTCGACCCGAGGCTGCGTGTGTATGGTGTCGAGCGTTTGCGAGTTGCGGACGCGTCGATCATGCCTGCGATCATCGCCGGCAACACCAACGCGCCCTCGATCATGATAGGCGAGAAGGCCGCCGCGTTGATCCTGGAGGACGCTGGGGCCGCATAAGGGGAAAACACATGCGCTGGGCACGTTTCGATCAGAACGGCACACCGTCCTACGGCGTTGTGGAGGGCGACGAGATCATTCCGGTACGCGGCTCGCCCTTCGACATGTGGGAGCGCACGAGCGCCCGGCTGAAGCTGGCTGATGTGAAGCTGCTGGTACCGGTAATCCCACCGACGTTCTATGCCGCCGGCCTGAATTATGCCGAGCATGTACGCGAGGCCGCGGAAAAAATCGGCCTGAAAGTAGAACTGCCGAAACAGGCCGATGCGGGCTACCGCGCCAACAATGCGCTGATTGCCCACGGCGAGAACATCGTGATCCCCAAGGACGCCACCGATCAGGTGCAGTACGAAGGGGAGTTGGTGGCGGTGATCGGCCGCAAATGCCAACACCTGACACGCGAAAATGCACCGTCGGCGGTGCTGGGCTACACGATCGGCAACGATGTGAGCGAACGTACCTGGCAGAAGGCGGATCGCACGCTGTGGCGCGCGAAGAATACCGACACGTTCAAGCCGATGGGCCCGTGGATCGAGACCGACGTGAAGCTTGATGATCTGATCACCAAGGTGCGGCTGAATGGCAAAGAGCTGATCGCGTTTCCGACCAATCACATGGTGTTCGGTGTGGTCGACTTTCTCGTGATGATGACGCGATACCTCACGCTGTACCCCGGCGACGTGTTGTGGATGGGAACCGAAGGCGCTACCGAGAACATGAAGCACGGCGATGTGTGCGAAATCGAGATCACCGGCATAGGCACGCTGCGCAATCCGGTGGTGCGGGAGAGCTGAGATGGACATGCAACGTGAAGTGGTCGTGGTTTCCGGCGTGCGCACCGCCATCGGCGACTTCGGCGGCGGATTGAAGGATGTGGCCCCGACCGAACTCGGCGCGCAGGTGGTGCGAGAGGCGCTGTCGCGCGCACACGTCGATGGCGGCGAGGTCGGGCAGGTTGTTTTCGGCAACGTGATTCACACCGAGCCGAAGGACATGTACCTCGCGCGTGTTGCCGCCATGAGCGCCGGCATTGCGAAAGAGGCGCCCGCACTCACACTGAACCGGTTGTGCGGCTCCGGACTTCAGGCCGTCGTGTCAGCGGCACAGACCATCATGCTTGGCGACACCGACATCGCTGTCGCCGGCGGCGCCGAAAGCATGAGTCGGGCGCCTTACCTGGCACAGGGCGTGCGGTGGGGTGCGCGAATGGGCGACGCGGCCATGGTCGACATGATGCTCGCCGCGCTGCATGACCCGTTCGACAACATACATATGGGCGAGACCGCCGAGAACCTGGCGGAGAGTCATCAAATCACCCGCGGTGACCAGGATGCGCTGGCGATCGAATCGCACCGCCGCGCCTCGCGCGCCATTGCGGAAGGTCGCTTCACGCAGCAGATCCTGCCGGTCAAGCTGAAGACGCGGCGAGGTGAGACGGTGTTCGACACCGACGAACATCCGCGTGCCGACGCGACGGCAGAAGATCTGGCGAAATTGCGTCCAGTGTTTCGCAAGGACGGCACGGTGACCGCTGGCAACGCATCCGGCATCAATGATGGCGCCGCAGCCGTCGTACTGATGGAGCGTGAGGTTGCGGAGAAGCGCGGTGCAAAGCCGATGGGTCGGTTGGTTGCCTATGCGCACGCAGGTGTCGATCCGAAGATCATGGGAATCGGTCCGGTGCCCGCGACCCGGCTTGCGTTACAGCGTGCCGGCCTGGGGCTGGCCGACATCGACGTGATCGAAAGCAACGAGGCGTTCGCCGCCCAGGCCTGTGCCGTGGCGAAGGATCTGGGCTTTGATCCGGCAAAGACCAATCCGAACGGATCGGGCATTTCGCTCGGCCATCCTGTCGGCGCAACCGGCTGCATCCTGACGGTGAAGGCGCTGTACGAGCTGGAGCGCATCGGCGGCCGCTACGCGCTGGTCACCATGTGCATCGGCGGCGGCCAGGGCATCGCCGCGATTTTCGAACGCCTCTGACAGCAGCAACGATCCAGGGGAGCAAAGCGGCATGAGCGATCAGTTGCCGACGGCCACGCGTGTCACGGATCCGGGCATTCGGGCGCTGTATCGGCAGGAGAATCGCTGGCAGGCCTGGCTCGATGTGGAAGTGGCTCTGGCGCGCGCGCAGGCGGAACTCGGCATCATTCCGCAGGATGCGGCAGAGGCGATAGCGCGGGCGGCGCGGCTGGAGATGCTGGACCGTGCGCGGATCGATGAAGGTTTTGCGCGCACCGGCCATACGATTGTACCGCTGGTCTGGGAACTGTCGCGTGTCGTCGGCGAACCGCACGGTGGCTGGGTGCACTGGGGTGCCACGACGCAGAACATCACCCAGACCGGCGATCTGTTGGTGCTGCGCCAGGCTCACCAGATATTCCTGCGGCTGATCGGTGAGTCGCTTACGGCAATGGCCGATCTCGCCGACCGCGGCGCGGAGATGCCGATGGCAGGGCGGACGCATGGCCAGCACGCCGTACCGGCGACGTTCGGTTACAAGGTTGCCGTCTGGATCGATGAGTTGCTGCGCCACGTCGAGCGACTGCACCAGGCGGCACCGCGGCTGTTCGTCGCCATGCTGGGAGGAGGGGCTGGAACATTCGCTTCACTCGGCGCCCAGGGGCCGCTGGTTCAGGCCGGAATCAGCCGCCAGCTGGGCTTCGGCTCGATGACAGTGCCATCGCGGGCTCTCGGTGATCACCTGGCGGAGAATATCTGTCTCCTAGGCATGCTGGCGGCGACCTGCGGAAAGATCGGCCGCGAGGTCTATACCCTG
>JBKPOG010000154.1:0-40715 GCA_046732975.1 Pseudomonadota bacterium
CGGTTCTTCAGTTACCGGCGACGGACGCTCGCAGGAGGGGGGCCGATTGGCCACCAGATCTCGATCATCGCGCTCGATCGCCATTAGCCGTGGCGCTACGCCTCAGCCTGTTGGTGCCATTGCTGCTTGCTGCCTGTGGCGATCTGCCGCAGCCGTTCATTGGCAATCCTGGCAGCGCGGGGCGTCAGCTGGTGCAACCGCCGACGCCCCGACTCGCGGTGCCGCCGCCCACCGCCGCGCTGTTGTCTGACGAAGCAAGCCGGCATTTTGCTGACGCTATTGCCGAGGGCCTGCAGGCACAGGAGGTGCCGGCAGTTGCGGATCAGGTCCGGCCGAACGACTGGCAGCTGGTCGCCACTGCTGAGCAGCGCGGAGTGACGGTCGTACCGGTGTTCCGGGTGCTGAACCCGAAAGGCGAAGACAAGGGCAGTGCGCAAGGGGTGCCCGTCCCGACCGCGGTCTGGGCTGCCGCACCACCGGACATGCTGAACCAGGAGGCGAGCGAGGCTGCGCCGAAGATCGCGGCGCTGCTCGACGGCATCCAGACCGCAACCATGCGCGCCGATCCAAACAGTCTGTACAATCGGGTGGCGAAGGTGGATATTCCACCGGTGACCGGCGCCCCCGGTGACGGCAACGCCTCGCTGACGAAGCAGATCAGAGAGCATCTCAAGGCGCTTGGGCCCGTCGTACAGGATGGTGCCGACGGAGCCGACTTCATCGTGCAGGGCAATGTGCGCATGGTGCCGATTGGCGGCGGGCAACAGCGCGTCGAAATTATGTGGTCAGTCAAGCTGCCGAGTGGTGATGAACGTGGAAAGGTCGTGCAGCTCAACAACATTCCGGCCGGTTCGCTGGATCACTATTGGGCGGACGTGGCGATGATCGTGGCGACCGAGGCCGCCGGCGGCATCAACGATGTGATCGCGCGGCAGTCAGGCCGGCAGCCAGACGAGCCGGTTCATGGACAGCAAGAGAAACCGTTGGTAGAAGGCCGCCAAACCGGCGGGGTAGAACCGGTCCGATGACGTTACCGGGCGGCCAGACAGTATGAAAATCGTTGCCTGCAATAGCAACCGACCCCTCGCTGAGGCTGTCGCCGCCACTCTGCAACTGCCACTGACTCGCGCCTCGATTCGCCGCTTCGCGGATATGGAGGTGTTCGTCGAGATCCACGAGAACGTCCGCGGCGAGGATGTGTTCGTCGTGCAGTCTACCTCGTACCCAGCGAACGACACGCTGATGGAGCTGCTGGTCACGCTGGACGCGCTGCGGCGCAGCTCGGCTCGACGGGTGACGGCAGTGATCCCCTATTTCGGCTACGCGCGACAGGATCGCAAAACGGCGTCCCGCTCGCCGATCAGCGCCAAGCTGGTGGCCAACCTGATCACGACGGCCGGCGCCAACCGCGTGCTGACCCTGGATCTGCATGCTGCACAGATCCAGGGTTTTTTCGATATTCCAGTGGACAATCTATACGCCGCCCCGTTGTTCAGCCGCGATATTCAGGAGCGCTTCAACGGGCGCGACCTGATGATCGTATCACCCGATGTCGGCGGCGTTCTGCGCGCCCGCCTGCTTGCGACCCGTCTGAACCGCGATCTTGCCATCATCGACAAACGGCGCGAGCGGGCGGGCCATTCCGAGGTGATGAACGTGATCGGCGACGTTTCGGGGCGCGACTGCATCCTGGTGGACGACATGGTGGATTCCGGTGGCACGCACTGCAATGCGGCCGAGGCACTGACGAAGGCAGGAGCCCGCTCGGTAAGTGCCTATGTCACGCACGGTGTGCTGTCCGGCGGAGCCGTCGCCCGCATTTCTTCCTCGCCGATCGAGGCAATGGTAATCACCGACTCGATCCTCGCCACAGAGGCAGTGCGGCTGGCGCCCAACATTCGCCAGATCACCGTCGCGCCGCTGATGGCAGAGGCGATGCGCCGGATCAGTGACGAAAGTTCCGTGAGCTCGCTGTTCGATTGAGTCGCGCTGCCCGTTCGCGCCGCCTGTCAGCGCCTGATGCACCCCGGCTGTCACTGGTTCGATTGTGGCGTATCATCATTCAGGCATCGGACGAAACCCCGCCGCGAGGATGAATGCGCATGCGCCAAATGACACTCGTCGCCTTCCTACAGGCGCAGAACTGCACGAATTTCGTAGGCTCCTGGCGACATCCGGAAGCCTCGCCTGACTTCATGAGTGCCGACTACTATCGTCATATCGCTCGCGTTCTCGAGGCCGGCAAGTTTCATGTCGGCTTTTTCGATGATCGCCTTGCGATGCCAGATCGGTATGGCGGCGATCACGCACATACCGTCGCCAACGGCATACGCTGCGTGAAGATGGATCCGATCACGATTCTCACCGTGATGGGCATGGCGACCCAGAAGCTGGGGCTTGGTTCGACCTGTTCTACGACGTATTTCGAGCCGTTTCACGTCGCGCGTGTGTTTCAGACGCTGGACCTGATGACCAACGGTCGTGCCGCCTGGAACATCGTCACCTCAATGAATGACGGCGAGGCGCTGAACATGGGTCATGCGGCGCATGGCGACCATGATCAGCGCTACGACCGCGCCGACGAGTTCCTGGAAGTCGTCATGGGGCACTGGGACTCGTGGGATGACGATGCACTTGTTGTGGACAAGAAGACGGGTCTGTTCGCGCATCCCGACAAGATCCGGCGGCTGGATCACCAGGGGGCGTATTTCCGCTCGCGTGGACCGTTCACCGTGCCGCGTTCACCGCAAGGCCATCCGGTGCTGATCCAGGCGGGACAGAGCGGGCGTGGCCGTCGCTTCGCAGCACGCTGGGCAGAGCTGGTGTTCGTCAACTACCACAGCCTGGAACATGCGAGAGAGGACTATGCTGTATTCAAGCAGCAGGTTGCCGAGGCCGGCCGCGATCCCGACAAGGTCGCCGTGGCCGCCGGGGTGTATACAGTTGTAGCGCCGACCCGGGCCGAGGCCGAAGATAAGGTGGCGATGATCGACAAACTCCCGAAGGAAATCGATCAGCTATCGCTGTTGTGCGAAGTGCTGAATGTTGATCTCGCGAAGAAGCCTGTTGACGAGCCCTGGACGGAAGAGGAGATCCAGACCTGGACGGGCGCGCAGGGGCTGCGCGACCGGGTGTATCGCGTCCTTGGCAAGCGCAATCCGACAACGCGCGACTTCATGGAAGTATCGCATCGCGGCACGTTCCGCGACCATCCTCGCTTTGTCGGCAGCCCGAAGGATGTCGCTGACGGCATGGAGGAGTGGTTTGCGACGGGAGCCTGCGACGGCTATGTCGTCGCGGCCTCGCACGTGCCGGGTGGCTATGAGGAGTTCGTGCGCTACGTCGTCCCGGAACTGCAACGCCGCGGGCTACTTCACAATGATTATCGCGGCACCACATTGCGCGAGAACCTTGGGCTCGAACGCCCCTCAGTTGGCGCGTGGCGCGAGGTTCGTCATTAACAGGAGAGAGAAACCAATGAAGCTGATGTATTCGCCGGGCGCGTGCTCGATCGGGATCCATGTGCTTCTGGAAGAGATCGGCAAGCCATACGATGCGCAACTGGTCAACCTGCGCGAAGGGGCGCAGTTCAAACCGGAGTACACGGCAGTTAATCCTAAGTCTAAGGTGCCGGCGGTCGTGCGTGACGACGGTTCGGTGTTGACCGAGTATCCTGCCATCGCCTATTGGCTGGCGCGCACCAACCCCGACAAGAAGCTGTTGCCGGACGATGTCGAAGCGCAGACGCGGGCGTTGGAGGCGTTGGACTACTGCGTGAGCACGGTGCACATGCAGGGCTTCTCGCGGCTGTTCCGCGCATCGAACTATACCCCGAACCCGGAAGACGAGGACAAGGTCAAGGAACGCGGCAAGGAGATGGTGGAAAAGGGGTTCGCCGTGCTCGATAAGGCACTGCAGAACAAGGACTACCTTGCCGGCTCGTTCTCGATCGCTGACAGCGCCCTGTTCTACGTCGAGTGGTGGGGTGCCAAGCGCATGAATATGAAGCTGCCGCCGAACTGCGAGGCGCATCTGAACCGCATGATGGCCCGGCCGGCCGTTCAGCGGGTGCTGCAACAGGAAGGCGTCGCCTGAGGTGCACGGGGCGTTCCTGAAGGTTTCGCTTGAACCGATTCCTTTTCTGGTTCCTCCGGCACGGCGAGACCGACTGGAACGCCCAGGGCATTTCGCAGCGGCAATGTCGATATCCCACTGAACGCATCGGAATTGCCCAGGCGGCGACTGCGGACGGCGCGCAATAGCAGGTTGCCCGAGCGTCCTGGAATGCGCCTCTCCAGCTTGCGAAGGTTACCGACTTCCGGCGAATTCCTGCCCGGCTGCGCGTGCCGTATCGGCAAGTTTTAGCCTTCCCTTGGTTCTACGTGAACTGTGGCATCACCTCTGTGATGAACAGCTCCAGCGAGCGCACCGCGAGGTCGTGCGGCAAGGCGAATGATGCGCCATAGCAGAACTGATCGACGCCAACAGCGACATACTGTTTCAGCCTGGCGACTACCTGCTCCGGCGTGCCGACGATCATGCCATCACGCACCCTTTCCATGCTGTAGTCATCGGGATTGGCGATCTGCTCCCATGCGGCAGGTTCTGGAAAGCCGTTCTCCACCGTTCCGACGCTACGGAACAGGTTCTCGAACCGCCGATTGTACTCGGCCGATATCCGCACCGGGACGATCCAGTCCTCCTCGCGTGCGCAAACGCAGGTTCGCCTTAGCATCAGGAAGCGCGGTCGCTGGATGTCTGGGAGTTTCGCCAGCGTATCGGCGAAGCGCTGTCCTAGAATGCTCACCTCCGCATGTGGGCGCGACAGGGGCGTCGCCATGATATTGGCGCCCGATTGCATCGCCCAGGCGAAGGTGTCCGGATCACGTGCCGCCGCCCACATCGGCGGATGCGGTTTCTGCAATGGCTTTGGCACCGAGGTGGCATGCGGGAAACGCCAGAGCTCGCCTTGATGCTCGAAGTCGCCCTGCCACAGCCCACGCAACACAGGCAGCATCTCGCGCAGGTATCGTCCGCCCTGGCGCTGATCGACGCCGTCCGCCATACGGTCGAACTCATACTGAAATGCGCCGCGTCCCAGCCCCAGTTCCAGCCGGCCATCGCTATACAGATCGACCAGCGACGCTTCACCGGCAAGGCGGATGGGATGCCAATAGGGCGCGACGACAACGGCCGTGCCGAGGCGGATGCGCGAGGTGTGCGCCGCCCAGTCCATCAGGAAGGTGAACGGGTTTGGCCCGGCCATCAACTCGATCGTGTGGTGTTCCGCGGCCCAGGCGATCTCGAAGCCGCCCTGCTCCGCCAACTGCACAAGCTCGCGCATCTGTCGGATGACGTGGCGCGGCTCCTTGTCGGGCGCGGTGCGCTCCATGTTGACGGCGATGGAGAATTTCATGCGTCGATCAGCTCCGCAGGAAACCACGCACCAGCCGCGTCACCAGCTCTGGTGCCTCGACCAGGATGCTGTGGCGCAGGTTGGGGAGAATCTCCAGTTTCGATCCCGTGATCTGCGCGTGCATGAAAAGCGCCATGCGCGGGTTGGAGCCGACGTCGTGCTCGCCGGTCGCGATCAGCGTCGGCGCACGGATCGCATGCAAGCTGTCGCCAAGATCACTGGTGGAGAACACGGTATAAGCCGCAGCGTAGGAGGGCGCGTGGTTCTCCTGCAACTGTCGCATGCGTCGGGCCACGAGGTCGGGATTGCGCGCAATGAAGTCCGGCGTGAACCAGCGCTCCTGCGCGGCTCCGGTGATCGCGGCAACCCCCTGTTCCTGCAATATCGCGAGCCGCGCCTGCACCCCTTCGCGCTCTTCTGCCGAACGGCCCGCAACGGCGCTGAGCAGGATCAGCCGGCGCACCCTTTCCGCGTGCTGCAATGCGATGCCCTGCGCGATCATTCCGCCCAGCGAGAACCCCACGATATCCGCCGCCGGCACCGCGCAGGCATCGAGCACCTCAACCACATCCTGCACAAAGTCGTCCAGCGTCAGCGCGCCGTTGATGTGTCCCGACCGTCCATGTCCGCGCAAATCCAGGCGCAATACGCGGAACTCGGGTGCGAGCGCCGGTGCTATCTGATCCCAGCTCGTGCCATCGGCGCCAACGCCATGTATGAGCATCACCGGCGGCCGTTCGCCGCCATCGTCGCAGTACCGGAGCGGAGGCCCCTCCGCTCGCTGCAGCATCCGCTCGATCATCCCTCGCCATCTCCGCAAGTTAAAACGCGTGCAAAATCAGGATGCTGTGAAGTCCGCGGGCGCCGAGTATTATCGGCGGACGGCGACCGATCACGTCCGACAGATTGCCGACCAGAGGAATAACAACGACGGCGAGAATATTGCCGAGTACGGGAATCCACAGATACACCGCGCTTGGAAAAGGATCCCATAAGCAGCCTGCACCGCGTAGGCGCCACCGAATATCGTCGCGACCACCGGGATGACATTCATCAGCGCCATGCAGATGACGCGGAGCATGTCGTGCCAATGGTACTTGAAAGCCTCGAGAATCGGTGTTCTTGGGACGCCGCCATGCTCGCCCTCTTCGGAGAAAGCCCGCGTCTCCGCAACTTCGCGGCGAATAATGTAGCCGGCAATGATCACAACGACGCTCACAGGAACGGTATCCGCCACCCCCAGGCGTTGAATGCGGCTGGAGGCAGATAGTAGGCCAGTGGCAGAAACACCGCGGCGGCGAGGATCTGCCCGGCCTGCACGCCTTGTAGCGAGAAGCTCGCGTAGTAGCCGCGCCGTCCAAAAGGCGCGTGCTCCAAGATCATCGAACTGGCGCCGGAGATCTCGCCCGCGACGGCAAAACCCTGGATCAGTCGGAGCGCCACCAGCAGTATCGGCGCCAGAATGCCGACCTGCTCATACGTCGGTAGCACACCCACTGCCATCGTCGAGATGCCCATCAGGAACATGCAGACGAGCAGCACGGTCTTTCGACCATGCGTATCGCCCCAGTGTCCCAGGAAAAACACTCCAATGGGTCGCGCGACATAGCCGACGCCATAGGTCGCCAAAGGAGGCGACGATGGCTACGGTCGGGTTGCCGGACGGAAAGAATATCTGTGGAAAGACCAGTGCCGCAGGCCGAGGCGTAAATAAAGAAGTCATAGTACTCGAGTGCTGACCCGATCCGGCCGCTCGCGGCGGCCTTTCGTGTCTGATGCACTCCGTCCGGTTCGTGTTCGGTGAGATCACCCATCGTTTCCTCCGCAGCCAGGCCATACTCAGCGTGCCAAGCCGGGAGTAGACATGTCGAGTCGTCGACTCTTGCAATCACATCGTGCCCACATCGGCACGCCGCCCGCTTGGTCCGCGCGTCAGCTTAGGCGAGTACTGCCTCGGTCTTCCGCTTGATCAGATCAAAATCGATCTCCGCCGCCAGCCCGGGAGCTGTTGGGGCGTGCAGCATGCCCTGCTTGTCAATTTCCAGCTCCTTCGCCATGCCGTACTTGTGTGCGCCATCGGGCAGCAGCACCTCGAACATCGTGGTGTTGCGGATCGCCATGCAGAGATGCAAGTTGGCCAGGTTGTTCAACGAATTCCCTGAGTGGTGGATTTCGTATTTCATGTTGAACGCCTCGGCGAGATGCGCCGTCTTCAACATCGTCGTCAGACCGCCCTTGTTGGGAATGTCGCCACGCAGATAGTCGGTGGCGCGCTCGGTTAACCAGATCGGATAGGTCTCCAGCCCGCCGGCCGGGAATTCCGTCGCCATGATCGGGATATCAAGCTTCTCGCGCAGCTTGACGTAGTTGTAGATATCCTCATCGGACATCGGATCTTCGTACCAGTAGTAGCCCATCTCCTCGATCGCACGACCAACTCGCAGCGCGTCGGTGTAGTTGTAGCTCCAGGTCGAGTCGAGCATCAGTCGGAAGTCGTCGCCGACCGCCTTTCGCACCGCCTGGCACACCTTGATGTCCTCTTCTGGTTCGCGCGGCGGATGGATCTTGTAGGCGCGCCAGCCATTCGCCTTGAAGGTCTGGGCCTGGTCGACATAGGCAGCAATGTCCGGCAGCACCTGCGAACTGGCATAGGCCACGATCGAATTACGGCAGGTGCCCATCAGCGCATGCACCGGCAGCTTGGCGATCTTGCCCGCGAGGTCCCACAACGCCGTGTCCACCGCGCCGATTGTGCGATAACTGACGACGCGCGATACTAGGCGCATCGCACCATGGATGCGCTCGCGCTCCAGCGGGTTCTGTCCCATCAGCATCGGCTTCAGCGACCGGATGAGTTGTGGACCGTCCATCGACGCCGGATTGGTCGCCGCCCCCAGGAATGCGTGGCCTTCCAGGCCATCGTCGGTGTGGATGCGCAGAAGGCCGAGATTGCTGGTGGAGGATGCCAGCGAGCCCAGGTGGTAGCGGGTCGCCGGAATGTTGTCCCAGGTAAAGATGGTGAGCGATACGTCGTCGATCTTCATCCTCGTCCCTCCTGTTCCTCCTGCCGGCGGACCCGTTCGCGATAGACGTTATAGGTGCCGGATGCCGCCACCACGACAGCACCGGCCAGCGTATTCCAGGACGGCACCTCGCCAAAGATCAGCAACCCCGCCAGCACGCCCCATGGCAGCATCGTGTATTCGTAGGGCGCCAGTGCCGACACCGGTGCCAGCGCGTAGCTGCGGGCGAACACGCAATGCGCCAGACCGCTCGAAAGGCCCAGGAAGGCCAGCAGCAGCCACCCCACCGCTGTGGATCGCGCCTTGGCCGGGAAAGCTCCACAGCAACAGGAAGCCCGTGGCGGTGTGGCACACCAGCAGCCAGAAGGCCTGGCATTCCGGGGTCTCGGTCAGGGTCAGTTGGCGTGTCATGATCCGGGTCAGCGCCATGACCAGCGTCCCGGCGAGCAACAGCAGCACGACGGGCGTCCACAGATCTCCACCGGGACGCAGCATGATCAGTACCCCGCCGAATCCGACCAGGGTGGAGAGGGCGCGCCGCCAGCGGATTCGCTCGCCGAGCAGCGGCACCGCCAGCACAGTCATGATGAGCGGGGCGGTGAAGCCCACCGCGTAGGTGTCGGCAAGGCTCATCGACAGCCAGGAGATGTACCAGCAGACCGAAACGAACGACGAGAGGACGCTGCGCACCAGCACTAGGCCCCAACGATGCGGCACCAGCATGCGCCAACCGAGCGTCCCCGGACGCACGGTTACCGCCGCGACGGTCGCCAGGCCGAACACCCCGCGCCACATCATCGCGCCGGCCACCCCCACGCTGGGCAGCACCCACTTCGCGGATGCATCCCCCACGGTCCAGATCAGGTAGGCCAGCACCGCCAGCGCGATGCCCCGCACGGCATCGGCGGCATTATCCGTCAGCACGCGTGGTGCAGCCGTCGCCACCGCGTGCGGCATTACGTCAGCCAACGGCACGTTTCCCTATTTCAAACCCGATCCTTGCCTTGCGATCGCGGCGACGGCAAGGCAAGGACGCGAACATGGAGCGGGCAGAATACGCGTTGATGGATGCAGCCGAGGACCACATGTGGTGGTATCGCGCGCTGCACTGCCGGCTGCTGGAGGCTCTTGCGGATGTGCATGGCTCAGTGCTGGATGCAGGCTGCGGCACCGGCGGACTGCTCGCGCGTGTCTGCGCGGAGCGCCCCGATCTGCGATCGATTGGCCTCGAATGGGCCGACATTGCAGCGCGTCGTGCCGCAGCGAAGTCCGCTGCCCCAGTCGTTTGCGGAAGCGTCAACTCGCTGCCATTTGCCGACGCCAGTTTCGATGCCGCGGTGGCCGCCGACGTGCTCTGTCATCGTGCTATTAATCCAGCGCTCGCCTTGTCCGAGCTACGACGCGTCCTGCGGCCAGCGGGCAGGCTGATCGTCAACATGCCCGCCTATGGCTGGCTGCTCTCCGCCCACGACAAGATGGTCCACAATGCCCGCCGTTGCACCGCCCGCCAACTGGTCAGCGAATTGCGTCACTCCGGCTTCGTTGAGGTTCGCGCCTGCTACTGGAACGGCCTGCTGCTGCCGCTGATGGTGCTTCAGCGCAAGATCCTGGCACGTCGTTCAGGCGCGTCCGATGTTGCCGCGTTTCCGCCATGGCTCGATGCGATGCTGCATGGCATGACTGATTTCGAACGTCGCCTGCCTTTCGGCCTTCCTGCCGGCGGTTCAGTACTGGCGACTGCGGAGCGACCATGAACTACGAGACAGATCTCCGATACGATCGTCCCCGAACGCCAGAGCCACCTGGGATTGGCCTGTCGATCGTTATTCCGGTCTACCGGGGTGCCGCGACGATCGGGCGTCTGGTCGAGGCACTGTCTGGGCTACGCCCCGTCGGAGGAATGGAAATCGTGCTGGTCAATGACGGCAGTCCGGATAATTCAGCTGAGGCGTGCCACGAGCTGGTCAGGCATGCGACAGTGCCGATCACCTATGTCGAGCATGCGCGAAATTTTGGTGAGCACAATGCGGTCATGACCGGGCTGCGGCACGTGCGGGGCGCTTACGCGATCACCATGGATGACGATCTACAGAACCCGCCCGAGGAAGTGGTGCGGCTATACGATCATGCACGGCTGGGCAACTGGGACGTCGTCTATACGCGGTACGCGGTCAAGCAGCACGAAGGCTGGCGCAATCTCGGCAGCAGGTTTGCCAATGCGGTCGCGGACCGATTGCTGGACAAACCAAAGGGCCTCTATCTGTCGTCGTTCCGCTGCATGGCGGCATTGGTGGTGCAATCGGTAACGCGCTACCAGGGACCATACCCTTATGTCGACGGACTGATCATGCAGGTGACGCAGCGCATCGACAGCATCGAGGTGCGCCATCTGCCACGCATCGAGGGCCGCTCCAACTACAACCTGACGCGTTTGGTGCGCCTGTGGCTGAATCTCGCCACCAGCTTTTCGCTGGCACCCCTGCGACTGGCGATTTATGCCGGGGTATTCATGGCGCTGCTCGGTGCGGCTGGCGCGGTAGCGACGATCGCTGAGGCGCTGATCCTGCGCGATACGCCCTCTGGGTGGGCATCGACGATGACCGTGATCCTCTTGGTTGCCGGCGTGCAGTCGATGATCCTGGGCGTGCTTGGCGAATACGTCGGGCGGACCTTTCTGTCGGCCAATGGCAAGCCGCAGGGCACGGTGCGCTCGGTCGAGCGGAATGCGGCAGAGGCGCGCGTCAACGCGTGATCTACTGGGCAACGCTGTTCGTCGCGATCGCGACGAGTATGGCCGGTCAGACGCTGCTCAAGGCTGGAGCCGGCGCGACGCAGTTCTTCGCGCAGCTGTTGGACTGGCGGACGCTGCTGGGGTTTGTCCTCTATGGTGGCGCCGCCGTCCTGTACATCGTCGCGCTGCGCCGTATCCCGATGTCGCGCGCGCTGCCCTGCACAGCAATATCCTATGTAGCGGCGGCGGTGATTGGGCACTATGGCTTTGGTGAACCCTTAAGTGTCGCACAGATCGCTGCCATTGCCTTGATCTGCGGTGGCGTGTTCGTTCTGGCGCTGGCGTAGCGCAACAACGGATCCTCCCTCTGCGGTGCAGCACGAATGAGGGCATCGTTCTGCGCGCCGCCATCAGTCAGTGCTAGGCGCCTGGACCGAACATTCCCAACCGATCGGTCCGCACTCGTCGTTCGTCGCCGCTGCGCACCGTGAGGCCAGCGCGGTCGAAAAACTCCAGCACGAGAATCGCCACCTTCCTGCCGTTCGCCAACCGGTCCCGGAACGCCGCAGCCGTGAGTGCACCGTTGTCCTGCGCAATAGTCGCCGCGATGCCGGCCATTTCCGCCACGGTCTCGCTGAGAAAGAACTGATCAGGTGCGACCTCGATCAGCCGGCCCATCCTTTGCACCCGCTTCAGCAAAGTGCGGATGGCGGTCTCAGGCACCGATAGCGCCCGCGCCAGATCGCGGGTGCGGGGCGGGCGGAAACGATCGGCAGCAATCAGCTCGCGTGCCTGCTGCCAGAGACGCTCGTCGCGCACCGATAACGTGAACCGATGGGTCGGGAGGCGCAGCCATGGCCCGTCCTGACTAATGACATCACGACGCAACAGCGGATCAACAATGGCGCGAAACGCCGCGGCAGATGGCCTGCCAGGCATCGCCATCCGCAGCCGTTCGAATTGGAGACCGGGCTGATCCGGGGCTGATGCGTGATGCTCCGCCAGCAGCCGCACCACACTGTTACGCAGCTCCTCGAGTACTGCCGGCTCGATCAGCAGATCCGCCATTGCCACCGCGGGCATGGCCGAGTGCGCCGCCACGGGCAGGTTTCGCGCTCGCAGGAATGGCAACCGCTCGGTCCACCCCGGCGGCAACGCGAGCAGCGCTCGCAGTGCATCTGCCGGATCGGCGTGATCGAGCGCCTCAAGTTGAGAAAGTCGCTCTGGCCTTCGACGACCACGTCGTGGTGGAAACGGGTCGATGACGCTGCCGCCAGCAATGGTACGCGTCGCGGTGGCATCACGCAGGACGAACCGGTCGTTCGCCAATGCCCCGATCGGCCGATCCAGCGTCAGTCGCGCCAATGCTGTACTGCCTGGCTCGATCCGGTCTGCGATGAGTGCCGCGACCCGTGCCATTACGTGCGCTGCCCCGAGGTGAAAATGCACCGGCGCATCGCCGCGCAGCGCACGCGGCGTGTCGGCGAGCAGTGTCAGGCGGACGTCGAGGCGCGCCGTCGGTGCGTGCACGTCGGGATGCAGCACCCAATCACCCCGCGTCACTGACGCTTTGGAGAGACGCTGACCAGAGACGTTCAGCGCCACACGCTGACCAGCCACCGCCTCCTGGGCAGGTCGGTTCTGTGCATGCACGCCTCGGACACGCAATTCGATGCCAGGCGGCGACAACGTCAGGCGATCCTCGATGCGGATGCGCCCGGCGACGAGGGTGCCGGTGAGCACGAGGCCCGCACCGGCGATGGTAAAGGCACGATCGACGGCGAGGCGCGGGTGCAGCTCCGTGGCACGTGGACGCGGCCCGAGCGAGGTCAGCGCCGATCGCAATGCCTCGACCCCCTCGCCGGTCAACGATGACACGGGCAGCAGCGGCGCTCCTGCAAGCAGTGTCTTCGCCAACACCGAGCGGACCTCGAGGTCGACGTCGTCGATTCGGGCAGCGGCAATATCCGATTTGGTCAGCGCAATCACGCCGCGATCGATGCCGAGGAGCTGAAGGATCTGCACGTGCTCGCGAGTCTGTGGCATCACGCCGTCATCGAGCGCCACCACCAATAGTGCCGCGTCGATACCGCTGGCGCCGGCCAGCATTGTGTGCACAAACCGCTCGTGTCCCGGCACATCGACGAAGCCGAACTGGTCCGTGTAGGCATAGCCCAGGTCGATGGTAATGCCGCGGCGCTTCTCTTCTGCCAGGCGGTCGGCATCGATGCCGGTCAGCGCCTTCACCAGCGCCGTCTTGCCGTGATCGACATGGCCGGCCGTGCCGATAATCATGGATCACCTGTCGGGAGCAAAACGAAGGCGCAGGCCCGCCGACCTGCAATATGGGTCGGCGATATCCCATCCAAGCTGGCGATCATCGTCAGGGGCCCCGCGCGTGCTGGCTGATGGCCCTCACCCGGCACCCCGTGAGAAGATATGCATCGTGCAGTCTCGGTTCACAACTGAGCCACCTTAGGCTCATATTTTCTAGACTATGCAAGCGTCTTTGCACGTCCCTGCTCAATGGGTGGCTTTCTGGCTCTCGGCCACGTATTAGCGTGACAGCTCCGGCGGCGCGGCCGGCCCTGGGGTTGGGACTGGCGATTACGCCCCCACTTAAGCATGAGAGGAGGAAGCAATGCAGGCATCAGACATTGCACGTGTTCAAGCTTACCTACGGCAGACGCTGGGGACAGAACGAATAAGCATCGAAGTGCCGAAGAATCGCGGCGGGTCGGTGGAGGTACGGGCGGGGCGAGAGTTCTTGGGAACGTTGCACCGCGATGACGAAGACGGAGAAGTATCGTTCTCGCTGCACATCACCATCCTCGAAGAGGATCTGCCCGATGTCGCGCAGCCGCAAACCGCAAAGCGACGCTGACGGCTAGTCCGCAGCGTAGGCCACCAGCTGCAGCAACTTCTCGAAATCGATCGGCTTGGTCAGCAGATCGATTGCCCCAAGTGCGAGGGCTTCATGCCGGACCGCCGGGTCCGGCAGGCCGGTGATGAGCAGCGATGGGATCGTGTGGCCTTTCGCATCGAGCCGACGCAGCAGGTCAAGCCCGGTCATCTCCGGCATCTTCTGATCCACCACAATGCACGCTACGTCGCTCAACTCCGGATCGTCGAGCAGCTGTTGGCCAGACGTATAGGTCTTCACCGTGTGGCCCGCCGACTCGAGCAACGCATCAAGCACATCCCGCACGTCCCCGTCGTCGTCAATAATTGCCACTATATTCAGCATGCCTGATGGCACTGTGGTATCTCCTCCGACACAGCTTGCATATCCTGACGGTCCGCTTGCGGCTGCACCATGGCGGCATGCCGATGTTCACGTTGTGTTGTCATCTGTGGGTCGACGCGAAGAACTGCCGTCGATAGCCTGCTGCACCGGAGACAAGACACTGCGAGGAACGATGCCCGACTCTGACATCGCCAGCATCCGTGCCCTGCTCACCAGCAAGCCACGCCCCGTTGGTCCAGAGGAACGTCGTCAGCGGCTGGACACGTTCGGACAAGCACTGGGTGCTCCTGACGATGCGCTCCTGGAGTCCATCGATATTGCGGGCGTTCCGGCAGAGTGGTCGACGACGCCCGAGGCTAACGCCCGACGAGCCGTGCTCTACCTGCACGGTGGCGGCTATATGGCTGGCTCGACCGTCAGCCACCGTTACGTCGCCGTCGAAATCGGCCGCGCCGCGCACGCCCGCACGCTAGCTCTCGGCTATCGGCTCGCACCAGAGCATCCTTATCCGGCGCAGCTGGAAGATGCGCTCGCTGCCTACAGCGTGCTGCGCGATCAGGGTTTAGCGTCCAGCGACATCGCGGTGGGTGGCGACAGCGCTGGCGGCAATCTTACGCTCGCCCTTCTGATTGCACTGCGCGAGCGCGGTTTGCCATTGCCAGCCTGTGGTTGGCTGATCTCGCCGTGGAGCGATCTGACAGCAAGCGGCGCGACGATGCAGAGCAAGGCCAATGTCGATCCAATGATATCCAAGCCGTATCTGCTTGAACTCGCGCAGGCGTTTGCGGGCGGCAGGGATTTTGGCGATCCGCTGATTTCGCCGCAGTTTGCCGATCTCGGCGGCTTGCCTCCACTGCTGATCCAGGTGGGGTCTGATGAAACATTGCTGGATGACGCGATCACTTTGGCTGGCCGCGCTGGTGCCGCCGGGGTGGCGGTAACTCTGGAAGTCTGGCCGGACATGATCCACGCGTTTCCGATGTTTTACCCACAAGTGGCAGCGTCACGCCGCGCGACGGAACACGCGGGGGCCTTCATGCGAAGGCACATGGGATAGAGTGCGATGACCGGCCAACAGAACACCGATCGGATCGTGACGACGCATGTCGGCAGCTTGCCACGGCCGCACGATCTGCTGGACATGATGAAGGCGCGGCTCGCCGGACTGAGCCGCGACGAAGCCGCCTACCAAAAACGCGTGCGCGACGCGGTGGCAGAATGCGTGCGCCGCCAGGCAGACACTGGCATCGACATCGTCTGCGACGGCGAGCAATCGAAGTCCGGCTTTTTCACCTATGCACGCGAGCGGCTGGAAGGGTTCGAACCGCGACCCGACCGGGCGCGCACCAGCTTCGCCGCCGAGGTCGCCGCCTTTCCCGAATACTATGAGCAATATTTCCGCACAGCGATGACCGGCGGCGCCGTAGCACCCATGGTACCGCTGGTATGCACAGGGCCGATCCGTTACTGCGGCGAGGCCGCGCTGCAGCAGGACATCGCCAACCTGAAAACCGCATTGGAAGGCATCGCGCACGTTGCGGCGTTCATGCCAGCGGTGGCGCCGAGTGGTGTCGGCGAGAACGAATACTATAACAGCGACGAGGCGTTCTTCCACGCGGTGGGCGCAGCGTTGCATGCCGAGTACCAGGCAATTGTCGATGCCGGCCTCATCCTGCAGATTGACGATCCGTTTCTGTCGGACTTGTTCGGTGATCCATCATTCGACGACGATCAGCGACGCAGACGCGCCGAGATCTATGTGGCGGCGCTGAATGCGAGTCTGGCAGGCATCCCGCCGGAGCGGGTGCGGTATCACACCTGCTATGGCATCAATCATGGGCCGCGTATCCACGAAGCAGCGCTGGCAGACGTCGCGGGGTATATGCTGCATGTGGATGCCGGCGCCTACAGTTTCGAGGCCGCCAATGCCCGGCATGAGCATGAATACCATCTGTGGGAAACCATCAAACTGCCAGAGGGCAAGGTGCTGATCCCTGGCGTGATCACCCACTCTTCCAATATCGTCGAACATCCGGAGTGGATTGCCGAGAGACTGGTGCGTTTCGCCCGCATCGTCGGACGCGAAAACGTGGTGGCCGGCGCCGATTGCGGCTTCTCATCTCAGGCAACGTACCGGCCGGAGGTGCATCCGACGGTTATCTGGGCTAAGTTTGAGGCCTTGCGTGATGGTGCTCGCATCGCGACCAGCATCTTGTGGGACTGACTGGCAGACAAGGCCTGTGAGTTTCAGCATGCATGCCAGCAAGGTTGCGACTGCACCGGTCGGACGCGCCGTGCTCTTCCGTCGAATCTCCAATCGGCAACCTTTGCGCACCGTTAGTCGCGCAGTTCTGGAATAACCCAGAGCGGTTTTTCGCCGCGTGCCACACGTTCGACGTTGTCGAAGCCGTTACGGAATCGGGCTGATTGGTTGTCCCATGTCGGGCCGGCGTAGTGCGGGGTCAGAATCACGTTGTCCAGCGTGAACAGCGGGTTGTTGGCCGGTGGCGGTTCCTGGTCGAACACGTCCAGCCCCGCGCCGGCGATCGTGCCGTTGGTCAGCGCCTCGTAGAGGGCCGGCTCATCCACCACCGGACCGCGGCAGGTGTTGACCAGATAGGCGGTCGGCCTCATCAGCCGGAACTGCGCCGCCCCCATTACGTGGCGGGTCGCCGGCGTCAACGGCACGTGCAGCGAGACGATGTCCGACGTTCGCAGCAACTCGTGGAATAGCCGGAACTTCACTCCAAGCGCGTCCGCCGCATCCTCGCTGAGCCGCGCGATGTCGAAATACTGAACGGACATGCCGAAGCCTTGCGCGAGGCGTGCAACCTTCTTGCCAATGTTTCCGAGACCAACGATGCCGAGTGTGCGACCATGCAGTTCGTAGAGGCGAACGCTGGCAACGTCGTTGCCACGCCAGCGGCCGGACTTGACCATCTCGTGCAGCCAGGTGAGTCGGCGGCATACCGCCAGCATCAGCAGGATCGCGTGTTCCGCCACTGCGATCGCATTGGCTCCCCCGTTGTTGCACACGGGTACGCCGGCGCGCCTGGCAGCCTCGATGTCGACGCGGTCGTATCCGGCGCTCAGCAACTGCACGAGCTTCAGATTGGGTGCCGATTTGTAGAACGCGTCGTCCATCTTCACTTCGCCCAGACCGACGATGTACTCGGCATCCGCCAAGGCGGTATTGAATTCCGGGCTGCCGGCACGGGCGACCACCACGTCAAACCCCGAGGGCGCCAGTTCGCGGGCGATGTCCATGGCACTCAGCGGATTGTCGGTCAGCAGGATTTTCGGCGCCATCGGTTTCCTCCTTCGGGTGACCGTCAGTGAGAATATCTCACCCGGCCCGATTGGCCCAGGGGAGGGTAGTGGATCGTTCACGCTCGACCCCATAGTCGCACTCCCCGATTGCAGGTGGAATGCGAAACCATGGGTATTGGCTCGAAGGTCGGTAGCTTCTTCGCAAACCGCAGCATAGGCACGAGAATCAGTGTGGGATTCATCTTCGTGCTGGCAATTTTTGCCGCAAGTGTCGGTCACCGCCTGGATGGCATTTCGCACCATGAGCGGCTCGATCGATCAATTTGCCGGTCTCAAGTCGAGATCGGGGACGCACCGCGATATTGACCGCTCGGTCGCGCAGTATCGTGGTCGGGTGCGCGAGTACCTGTGCTCGCACAACGAGGCGACTGCGGCTGCCGCCAAGGCGGATGGAGCAACGACACGAGGGCTCATGGACAGAGCCCTACGACGCGCCGTCGATCCTGGGAGACGACAGATGCTGGCGGAGATCAGCAAGCTGGCAGACACCTACATAGCGGGTTTCGACAAGCTGGCGGCTCTCCAGCACGAGCCGCGAAGTTGGAGACTGAGGTGTTGGACGTCGTCGGCGCACAGTTGACCGATGGGACCTCGGCAGTGGTGGCCGCCGGCGAGGTCAAAGGCTCTGGCGGCGCAGACTGCCAAGGCTACGGGCGAAATCGCGATGCAGACTAATGCGATCCGGTGTGCCACCGGCGAGGCGGTGGACGCCTGTGCAGGAAGTCAGGTCCGCCATCAGCCAGGTCAGCGAGGTGGCGGCTGCAATCTCGGCCGCCGTCGAAGAGCAGAGTGCCACCACGCGCGAGATTGCCGCGAGTGTTCAGACGGTGACCACGGCGACAGAGGCGGCAACGGGCGCGATGCAAGATGTCTCGACCGTCTCCGATGACGCAGAGGCAGCCAGCCAGAGTGTATTGCAAAACGCCGATGAAGTCGGACGAACCGCAGACGTTCTCCGCTCCGAGCTAACAATGTTCCTGAAGGCGATGGCCAAGACGGACGAGGACGATCGCTGACGCTACGAACGCATCGATGGCAACGGTTCTTCAGCGACTTTGCGGGTAGCAGCTGGCCGCGATGTGCAGGTCGCGATTGTGAATATCTCCCATGGCGGGATCGCACCTCGGACCAATTGGTTCGCCCCGGTACGTACCGAAGTGCAGCTGCAGCTGCACCGGCGCAAATGGCTTGGTGGTGGCGAGGACAGTTCGCAGCGAGAAGGGAGTTCTGGCGTTGGCATTCCGACAGGACGAATCGGTCCTCCGGCAGGTCGACACGTCGTTGGAGCACATCGGATTGCAGAACCCTTACCAGTCCGTTCCCGCCTGATCTCACAGCTTCGGGGTGAGTAGGAGTAGGCTCAGGCGCGCAAACTTCGTTCGACAACATTCGAATTGCAACGAAGACCGGAGTGATCGTCGCGATCTTTGCCATCCTCATAACGGCAACCGCAGCGGCAGGCCCATCGCCTGGCGCATAAACAGAAGCTTGAGCCGCGGCGCGCGATGCACCGCTGCGATCCCGATATCGCGCGCAAGCCGTAAGAACTGATTGTCGTTGCTGAACAGCCGGTCCAACGCATCGGTCGCCGCCAGCATCAGCAGATTGTCCGGCCTCCTCCGTCGCTGGTAGTGACGAAGCAATTCGGGCGCGCCCAGATCCGCGCCACGCTGCGACGCCTCGATCAGCAGGTCGGCGAGCGCTATTGCGTCGCGGAAGCCCAGGTTTAGCCCCTGGCCGGCGATCGGGTGAATGGTGTGTGCGGCATCGCCCACTAGGGCCAGGCGCCTGTCAAAATAGCGATGCGCATGCAACGCACCGAGCGCATAATTCCATCGGCGCCCGATCACGCGCACGGCGCCGAGATGATCGCCGAGACGGCGGGCGATCGCTGCGGAGAACGCGGCGTCATCGCTTGCGAGCATCCGCCGTGCGATGGCACTGCGCTCTGTCCACACAATGGCCGAGATGTTTGCCGCACCTCCTTCCTCCGCATCCGGGCTGGCGCACATCGGCAATTGCGCAAACGGTCCGGAAGGAAGGAAGTGCTCTAAGGCGACGTTATTATGCGGATGCTGGTGGCTGATCGCACAGACAATGCCGATCTGATCATACGGTAGGTAGGTCACGGGTATGTCCGCGGCACGCCGCAACGGCGAGTTGCGTCCCTCCGCAGCAACCACGAGCCGGCAGGTGATGGTGGGTCCGCCCACGACAGTGACCCTGGCATCCGCATCCTGCCGTTCGACTTCGGCGTTGGCGGGCGCGAATACCTGCAGCGCTGGCAGCGCGTGCATCCGCGCGTTCAATGCGACACGCAGGCTTCGCGCCTCGACCATGTGACCGAATGCCGCGTCGGTGACATCCGTGTGATGGAAGTGCAGACATAGCGACGAGGCAGCGCGGCCGAGGCGACCGTCGGTGACCCTGATGTCCAGGATCGGGCAGGCTGGCTCGATCAGCCTGTCCCATACCCCGCTTTCCACCAACAGCCGCCGCGAGCCGGTCGCGATGGCATAGGCGCGGCCATCGAACGCCGGATGCTCCATCGGCGGCAGAGGAGCCCGATCGACCACTGCCGTGGCAATGCCGGCCGCAGCCAGTCGACAGGCCAACGTGCCGCCCACTGGGCCCGCTCCCACCACGCAAACCTCTACCGATAAGTTATGGCTCATCTGCGGAGAGTGGCGTGACGGACACAGCGCCGACAAGCCACTGCCGATCGCGCTTCAGGAATCAGTCGCCTCGCCCGTATAGTTCCAACCTTGCACGAACGGCGGACACAAGCATGGCCAGCGCCAGGACCGCAGAGACCCGTCACCTCGCCTCGCCCACCATACGGGCGCTTATCCAGCAGCGTTCGGCGGAATTGATAGGGCTGGTGCTGGGCCTGCTCGGGTTGGCGGTGCTGGTCGCACTGGCCTGCTACGATCCGCGAGACCCATCGCTGAATACAGCGACCAGTCATCACACCGCCAACCTGGCCGGCCCGGTCGGGGCTATATTGGCGGACCTCCTGCTGCAAGGATTCGGCGTGGCCGCGGCGTTGCCTGGAGTGGCCATGCTGACCTGGGCGTGGCGCATTGCCTCCCGCCGCGGCCTTGGGAGCGCCGCGGCGCGTCTCGCGGCCTTGCTGGCAGCGCTCCCGGTCGTCGCTGGGGCGCTGGCGAGCTTGCCCATCTCGTCGCGGGTGGGATGGCCGACTGAGGCGGGACTGGGCGGCGCGGTCGGCAATCTACTAGCCGCCTCGGGGCTTGCCGCCGGGAGAGGCGTGCTGGGTCCGGTGGGCGCACTGATGATTTGGGTGATGGGGCTCGCACTTGCAGGAACCTTGACGGTCCTTGCCCTTGGCCTGTCGGCGAGCGAATGGCAGACGGCCGGACGAGGCGTCCAGCAGGTGGCGCGGTTCACCACGCGGCGGCGATGGTCAGTGCCATCCGTTCGACTATCACTATTGCCGCGTTGGCTGCGGTCCCGTCGCCACCCGGATGACCAGGAGCGGCGAGAACCGGAGGTTCTGACCCGGCTGGTCCCGCCGAAGGAGGAAGAAGCGCCGCCGGTTGTCACTCGGTTGACACACCCGGTGCCCCAGCCGCTGCGCCGACCCAGGCAGGATAGCCTACCGCTGCCTGAAGCCGGATGGCACTTCCCTCCTCTGTCGCTGCTGAAGCCTCCGCCGGCACGCGCCGCGTCGGGCCCCAGCGAGGAGGCGCTGCAGGCGAACGCTCGGCTGCTCGAGTCGGTGCTATCGGACTACGGCGTGCAGGGCAGTATCGTTGAGATCCGACCCGGGCCGGTGGTGACACTTTACGAGTTGGAGCCGGCGCCGGGGATCCGCAGTGCCCGCGTGATCGGGTTGGCGGACGACGTGGCACGGAGCCTATCCGTGACTGCCGTACGCATCGCCACAGTGCCAGGGCGCAATGTGATCGGAATAGAAGTGCCGAACGCAAAGCGTGAGACGGTGTTCCTGTCGGAGATCCTTTCCTCCGATGAATTGCGCAAGCATGGCGGGCGCTTGACCTTGGCGCTGGGCAAGGAAATCAACGGTGCGCCGTTGTTCGCCGACCTTGCGCGCATGCCTCACCTGATGATCGCCGGCACCACCGGGTCGGGGAAGTCGGTGGGCGTCAACGCGATGATCTTGTCGCTGCTGTACCGGCTGTCGCCGGATCAGTGCCGGCTGATCCTGATCGATCCGAAGATGTTGGAGCTCTCGATGTATGAGGGCATTCCGCATCTGATGGCACCAGTGGTGACCGAACCTGCCAAAGCGGTGACGGCGTTGAAGTGGACTGTGCGCGAGATGGAGCGGCGCTACCGCGCAATGAGCCAGCTCGGGGTGCGCAACCTGACCGGCTACAACGATCGGGTGGCGGAGGCGCGCGCCAGAGGCGAAATGATCACGCGCCGGGTGCAGACCGGCTTCGATCCGGATACCGGCCGTCCCACTTTCGAGGACCAACCGCTAACATTGGAACCGCTGCCACTGATCGTCGTGGTGGTTGACGAAATGGCGGATCTGATGATGGTTGCCGGTAAGGAGATCGAGGCTGCAGTGCAGCGCCTCGCACAGATGGCACGCGCCGCCGGCATCCACGTGATCATGGCGACGCAGCGGCCGTCGGTGGACGTGATTACCGGCACGATCAAGGCCAACTTTCCCACGCGCATCAGCTTCCAGGTGATCAGCAAGTTCGACAGCCGCACCATTCTCGGCGAGCAGGGTGCAGAACAGCTGCTTGGTATGGGCGACATGCTGTACATGGCGGGTGGTGGGCGCATCACCCGTGTGCATGGACCGTTTGTGTCGGACGAGGAGGTGGAAAAGGTGGTTGCGTTCCTGCGTGAGCAGGGCGAACCAGCCTATCTCGAGGAAGTCACCGAACCATCCGATGACGACAACATCGCGTCTGTGCCGGGATTGAACGCGGCGGGCGAAGGGGAGCGTGGGCTTTATGAGCAAGCGGTCTCGGTGGTGGCGCGCGAGGGCAAGGCGAGTACCAGCTTCATCCAGCGGCACTTGAACATCGGCTACAACCGCGCCGCCAAGCTGATCGAGCAGATGGAGAAGGAGGGAATCGTCGGACCGGCCAACCATGTTGGCAAACGCGAGGTGCTGATCCGACGAGTGCTGGACGAGGATTGAATGCGGTGACTGCCTAACTGCAGGTCCGCCGTCTTACATGCCCACGTGGCGAGCTCGATGCGTGCTTGGCGCGGTGCCGCAACCGGGCGCTGCACGCAGCGCAAATCGGTACCGCTCTACGTGCGGGGCTTGCGGTTCCCTCCTGTGGGCCTGCGGTTGTGCCTGCAGAGTGTCTGGGCTGATGAACCGCGTTGCGCAAAAGCAGAACGGCGCATGCACAACCAAGCCTGAGATCGCGCTGGCCGATATCAACGGGGCGATGGTTCCAGAGTGCGCTTCGGTTCCTTGCCTGCCCATGCCGACGGCCGGCAGCCAGTTCGCAAGTTATCAGCGCGTTCGCGCGCCATACAGACCTCCTGGGCCCGGCGCTCCTAGCCTTATCGGAAATAGCGCCGGCCTCGCACCGTTCCGCGATTACAAGACTATCCGGAGGTCGCGTGTGACATCTTAGAAGGGTCTGAGCCACCATCGGGTGCCCTCGCTGCGCCGCGCGCTTCCTGTAAGCCACGCGGAAATCCACTTCGATCGCTGTAGCGCCGCCACTCATGGCGTTTGCGTGTATGTACGCTGGTTGTCATCTTACCCACCGTGATATCAAGCATCGCGATCCCGATAACAATTCCGATTGCCAGCCCGACATTGGACCGCTTCGGATTGTCCCGCCGATAAACGCCGAGCAGCGCCGCCAAATCCATTCCGTCGCCCGCAACGCGGCTCCACATGCCTGCCTGTCTTTCTGTGGACAATGACACAATACCGGCGCTGATCTCGCGCGCGCCGAACGTGCGCACGAGCTTCTCCCGCCCCTCCATACCTAGCAATCGCCCCACCGCACGAGGCGCCATCAGCTCGACCGCCCCAAGGGCGATGCTGAACCATCCTAGGCTTCGCGCCATGCGATCATTGGAGGTCAGAGAACTTGGCCCGCTGGTCAGGATCTTGGGGTCGCCTGCAAAACGCGAAATATTAGCAATGTAGTTCACGGCGCGACCTCCAACGGTTCAGGGCTTCAACACGACCTTGACGCAACTGTCTTGTTTGTCACGAAACACCTTGTACATCTCAGGACCGTCCTGCAGCCGCGCAGTATGCGTAATGACAAAGGATGGATCGATCTGTCCTTGCTCGATCCGCCGAAGGAGATCGTCCGCCCAGCGATTCACGTGTGTCTGGCCCATCCGAAACGTCAGGCCCTTATTCATCGCCTGCCCCATCGGGATCTTGTCCACCAGGCCGGAATAGACACCAGGGATCGATATGGTGCCCGCCGGACGGCAGACATAGATCATCTCACGCAGCACGTGCGGGCGGTCGCTTTCCAAGCCCATCATCTGCTTTGCCCGATCGTAGATCGTGTCTGGCAGTGCAAACGTGACGTGGCTCTCCAGCCCGGTCGCATCGATACACTTCTCCGGCCCCTTTCCGTCGGTCAGGTCATTCAAACGTCCGACAACACTCTCCCGGTCGAAGTTGATGGTGATCGCGCCGCCTGCCTCCGCCATGCTGAGCCGCTCCGGTAAACGGTCAATCGCAATCACCTGCCGTGCCCCGAGCAGCACCGCGCTGCGGATCGCCATTTGCCCGACGGGTCCGCATCCCCAGATCACGACCGTGTCGGTCTCCTCGATCTCGCACTGCACGGCCGCCTGCCAACCAGTCGGAAAAATGTCGCCCAGAAACAGCACCTGCTCGTCTGTCAGACCATCCGGGACTTTTATGTGCGTCCTATCTGCAAAGGGTACACGCAGGTACTCTGCCTGGCCGCCTGGATAACCGCCTGTGAGGTGGGTGTAGCCGAACAGGCCAGCGGTGCTGTGGCCGAACACTTTGTCGGCGATATACTTGTTGCGATTGGTTTTCTCACAGACCGAGAAGTTCCCACGTTTGCACTGCTCGCACTCGCCGCAGATGATGGTGAACGGCACTACGATACGATCGCCAACCTTGAGATTGCCATTCAGGGCGGAGCCCACCTCGACCACCTCGCCCATCATCTCATGGCCCATGATGTCCCCTGGCAGCATCGCGGGCACAAAGTTGTGGAACAGGTGCAGGTCCGAGCCGCAGATGGCGCAGCTCGTCACTTTCACGATGGCGTCGCGAGAATCCTGGATCTCCGGGTCCGAGACCGTGTCGCAGCGAATATCCTCTTTGCCGTGCCAGACGAGCGCTCGCATCGCATTACTCTCCCATCTGCCAGCATTGGCCGGCGTAGGAGCTTGAATGCGGGCTTGCTACAAGCGTTCCGCTCGACGGTCTATCGTCGCGTCACCATGCCGTGACGCTCCAAGCTGCAGACCAGCAAGCTTGCCGATCAGGCCCTCGTACCGCGCCATATAGTCTGTCATTCCCAGCTGCTGCTCCGCATACCGGCGCGCACCCTCACGCAACCGACGCGCCATCGCTGCGTCCTCCAGCGCCCCCAATACCGTGTTCGCGAGCCCCTGCGAGTCAAAGAACGGGACCAGCAGTCCGTTCTTTTTGTCTCTGACGAATTCGCTCACCGTCGGCGTATCCCCGCCGATGACCACGCATCCCGTTGCCAAAGCTTCGCGCAACGACCACGACGCGACGAACGGGTAGCTCAGATAGACATGGGCATCCGACCGCTGCAGCATCGCTGCGTAGAGCTTGTAATCCAGCCGCCCGGGAAACAGCACGCGATCCGGATCGATCCTGTCGCCGAGTTCCTCCAGCATCTTCTGACGCCACGTTCCTTCTGGCGGAGGCCGGCCGTAACTGATGCCATCCGCGCCCACCAGCACCACGCGGACATCCTTCCGAGCGCGCAGGAGGTGCGGCACAGCCCGCATCATTACATGGAAACCGCGGTACGGCTCCAGGTCGCGTGCCACGTAGGTCACAAGTTTATCGCCTGGTCTGATCGTTGTACCGTTGATCTTCAACGGACGCCGCCGCACCTCGGCGTTTGGTTTGCAGATATCCAGATCCACCCCTTCTGGCAGTAGCGTGATGCATGGGCGCGCCCACTCAGGATAGGTGGAAAGCTGCCACTTCGTCGGTGTCTGCCCATGAGCTCCAAGGTTCAGCGCCAGCAGATTGACACCGTTCTTCGCCCGGATGCGGGGATGTTCGGCCGGGTGTGTCGGAAACTCCGGATCGAACCCGACATCGATGCCATCGGCACTGTAGTAGAACTCGAAGTAACCGAGAAGCGGCGTATCCGGCCAGACATCGCGCACATTGAGCAGCTCCCCCCAGCCATGATGTCCGATGATGATGTCCGGCCGAAACCCAAGCTGCTTTAGGTTCTGCGCCGTGTGCGCAACGATATCGGCGCGCCGGAGTGCTGCATCTAGTTTCCGCGCGGCAACGTGGACCTCCGCCGGCGGACCCGCCGGCTTCGGGTAAGGCACCACGCGTACGCCATCAATGCGGTTGGCATTTGGCTCACTGACGAAGACCACGTCGTGCTTCTTCGCCCTGACAAGGTGCCGGACGATATGCAGATACTGGCCGGGAAAGTTCTGGTGTACGAAAAGGAATTTCATGGGTGGTGTAGAGGGGGCTCAGCGTGACTTCTTCCGCGGCGCCTTCGCTGGTGCCGGTTCCTTGCCTTTGCGGCGAATCACTAATTGAAACGATTCGAGCGCGGCCAAGCTCTCCGCCTCACACGTCTCACCCGCTGCCACTGGCCCCGTCGAGCTGCCATCAACAAATGTCGCCGAATAGCTGCACTCATGCGTCTTGGATACATTACCCTTGAGCCGCAGTTTCAAGCCGAGCAGCGGCAGTGCCATGCCGCGGCTACCGCAGAATTTGCCCCCTTCGATCCAAGGCGACATCCACCCGCGTCCCAGCACCGCCTGGTACTCGATGTCCGATGGCTTCACGCCATTGCGCGGCGTCAAGCTGAATCCCTCGATCCACAGTCTACTGCCGCGCTGGCCAATCCACTCGCCAATCTTGGCCGGGACATCTCCGGTCCGCTGTACATGCGCTACGACTTCAGCATCGCCGGGCGCAGCGCCTCCGAGGCCTGCCTGCGTGGGTGCTCCCGCCACAGCCTGCCCATCCGCGCCGGGCCCAAGCCGCATCACCTGCAGCCGTGGCGCTACTTCAGGAGGCGCTGATGGCGCCTGATAGACGGTGACCAATATCTGTGCCGGTCCGTGCGAGACACGAACCAATGCAGCCGAGTCGCCGCCGTTCATCCAGCCATCCTCACGAAACGTGCTGATACTGATGGCGTCAGGCCGCCCGACCGGCCCGGGCGGCAGCGAGACGCGCACCCCGGGCAGACCGGAGCGGTCATTTGCCGATGGCGAGCCGGGCACCTGGAATACGCAGAACAGCCCGGTTTCCAACGTCATCAAATGGCCGGATACCTTCAGTTCGGCGACACGACCCGTTCCGGCAGTGGTGTTCGGAACCGGCTTTGCGGATGTGGCCTTGGGGGCAGCAGTGACAGCTTCCGACATGCGGTATTCTCGCTCTGGTTGTTGCACTTATCCCGAGAACAGCAATTCATGCCGAGTCGATCCAGCTTCTGCAACCATCGCGTTATTAATCTGAGCAGGAAAAAGTCCAAGTGGTAATAGAATGCCGCGGCCTGTGCGGCGAATTCGCTCCGCCTGGGCGCCCAGGTCGAATGCTACGACGCGCAGTCCTGCCTGCCAGGCCTCTCCGAGCGTAAGGCACCACGTTTCCGGAAAGATCGAGGGCAGCAGCGCCAACCTCGCATGCTGGGACCTGATCAGCGCCACTGCCTCGTCCGCTGCATAAGGGCCGGTGACGAACACACGGCCGGTGGCCAGCAGCGCCCGGTCGTCGATCGTGTGACCCACAACGACAAACTCCAGCGGCAGGTCCCTCGCATCCGCGTCTCGCGCGCAGTCGAGCAACACCTGGAATCCCTTGTGCACACCGATCGCGCCGATGACGCATACCCGGAACGGACCTGTCGCAGGAAATGAGGGCGGCTCTGCGATCGCCAAATCATTCTCGTGCGGCTGCACCACCGGTCGAACTGAGGGGAAGTAGCGCTGAATTCTGACCCGCGCATCTTCCGAGGGCACCACCACGCACCGCGCACCGGCCAGCAGCTTCGTTGACCGACGACGCAGCGCTGCGACCTTGATGTCTTCGTCGATCAGGTTCCCGCCCTCAGCAACGCACAACTCGCACTGCGCCACATGCGGTTCCCCGCAATAACGACCCTCAGACCTCACCAGCGCGACCCGTCCGCACAGCCATGCATAATCGTGCACATGCACCTCGTACGGCACGTCCAGATCCCTGATCAGCTCGATGATCGCGGGATGATGGCCGACAAGGTGATGCAGTTCGATGCCGATTGGACGCTCGCCGGCCAGCAGCCGCTGCAGCGCGCTCAGTTCCTCAGGCATAGCGTAGCGAAGGTCCGGGAACTCCTCGCCAACTACGACGCAGCGGCGGCCGGCGCCATCACAAGCCGGCCGCAGCACGATCACCCGCAGTCCGTGTGCCCGATGCCGCGCGGTCGCAGCCTCGACCTGTCGCTCAACACCACCACCTTCAGCATGGCTGACCACGATCATCGATCTGTCGCCCCGCCGCCGACCATCCCGCCAGCGCGCCAGATCAAGCCGACGGCGGGCAGTGGCCAGCGGATCTCGCTGCACATGCGCCTCGATCAGCTTCTCGTAACCGGGATGCAGTCGCTCCAGCAGCACCGAGTTGCGCGTCCGCAGATGAACCGCCGCACCACCGAATGACTGCCCGCCAACATGTGCAACGAATACTCCCGGCGCCGCAACGCTTCGCCACCCCAGATGACGTGCGCGGAGGCAGAAGTCGTTCTCTTCGCCGTATCCCTGCGCAAATATTTCCGCACGGAACGGGCCCACCGCATCGATACATGCGCGGCGCAGGTAGAGGCAGAACCCGACGCCTACCGGAATATCGACCGCGCGTAGGCCGTTCGCGTGTCGCGCCAGCGCATCGAGGTGAATGGTGTCCGCGAGATTCGGCCGACGGTAACGATACGTCACGATGGTCGCGTCGTTCGACAGCGGCGTCACCGTGCCAATGTCAGGTGCGCTGTATGCAACCGCCCGAAGTGCTTCCAGCCAATCCGGCGCCACCAGCGTATCGCTGTTCAACAGCACTACATCGTGCCCACCCGCAGCGCGGATTCCCTCATTCGCGCTGGTAGGGAATCCGCGGTTCCTCCGATGTCGAATGAGGACGATCCGGCCGCGTCGCTGCAGCGCGTCCAATGCGGCCAACAATTCCCGCTCTTCGGAGGCGTCGTCGACCACGATGACCCGGCCGCCCCGCCGCAGCCCGGCCATCACGCTGTCCAGGCAAGCCAGTGTATGACGCACGCTCCCATGCACCGGTATGACAACGTCGACCGGGAACCGCCGGCGCGAGCCTTGCTGGCGTGGCACGGTGGCGGCCACCGGGACCGGCATGAGTTTGCGCCGGGGGTGCAACGGGCTTCCAAGCAGGTCCTTGCCATCGCTTCCCAACACCCGTACCGGTCCGCGGAAGGGCAACTCCGGGACCGCAAAACCGCGCGGGCGAGCCAGTAATCCTTCGATCTCCACGGTTGTGTCGGACGCCTTGACCGTCAGGCGCCCTTTTCCTTTCAGCGGTTGGATGGTCAGCACGGGATCTCTGGCGGGGTCTCGCGGATGCCACGCCCATCCCACCAACCCGCCGTCCTGTCCGCGCACACACCCTACAGTTGGCGTCGGTCTGTCGCTCGCATCGCGAGCGGCTTTAGGGATGCTATTTGCTTTGGCGACCGCGGCCGCATCCTCGCCCACCACGTACCGGCGTCGCACCTCGGCCAGCGCCTCCGCCGCGCCGCAGGTGTCCCCCAAGCGCCGACGCGCAGTCGCCAGCCCGAGCCATGCCTCGCGCACGTCGTGCTCCGCGACGATGCCCGCGAACAGCGCCTCCGCGCGGCTGTCGTTGTGGCCCAGACACGCTGTCGCCAGCGCCAACGCCACCGTCGGATCTCGCGGCGTCAGGCGCCAGGCACGGTCCAACCATCGCAGCGCATTGCGCCAGTCACCGGCGGCAGTTGCCGCCTGGCCATGCTGAAATGCCTCTAATGAGAGTGCCGCCGGATCTGTCGGCCCGCTCAGTGGCCGACCGCCTGTGGCTCTGCTTGCCGCGCCTCAGTCGCCGCCGGAGGCAGCGCTGCAAGGTCGTTGCGTGCCTCCTGCAGACCTTGGGCGAGCGCCCGCTCCAACCATATCCGGGCTTGGTCGAAGTCGCGTTCACCGGCGAGCCCCCGCGCGAGGTATCGACCGAACATCATTTGCGCATAGGCATGACCACGTTCCGCTGCCGCACGGAACCAGCGCTGCGCCGCCGGCCGGTCGGTCGGCACCTCATGGCCTCCGCCATGCATGGCACCCATGGCGAACATCGCACCGACATGGCCGCGCCCCGCCGCCTTTTCGAACAGCGCCAGCGCTCCAGGATGATCCTTCGGTCCCCCCCGGCCCGTCAGCATCAGCTCGGCCAACTGAACTTCAGCCTCTACCATGCCGACATCGGCGGCCCGCTTGATCCAGGCGCGGCCTTCCTCGGGATTCGCATCCACCCCGCGGCCTTCGACCAACATGCGACCGTACCAGTACTGCGCGTTCACCACGCCATCCGCCGCCCGGCGCAGCCACTGGGCTGCCTTGCGGTCATCCCGTTCGACGCCGACACCTTCCGCAAGGCAGACGCCGAAATTGAATGCTGCGACCAGGTCGCCTGACGCCGCGGCCTTTTCGAACCATTCGCGGGTGCGGATGGCGTCATCCGTGCCGCCCTCGCCACGCAGCAGCAGGTTGGCGAGGTCGACGCGCGCCGCGCCGTCCCCCGCATCGGCAGACACGCGGAACCAGCGCGCTGCCTCCTCCGAATCACGCGGCACACCGGCTCCGGTCAGATGCATCATGCCCAACGCGCGTGCCCCGCCACGGTGACCTGCCTCCGCCGCGCGACGGAACCACATCGCCGCCTCGGCAAAGTTGGGCGGCAGCTTGCCGCCTTTGGCATACATGTCGCCCACCACCGCGGCGGCCTCCGGATCGCCGGCGAGCGCCGCCCGGCGCAGCCACGACTCGCCCTCGACAGGGTTGGCGGGCACCGTCAGGCCTTCCATCAAAGCCATGCCCCAGCGCGCTTGGCTCGGCCGGTTGCCTTTTTCGGCAGCTTGACGGAACAGCTGGATGGCAGCGGCGCGATCGGCGGGCCCGGCCATGCCGCGTTCCGTAATTACTGCAAGTAGGTACAGTGCCGTGGGCAGGCCGGCATCAGCCGCTTTGCGCAGGAACTGCGCCACCTCGGCGTGCTGCTCTGGCGTCTTGGCGTCGCGCGCCAGCGACAGCGCAAACCCGAGAGCGCCCTGTGGGCTGCCAGCCGTAGCAGACCGCTCGTACCAGCGATGCGCATCCTCCAGGTCGCGCACATTCTCGGGGCCAGACGTGAGGATGTAGCCAAGCACCGCCTGGCCATCGGCGGAGCCGCCCTGAGCCGCCTTGCTGGCCCAATGGAGCCCAGCCTCGAAGTCAGGCGCCGTGGCCTCCTGGGAAGCGAAGAGCCGCGTTGACGAAGCGTCCTCCGACTGTGTCACTAGTCCGTGGATCGCCAAGGTCGCGAGCTGCGCCTGCGCTTCGACATAACCTTGAGCCGCCGCGCGTTCCAACCAGCGCGCGCCCTCGGTCCGGCTGGGCGGCACGCCGGCGCCCTCCAGATAGGACCGGCCAAGCCGATACTCCGCCTCGGCTATGCCCGCCCGCGCTGCCCTCGCCAATAGGGGAAACGCCCGCTTGAAGTTCTTCTGCTCAGCCAGCCGCACTGCCCGCCGCAGCGCGGCGGTCGGCGTCAGCGCAAATAGTCGATCGACAAGCGCCACCAAATTTTATCTCAGATCTGTCTACTGTGTGTCAGGGTTCGCGCATCCCCTCGGATGCCACAGGCAGCGCTCGACCGAGCAGGTATTGCAGCACGGTTCGCTTGCCAACCTTGATGTCGGCGGTTACCGGCATTCCAGGTAGCAATCTGAACCCTTGCGGTGTGCCATGCAGTTCGACTCGGTCAATAGTCACGCGCGCACGATAGAATGGCTCACTTGTGTTGCCCGGCAACGGTATAGCGCCAGTCGGATTCCGCTGATCGTCCTGCGCGGTGAAGCTGTCAGCGCTGATCGTGCGAACCGTCCCATACGCCATCCCGTACTGAACGAACGGGAAAGTGTCGAATTTGATCGCCACCGGGTCACCCACATGCACAAATCCGTCGTCGCGCCCGTTGATATTCGCCTCGATCTCCAGGGGCGCGTCGGCCTCTATCAGCGTGATGAACTGCTGGCCCGATTGCAGAACCGAACCTACAGATACCTTTGCGACCGTCAGCACTGTCGCATCGCGATCCGCCCGCAGTTCGACCAACTGCTTGCGTAACTGCGCCTTATTCAGCGACTCCCGTGCATCGGACAGTTTGCTGGTGGCGTCGGCCAGCTTCTCTGAAACGTCGGCGTGCCATGACTGCACGTAGCCGTTGCGCTCAGCCACCAGGGCGGCCAAGTCCCGCTGTGCACTGGACACCGTCTCCATAGCCCCTCGCAAATCGCGATCCATCTCAGCTCGATTGTCCATCGCTGCCAGCGTGTTCAGCTTGCTGCCGACCTGTAGCTGTTCAAGATCGTGTCGCATCTTTTCGACCTGCGTCGCAACCTGCAGCCGGTCGCGGAAGCCGGCGGCGTCCGCATTCGCCTTGGCAATATTGGCGACGAGGCCATTGGTCTTCTGCGTGTAGTTTTCGAGCTTGAAGTTGTACTCCGCCTGCCGCTGAGCATATGTCGCCGCCTGCAGGGCCAGATTGGGATCGGTTCCTGCATATGTAAACGGCTGCCCACTGGCTTCTGCCTGCAACCTCGAGACCTGAGCCTGAAGGCTAGCAACCTGCGCCGCCAGCGCCCCCATGTCGGCCGCGGCGAAAGTTGGGTCGAGCTGAGCCAGCACTTGGCCGGCCTGCACCGACTCGCCTTCATGCACCTCAATCGAGCGCACGATAGAAGTGTCCAGCGGCTGCACCACGATCGTGTGCGATCTCGAAACCACGCGCCCCTGTGCAGTCACCACGCGATCGACATGGATCGTGCCCAGAGCCACCAGAATCGCGGCGAGCATACTGACAACGATCCAGACGACGTGGCGTGCCGATCGCGGCACCGCCGCCGCGGTGATCGCCGTAGAGGGCATCTGGAACTCGAGGATGACCGGCAGCGTGGGATCGCCCCGGTCGTCGACGACTGTGCTAATCGCCTTGGACGAGCGTCGGGGCGAGCGCGGCATGGCGGGAACCTTGCGTTTCGAGGTGACGATTTTGCTGTGCCCAAAGCTGGCGATAAACGGTGCAACGCTCCAGCAAAGTGCGATGCGGAGCGATGTCCATCACGCAGCCCTTCTCCAGGACGAGGGTCTGATCACATTCCGTTAGCGACGACAATCGGTGCGACACGATGATCATGGTGCGGCCGCGTGCGATGCGGAGCAGGTTGGCGTTGACCAGCGCTTCCGATTCGGGATCAAGCGCGCTGGTGGCCTCGTCCAAAATCAGAATGCGCGGGTCGTTGATCAGCGCGCGGGCAATCGCCAGCCGCTGTCGCTGGCCGCCCGATAGGTTGGGAGAGCCTTCCTCGATGTAGGTCTCATACCCGTTCGGCATCCGCTCGATGAACTCTTCAGCGCCAGCCAGCCGCGCCGCACGAACCGCATCCTCCAATGTCAGGCCAGGACGGCCGGCCAGGATGTTGTCGCGAATCGAGCCACGAAACAGGAAGTTGTCCTGCAAAACCACACCGAAGCTCTGGCGCAAATGACGCAGGTTGATCTCTCGCAGATCGGAGCCATCAATCTTCAAAAACCCCGAGTAGTCGCGGTTGATGCCTTGCAGCAGCCGCGCAATGGTGGACTTGCCCGACCCTGACCGACCCACGATACCCAACATCGTCCCTGCCGGGATAGAAAAGCTGATTCGATCCAGGGCCGGCACCTTGGTGCCGGCATAGGTGAAGGTGACATCCTCGAAGCTGATTGCGCCCGCGAATCGTGGGCGCAACCCGCCCGAGGCAGCATCCACCTCCAGCGGTCGGTTCAGCACCGAAGCTGCCAGTCCGATCGACGCTGCCACGTCCTGGTACTCGTCCGTCAGCCGCGCGAGTTGTACCAGCGGCTGTGCAACGCGCTGCGACAGCATCATGAATGCGAACAGCGCCCCGGCCCCTGCGCCGGTTTGGTCACTCAGTGCCCAATACACGCCGAGCAGGATCGCACCCATCCACATGAAGCGCTCGATCGGCGTCACCAGCGTCTGCGGCCAGTTGCCAAGTTTTCCATATGCGAGCCGCCATTTCCCGGCTTCGGCAACTCGCTCGTCCCACAACTGCTTGCGTTGCGGCTCCAACGCCAGCGACTTCACGGTCTTTACGCCGAACACCGTCTCGCCGAGTGCTGCCTGCTTATCGGTCTCCGCCTGCACCACGCGTTGGAAAATCGCTGCCAGCGGCTTCAGGAACACCAGGATGATCAGCGCAATGACGCAGGCGCAAGCCAGCACGATCCAGGCCAATGGTGCGTTCAACCAGAACAGGAACGGCAGAAGTACGCACAGCGTCATCAAGTCCAGAAATGCCGATAGCAGCTTGCCGGTTATGAACTCGCGGATCCGGTGCACCTGGCTGATCCGATACATCGTCTCACCGGCCGGGTGGCGCTCGAAGTAGTCCAGCGGCAATCGCAATAGGCGATTGAAAACGTGCAGGTTCAGCCGCGCATCGATCCGCGTGCCAACCACAAGCACAATTAGCCGGCGTGCGTATCCCAGCAGCGTCTCGTAAAGGATCGCAATGGAGACGATCACCCCGATCAGCGCCAGGGTGGAGTAGGAGCTGTGGGTCAGCACCTTGTCCACGACCGTCATCACAAGGAACGGGGGGAAGATCGTCAGGATACTAAGTGCCAACGAAGCGAAGCCGATTTCGCGCAGCGAGCGCTTCTCCTGCATCACCAGCCCGAACAGCCAGCGGAGCGAGAACGGCGCGTCGGTATCGACGTACCCGCGATTGGCGCGGACCAGGACTGCATCGCCTGACCACACCTCAGACAGGCGCAATTCGTCCACAGGCACCGGTGCGTCGGCCGCCGGACCAGTCGGGTCCTTGATGAAGACGACCTTGTGCTCGGTGTTGACCGCGGTCAGCAGGCCCGCGGTGCCGTCATTGAACAGCAGCACCACTGGCGCAGCATTGTCGAAGCGCATGAGGTGGCGCCAGCGAAGCCGCACCGCGCGCGCCCACATTCCGGCATTCTGGGCCCAGGTTGACAGTGCCGCCGCTGTCGGTGCGGCTTCCCCAGGCGTGCCGCGGAACTCGTTCGGATCAAGCTCCTGCCCATGGTACCGGCCGGCGACAATCATCGCCATCAGGCGCGGGTGAACGGGTCTTTCTTCGACGCCTTCCAATCCCACCGGAATCCGGTTGGCCGCGTCCCCGCCGGTATCGGTCAGTGCGTGACCCTGCCCCGGAGGTCCGGAGGTATGTCCGTCATTTACATCCACGCGTAGTCCCCCTCGAAGGCATGTTCCATACTGTGGGCCCAAAGCGCCCCTATGACGGCCGTCGCCCGCCGTCATTACGTGGCCGGGCCTGGAACCAATCCGCCAAAACCGTAACATCGACGGAAGGAAGATCGTGCGCAGTATGCCTCAGAATGTTTACAACTTGCCAAACAATTCCTTGGCCATGCGGCGGCTACCCGGGAAGGTTGGCCCGTCGTCCTATGATACAGCCAGGATGCGAGGACACAACGAATGGCAATACTGGAAGGCGATGTGACCGATGCCTTTGTTCCCGGTCGACGACTGGAGCGGCCGCCTCTTGGGACTGGCCGACTCACAGGTCTGAACTTTGCCGTAAAGGACCTGTTCGACGTAATCGGCAGCGTAACGACCTATGGTAACCCAGACTGGGCGGCCAGCCATCCTGCCGCCACCGCGACTGCGCCGGTCGTCACCTCTCTGTTACAGGCTGGTGCGCGCTTGGTGGGCAAGACCAAGACCGTGGAACTCGCGTACGGACTGACTGGGGAAAACGTCTGGCAAGGGACCCCCATCAATCCTCGTGCACCGGACCGTTTCCCCGGGGGGTCGAGCTGCGGCTCTGCCTCCGCGGTTGCCGCTGGCCTGGTCGACTTTGCACTCGGCTCCGATACCGCCGGTTCCGTGCGCATTCCGGCCAGCTACTGTGGCCTCTACGGCATCCGCCCGAGCCACGGCGCAGTCAGCCTAGCCGGCGCGTGCCCATTGGCGCCAAGCTTTGACACCTGTGGTTGGTTCAGCCGTACTGCCTCGCTCCTGGCGGGGGTGGGCGATGTTCTGCTGCCCGGCGGCCGGCAGCCTGTCGATGGCCCGCTGCTCCGGGTCGAGGAGGCATGGGTGAACGCCCGTCCCGAGGTGGCCGAGGTGCTCCGCCCGCGGCTGGAACGGATCGAGCAGCTGCGTGGCCGCGCCATAGGCGTTCGTATCGCACCCGAGGGCATCGATAGCCTGTTCGACCACTTCCGTACCGTGCAGGCGGAGGAGGTATGGGCGTCGCTAGGTGATTGGATCGAGACGGTGAAACCGCGACTGGGCCCAGGCGTCCGTGAGCGCTTCGCGGCCTCCAAAGCAACCGATCCCGCTATCGCCGGCCCTGGCCGCGCCTTTCGCCGTGTGCTCCAAGCGCGCGTCCGGCCGTTGCTCGCCGCCGGGGCGGTGTTGGTGTTCCCGACCAGTCCGTGTCCGGCGCCGCTGCTCACATCGCGACCGGCCGAACAAGACGCGGTACGCGCTGCCACCATCGGCGTGACGGCGATCGCCAGCCTCTGCGGTCTTCCCGAAGTCACCTTGCCCGCCGGCATGGTCGACGGTGCGCCAGTTGGATTATCGCTGGTCGCCGGCCCCGGCCTGGACCGGGGACTACTCGCGTTTGCGTGCGACGCCGCGGACGTGCTTGGACTCCCCATCTGAGCGGAGAGGCACAGTCCATGCAAATTCGCGCGGCGACCCAAGCCGACATTGCGGAGATCCAGTCGATCTATGCGCACCACGTGCTGACCGGCGCAGGCACATTTGAGGAAGTTCCGCCATCGGTCGAGGAGATGGCGGATCGAGTCGCAAGGGTCCTGCAGCGCGGTTGGTCGTGGCTAGTGGCGACCGATGCGACTGGCGTTCTCGGCTATGCCTACTACACTCAATTCCGCGACCGCTCGGCCTATCGGTTCTGTGCCGAGGACAGCGTGTACGTTCGCGAGGATGTCCGCGGGCAGGGTGTTGGCAAGGCACTGGTTGCGCGCCTGATCGATGACGCCGCCGCTGCGGGCATGCGCCAAATCATCGCGGTGATCGGCGACTCCGAGAACACCGGCTCGATCGGCGTGCATGCCAGCCTTGGTTTCCACATGGTGGGCACCATGCGGGCAGCTGGCATCAAGTTCGGCCGTTGGGTGGATGTCGTCACTATGCAGCGTCCACTCGGCAGGGGCGACGCCGATATCCCCTGAACTCCTCCCCCTCCCCTTGCGGGAGGGGGGCGGTGGGAGGGGACAACCCCGCAGTGACCCTGCCCTTGCCATCATGGCCGCCTACGGCTTCGTCGCCGGCCTGCCTTTGCCGCTCTCTGGCTTCACCTTGCGATTGTGGCTGTCCGAAGGTGGCGTCTCGCTCGCCGTCATCGGACTCACCGCCAATATCGGTCTCGCTTACTCGCTAAAATTCCTCTGGGCTCCCGTCCTGGACAATGCGCCGGCTCCCGGGCCGCTTCACAGGTTGGGGCGCCGCCGTGGCTGGCTTGCCGCCATCCAGCCTGCTCTTGCTACCGCCGCGGCGCTGCTGGCTCTGTCCGAGCCTGCGCACCGGCCGTTCCTTTCGCTGATCCTAGCGGCGCTGGTTGCCTTCCTCTCTGCCAGCCAGGACATCGTGGTGGATGCCTGGCGCATCGAGACCTATCCTACGTATCGGCAAGGCGCCGCGATGGCGGCCTACATCTGGGGCTACAGGGTCGCTTTGCTGATCGCCACGACCGGTGTGATATCCGTCGTCTCTACCATCGGCTGGCATTTTGCCTTGATCGGCATTGCCGCTTTGATCGGCTGCGGCCTGTTCGCCACACTGCTCGCACCGGAACCAGAACCTACCGGCCGCCGCCTGGTCTCGGCTGGCATCGCTGCCCGGTTGGCGCACGCCGTCCTCGAGCCGCTGCGCGATTTCCTCACACGGCGCGGGGCGCTGCTGATCCTCGCCTTTGTCGCGCTTTTCAAGCTGGGCGAAGCGATGGCCGGCATCATGACCGCGCCGTTTTACCGAGCACTGGGCTTCTCGCGTGAGGCAATCGCCGCTACTGGCTGGTTCTCCCTCGGGGGTACTCTGGCCGGCATCGCACTCGGCGGCTGGCTGGTTGCGCGCATTGGCACAGGCCGCGCCCTGCTACGCACCGGCTGGGCGCAGACCATCGCCATGGCGATGTACCTGCTGCTCGCGGTATCCGCCGGCGAGTACCACGTGCTCTACGGCACCGTCACCACAGAGGCGTTGGCCCAGGGCATGGCCGATGCAGCATTCATTACCTATCTCTCCGGCCTCTGCTCGCGCGCCTTCACCGCCACTCACTACGCGCTGCTGTCCTCTCTCGCCGCCATTGCGGTTCACACGATCGGCGGCGTTTCCGGCGTCCTCGCAGCGCAGCTGGGGTGGATCGGGTTCTACGCACTGTGCGTGTTCGCCGCGTTGCCTTCGATGGCGCTGATGTTGCTGCTGCTGCGGCGATATCCAACGGAGCCGGACGCCACCCAGGCAGCGGGATAAAGCCCAAGACCATCGCATGAGAAGCACGGACGACAAGACACGCCGATCCACGAATGAGCGGCAACCGGATCTACACGTCGAGAAAGACCGTCTCTCCCTCTCCCTGCAACCGCACATCCATTCGCCATGTTCCCGGCGCGGCAGGTCGCGCGATCAGCGTGCCCCGTCGCGCCGGTTCCTCGATGGACATCAACAGAGGATCAGCGTCATTCAGCTTTTCCCCCTGAAAATACGCGCGGGTCACCAGAGCGCGCATCAGGCCGCGCGACAGCACGCAGATCGCGATATGCGGCGCCTGCTGTGCATTGCCCCGGCCAGGCACAGGCCCGGGCTTCACGGTGGTAAAGCGGTAAACACCGCCTCCATCGGTATTGCTGCGACCGAAGCCCGGGAAATTATCTGATGCCGGCGGATCCGACTGCCAGATCTCCACGCATGCATCAGCGCATGGTTTGCCGTCGCCATCCAGCACAGCGCCCGTCAGCGTGATCTTTTCACCAGTGGCGCCAAACCGCGTCAGGTCGGACCAGGACGGATCCTCCATCAGGTGCCAATAGGGCCCGATCGTCTGGCTCGCGGTCGCAATCGGCATCGCTCAACCCTCCATTGGCGTAGCGGCGCGACCACGTAGCGCCACATCGAAGCGATACCCCAGTGCGTAGTCCGGTTCGGTGATGTCGAGGTCGAACACCGCAATCAGCCGGTTGCGCGCATGCTCGTCCGGGACTGCGTGGAAGATCGGATCGAATGCCAGAAGCGGATCCCCTGGGAAATACATCTGCGTGATCAGCCGAGTGGCGAAGGCCGGGCCGAAGTACGAAAAGTGGATGTGGTTGGGCCGCCAGGCATTCTTGTGGTTCGGCCAGGGATAGGCCCCGGGCCGGATCGTCAGAAACCGGTACCGCCCTTGCTCATCCGTGAAGACCCGCCCCGTGCCGTGGAAGTTCGGATCAAGCGGCGCGTCGTGCTGGTCCGCCGGGTGGTCGTAGCGCCCTGTCGCGTTGGCCTGCCAGATCTCCACCATCGTGTTGGGCACAGGCCGGCCATCCTCATCGGTGATCGTGCCGGCAACGATGATGCGCTCTCCAATCGCTGGCTTTCCCTTCGCCGCCGTCAGGTCCGTCAACGGCGGGAACCGGTCGGGCGAGAAGCCGGGGCCGGTCGTCTCGGTGATTGTGTGCGGCATCGGATGCAGCTTCTGCTTTGGATGCCGCTTGACGGTGCCCAGATAGCCTGGCGCATCGTACGGCGGCTGCGTGCCGGGAGAGTACGGACGGAATGGGAGCGGGTCGGACATCGCGGTTCCCTCCTTGTGGCCTCACCTGCCCATGGCGCTTACCAGCCCGCGTGCCTTGGCGGCAACCGTCTCCGGGGTGTCCCCGGGCCGGTAAATTGCTGAACCGATGCCGAAGCCTGCCGCACCCGCCGCGCGCCAGTCGGCGATACTGGCCTCACCGATCCCACCCACCGGCAAGACCGCCGTACCCGCTTGCAATACCGCGAGCAACGCCCGCAGCACCGATGGATTGGCCGCTTCCGCTGGAAACAGCTTCAGTGCGTCCGCTCCTGCGGCCAGCATCGCGAATGCCTCGGTCGGCGTGAAGCACCCGGGCACGGCGAGGAGCCCCCGCTGCTTCGCCGCGCGCACGATCGTCGCATCGGCATGCGGTGTAACGATCAGCTTGCCGCCGGCGGTGGCAATCTCACCCACCTCTGCGGCCGTCATCACCGTCCCGGCGCCGATCAGCAGCTGGTCACCGAAGGACCGTGCGAGGCGCCTGATACTGTCGATCGGTTGCGGGGAATTGAGCGGCACTTCCACGATGGCGATGCCCGCGCGCGCCAGCGCCTGGCCAATCGCGACCACCTCATCCGGTTTCACCCCGCGCAGGATGGCGATCAGCGAGCACCGTGCGAGCCACGGTGTCAGTTCCATGCGGCGTGCCCACCAATCAACGCCAAGC
>JBKPOG010000155.1:0-9438 GCA_046732975.1 Pseudomonadota bacterium
GCCGCAATCGCGCTGCCTCAACGGCCCCCTGCAAAGACACATCATCGCACGGGTGGGCAATGGCCACCTTGATCGTGGGTAAAGCCTGGGCAGCGTTGACCAGCCGCTCATATTTCTCGTGCGCTATCGGAGAGCCCGCCGATTCAGGCATGTTCAGCCTCGGTCTTGCTTACCTTGGTGGCGTTGGTCGCTAATATCGCCTCGATCTGCTTCAGACGGCGCTTGCCCTCGTTTGACATTTCACTGCGGGCTGCAAAGACCCGATGCAGCATCTCCAGCGCCGTCTTCCGCGCTCCGGCATCGCTGCCAAGCAGCTTCGGCAAGCTGCTGACGGCGCGGTCCTGATCCAGGCATACCAACAGATATTGTTGCCGCACCATCTCTTTGAACTGAGCCAGGCTCATCTGCTTCTCGGCAGGACGTGAGGCATGGATCATCTTCAGCACTGAGAACCCGCGCTCATCGATGCTGCCCTCGGGCATACGGATATAGATCAAGGCCCGCATGGCAGCCTCCGTTATGCCGCCAACCTCGAACTGCTTTTCCAGTTCGGCGCGCAGTCGGGCGATATCTGCCTCGCGGACCAAATCGCGTTCGATCCGGTGGTGAGCGGTTTGCGGGCCGCCAAGCCCGACCAGCGCCTGCAGCCATGGCGAGCCATACGCATTCAGGAATACTGCTTCGGTCATCGAATCACGCAACTCGCCAAAACTGTGCAGGCAGGTTGTGATCCACGACGAAGCTGCCTGCTCCATGGCCAGCCACGGATTGTCGGCACTGACGGGCAGCCGTGACGAACGCACCGATTGAGCTAGTCCCTTGACCGGCGCCATGAACGGGTTCCGGTCGGAGAACATTGCAAAGCGGAGGCGGTTCGGATGAACCGCTCGGGACGCCTCCGCCATCGGTTCCGTCATCGACATCCGAATCGCCGGAGCAACCATGCTCTCGTAGAGCCCCCGGTTGATCTCCGATACGCGCGCGACTGTAGCAAAGCGCTTATCATCGGCCGCGTCGTTGGTCCCCAATGCTCGGATGTGGTCCAGCGTGCGGGCTTCCAGGCGGAACAGGTACTTGCCGTCGACCAGGTTGCGATTGACGGTATTCTCGTCGACCTCGGTGATGACCGCCTCATACAGGCCCGGCGGCAGAGCATCGATCAATTCGATGCAGGAAACGAACTCACCATGTTCCTTAGTTGCGACCTTGCCAGAGACAAAAATGCCAAGATGACCGATGCTCTGATGCATCGTGTAGACGATGGTCTGGCCGTTCTCGACGATCTCCCGTTCATGGTCATAGAGGTCGAGGATCCAGCCCAGGGCCTGTTGCGGTGGCGTGATGTTGTCGCCCCAGGAGCAGAACACGATGATGGGCGCAGTGATATTGCGCAGATCGACGCGCACACCGTCTGATGTGTGGAGTTGGCCGGTCGATAGCCGGTTGCCGACGAACAGATTGTCGGCGATCCACTGCATTTCCTCGGCATTCAACAGGACCGGACTGCCCCACCAGGTTTCGAAGTCCAGGAACCGCTCAGCTTCGGTATCTACCTTCGAGTAGACATTGTACGCTTTGGTCCAATAGGTGTTGGCCGGATTGAGTGACTCGAAGTTGGCGACCAGATTGGCGCCGTCGAAGATGCCGTTGCCCAGGTCACCGGACAACGCCGTGAGCCAGGTGCCACCCAGCATAGCGCCGAGATATCGCATAGGATTTTTGCCGCGTACGCCCGCCCAATACGACAGCGGCGAGCCGGCCAGCATGATCGGTCCCATCAGGGTGGGCTTGATCGCCGCCGTCATCATGATCTGCCAGCCGGCCTGACAGTTGGCGATCACCACAGGTTTGCCGTCAGCGTTCGGGTGGCGGGCTGCCACCTCTTCGATGAAGGTTGCCTCGGCGCGACAGACATCCTCGATCGTCTGACCCGGGATCGGCTTAGGCAGAAATCCGATGAAGTAGCAGGGATGCCCGGCTGCCAGGGCAACGCCAATCTCGCTCTCTTGCTTCATCCCGCCTATGCCAGGACCGTGGCCGGCTCGCGGATCCACCACCACGACAGGTGCCTTCGTCGGGTCGATCTTCGTCCCTTCCCTCGGGATGACGCGGACAAGCGCATAGTTCACCGGGCGGGCGAGCGTACGACCGTCGCGAATAAGCTCGACCTTGAAGCTGAGGACGTGCGGCACCTCCTTCGCGCTGTGTTCAAGGTAGATATTGCCGCGCTCCCGCAGCACATCGAGGAACAGGATCGAACGCTGCCAAGCGTCCTGCCAGTATTCCTGAACCGCGTCGAAGCCAGGCCACATCTGCATTGTTTGCTCCCCGCTGCTGTGCTGTGGGTCTGCCCCAGGGCTAGTACTGAAACAAATGACAATTCCGCTTCAATGTCCGAAGCGTCAGATCTCATTCAGATCCGGCATAACTCCACCAAGCCCACCGCACCGCATTGATCTGGATCAACCCCGTTGGTCCTGTGCTGGAGTCAGGACGGGATGCGTCAGTCCAGCGTCCGCCGCCTCCCGCCGTCGCGCAGTACATCGAGCCGCGTGGCATCGTTTGCGTCAGCTGGACGGCCAGGTCAACTCGGGGACACGCTTGTAAGCGTAGTCCGGCTCCTTGTAGCCATGCGCCTTCTGCCGGTCCGGCAGCTTGGTCTTTTCGCGCGGCAGGTTCTCGTAGGGAATATGCTTCAGCAGGTGCGTGATCACATTCAGCCGCGCCCGCTTCTTGTCGTCAGAATGCACCACGTACCACGGCGCCCACGGCGTATCGGTGGCCTGGAACATTTCGTCGCGTGCACGCGAATAGTCATACCATCGGCTGTATGACTTCAGGTCCATCGGCGACAGCTTCCAGATCTTGCGTCCGTCGTCGATGCGGGCCTCCAGCCGTCGGGTCTGTTCCTCCTCACTGACCTCCAGCCAGTATTTCAGCAGGATGATCCCTGATTCGACCATCGCCCTTTCGGTCAGAGGCGCAAGTTGTAGGAAGCGCTTCGCCTGCTCGTCGGTGCAGAAGCCCATCACGCGCTCGACGCCGGCGCGGTTGTACCAGCTGCGGTCGAAGATGGCGATTTCGCCCGCCGCCGGGAAGTGCCGAATGTAGCGCTGCACGTACATTTGCGATTTCTCGCGTTCGGTCGGCGCCGGCAGCGCGACGACGCGGAATATGCGCGGGCTAACCCGCTCGGTGATCGCCTTGATAGTGCCGCCCTTGCCGGCGCCGTCACGTCCCTCGAAGACGATGCAGACCTTCAGGCCCTTATGGACGACCCATTGCTGCAGCTTGACCAACCCGACATGCAGTCTGGCGAGTTCGCGTTCATAGTCCTTGCCCTTCAACTTCCCGTTCGTCGCGACCGCACTGTCGCTGGTTTCGGACTTTTTCGCCTTCTTAGCTGCCCTCATTACACAAATTCCCCGCCCAGTGCTTCCATGCTTATGCTTCCAGGGCGCTCTTCGGCCAGGTGAAAAACCGGCCGATATCGCCCGGCTTCAGGTTCTGTCTCCAGTACTCGTACACCTTGCGGACTCCGGCCGGCATGGTCAGCAGCCAATTGGGCTCCTCGGAGGAAAACATCAGCTCGCTCTCGCCACGATCGAACGAGCGCCTGATGCAGTTGCTCGGCGGCTTCCTGGTTGCTGCGCCGCCGCGCATTGCGTTTTGCAAAAAACCCGGCGACCGACAGGTTCAGACCTGACGCCTCCGTCATGGCAGTTGTCCTCCCGATCGGAATGTCAGGGGACGATTAGCCGGACCGCCGGGAGGTCGCCTTGATCCAAGTCTACCTGCCTTCACGGAAGCGTCACTAGGAGCCGAGTTTCCAGCCGTCCTGTGTCTTGCACCATGTCAGCGTCCGGTCTCGCTCTGAACGTGGGCCGGGGACCACTAGGCCGTAGTGCATCACCCGGCATGCCAGGCCATGTCGCTTGGTCGCGGTCCCGGCCGTGACAGTTCCATTGGCACCCGACTTGGGATTGCTCCATGTCTCCTTGGCGCCGGCCGCGAGCCCAGGCCGGTCCAGGAGTCGATTTGTGGCCTCGGTGAGCGCCGCGATGTCATCCGCATTCAAAGGTGTCGCGCGGGTCCCGCGGAACGGGTTGATCTGCGCGGAGGCAGGCTGCGACAGGCAGGCGACAATCATCAGCAGGGGCAGCAGTCGGGACAGAGTCATCGGCTTCTCCGGGTTCGCCGGGACATGATCCTATCTGCCCGTTGATTTCAATCAAAGGCGCATGGGCTGAAACTGTGCTAATGGCAGCGAGACTGGGGGCGGTCATGGCCCCTCGGCCTGGACCATGGGGACGAAGCAATGCTTGAAGAAGCCATCTACACGGCGGCGGACCTGATGACGCGAGACGTGGCCGTGGCACATCCGGAGATGTCGTTGCTGGATGCGGTGAAGCTGTTGGCACATCGGCACATCAGCGGGATGCCGGTGGTTGACGATGCCGGCACCATCGTCGGCATGCTGAGCGAGGGCGACCTGGTGCGCTGGCATGAGGGCTACACTGAGCGGCAGGCGCGCTGGCTAGACATGCTGGCCGAGGGTCACGATCTTGCGCCGGAGTTCATGCACGGCATTCAGGAGCAGCACCGCAAGGTGAAAATGGTAATGTCGCGAGGTGCGAAGACGGTCACCGAGGACATGCCGGCACGCGAGATTGCGCGCCTGATGTATGCCAACAACATCAAGCGAGTGCCGGTGGTACGCGACGGCAAGCTGGTCGGCATCGTGGCACGATCGGACTTGGTGCGCGCACTTGCCCAGAAGCTCGAGGAAATGCCGGGGGGACCGACCACGCAGCGTCAATCGGTGGATGAGGCCCTGCGGCGCAGACGAGAAGAGCCCGGTCGCCCTTCTACTGCTCGGTGACGTCGACGCGCGTCCAGCTCAGGTCGGGATCGAACTGCGCGATCGCCGGCGCCACGCGCGCAGTCTCGGTGCCAAGGTCCTTCTGAAAGACCACGCCGTCCTGATTGACCATGAACGACATGATTCCTGAGGACCCATAGCTCGAAGGCCAGGCGATCAGCGCGAAGCCCTTGGTCATGCGGCCAGACTGCACATAGTTAATCGCACCACTCGGCGCGTCGGGTCCTTGCGACTTCAGGATGCGAAAATAGTAACCCTGGTACGGGATGGGCTTGCCGCCCACGAGTGCGCCAGGAGCGGGATAGCCCTCGTCCTGCGCCTGATCCACCAGGGGCCCGAATGGACTCTCGGCGCTCCCTGCGGCCACAGGCCAATAGAGCCCGTCCTGACGGCCAGCGGTACTGATCAACCGCTGCGCGTAGACGCCCGTTCCGGTCTGCTGCTTCATCAGGTCGAAATATTCCTTCTGCGCCTCGACGTAGGTCAGCATCACCCGGATTGCGGCCAGTTCGTTGCGCCCGATCCGCCGATCGATGATCTCCTGCGCCCCGGCCCTGGTGTCGAAGTGCCACCGGCCGTCGGCCTGCACGATCGGGATCGGTAGCGGCCAGTCGTCCGCTCCGACATCGAGCTCCGCGTGATCGGGCCCATCCTTTGCCAGCTGATGCTTCTCGTCATAGGCAGCGGCGAACCGACGCTGCTGCTCTGCATCGGCGTAGCGATCGCCGGTCGACAGCAGCTTTTCGCTGTCGGGCCCAAGGATCGCGCGCAGCGCAGCCGTGTCGTGAGTGCGAGTGGCTGAGGCGAGCGCGGCCGCCGCTTCTTCCGGCGAAGCATAGGTCCGCTGCGCCGGCGCTTGTGCGTGCGCGACGCCCTGGGCGAGCAGCAGCCACATAAACCCAGCTAGGCTGGCGCCGCCCGCCCGCAAGACAGACCAAGTCCCAATGTTCATCGAGCCCCCTCTCATCGCCGGCCGCCGCCACCGCGGAAGCCACCGCCGCCCCGAGCGCCACCACCGCCGCGGGCTGCGAAGCTGCCTCCCCCTGGCCGCTGCCCCCCGAATGAGCGGCTTTGCGTGCCCCGCTGACCAAATTGCGATGCCTGTCGACCATCCCGCATGCCAGAGAACGCACCCTGCCCGCCTTGCCTTGCGGGAAGTGTGCTGGGCCGATTGACGTTGGGGCGGTTGCCTTGACCCGGCTGGCCAAACCCCGGCCTTTCCGCCGCCCCACCCTGGCCCAAACCACCGCCGCCGCCCGGGCGGGAAAACCCGCCACCGGCTCCAGCACCGCCACTTGGTCGAGACAGTCCTGCGCCCCCCGCGCCATCACCGGGCCGCGAGAGGCCGCCGCCAGCGCCACCCTGAGCAAAGCTGCCGCCGCGTGCCGGCGGGCGGACAGCATTCCCTGGCACCGAGACCTGGTTGCGACCGATCGCTCCAGCCGCTAGGCCGTTGCCGCGGGCAGGCAACCCGACTGGGCCGCCCGGTGGCCGCTGCAGACCGGCTGGTCGACCTCCAGCGCGATTGGCCTGCCAGTTACTCGACCTGATCGCTGCGCGATTGGCGTTGATATTATTGTATCGGTTCACATTGACATTGATGTTACCGGCGCCCCACGACGGCGAGGCCCAGTTCCACAGCCCAGCGGTGATTGCCACCCCGGCGCCAAACATCAATCCGGAGGCAAGCGCGCCACCCAGCGGGTAGTAGGCGGCCGGTGGCGGGAAATACACCGGTGGAGAGCTCGGGTATGGCCAGGTGCCGTAGACGGTGCTGGGATTGTAGCTGGGTACATAGACCACATTGGGCTGCGCCGGCTCGATGATGACCGTTTGCGCCTCGGTCTTTACGACCTGTTGCGACGTGGTTTGCAGGCTGCCGCTCGACTGCGCCTGACGCCGCAGGCGCTGGACCGAGTCCATGACCGCTGCCTGCTGATCGGCGACGGCGTACCCAAGCTGCTGCGTCCAGTCGAGATTTTCGTTCATCATCGACAGCACCTGCGGAAATGGTACCAACGACTTCACGCTGGGGTCCCATGGCAGCGGCTCCAACGCCTTGGTCAGCGCATCGCCGGAGAGTCCCTTGCTTTCCGGCTTTTCGAGCCACCGGGCAGCCTCGACAATCTGCAAGGGAAAGGTCGATGCCATCAGCGTTTGCGTCAGCAGCGGATCGGGATATAGCGCGATCGGCGCCAGCAAGGCGTCGAGCTGCTCAGTGTTGAAGGTCTGCGCGGACTGCGCCGGGGGCGCGGTCGCCTCTGGCGCCGGCTGGGCGTGCAGCATCGCGGGACACGACACATGCAGCATCAGAACGCTGCCAACAATCCGTGCAAGCCGGCCAGTCATACGCGTGCTCCGCTTGTCCGCAAATTATCGAGCAGGATGCAGCTGCTCACCGGGAGGACCCAGCACGGGAAGACAAACTGGATGTCATGATCGGGGAGGACCCTTTTGTGCAGCCGTCTTCCGCGATCTTCAGGTGGACGTGGCGGGTAGTTGTCGAGGAACTGGCGCAGCGGTTCGGACGTGGTGACGGTCAATTGCGCCTGTGTTCCGATCCTGGACAAAGGATTGCGCCGTTCTTCAGCGGTGACGCGGCGTTCCCAGCCGGGCACACGCCCGCCGCAGTCTGCGGCGCGGTTGGTCAACGTGATCGGCGAGAATAGTCCGGGAAACCCATTGGACGCAGCAACGGCGCGCGCAAGCGGAAACTCTGACAGGTCAGAGCAGATGATATCGAAGGCTTCTTGCGTGAAAAGGAACGGAGCACCGTAGCTGCTGTCGGTGGCTCCAATTGCGATAATCGGTCGGCCGAGCGCCTGCAGATTCTTGTAAGTGGCGCCATGGAACATCGTTCGATCATAGACCCGTTCCATGTAGTCGTTGGTGCCGGAGTAGAGAAAGTCCTTCTCGTACTGACCAAACGCCTTGTTCCGGTGCAGGCCATAATAGGCAGCGGTGAAGCTACCTCCGGATATGCCGGAGATCCCGTCCAGTTGCGACAGCAGCGACCTGCCATCTCCTGGGATGGTGACCTGTCCCATGCCCTTCAAGGCGCCGTAGGCATACGCTGCCGACCGCTTTCCGCCGCCGGACATCGCAACCAGGATCAGCAGATCAGGGATCTCTCGAACCCTGGTCACCGAATCGATTCGGTAGCCGCCGGCAGAGATGGTTTCGCTCCCCGGCGGCTCAAGTTTGGACTGGGGCAGGGGTGTTGTATCGACGACGGTGAGTGACGCACATCCCGCCAGCAGCGTCGCAACCAGCACCATTGCGACGCGCAGACAAGGGCACAGCATTGTCGAGAGAAACTCAATGCGTGGTTGAGGCAGAACTTTTGCCAGCGGCATAGCCCTGCTGATACGAAGCCTGCTCGTTCTTCTTGACCGAATCGTAGATCAGCCCGCCGGCAAGACCCGCCGCTGCGCCGGCCACTGCACCAAGTGCGGCGTTGCCGCCGATAGCCCCGAGGACCGCACCTCCAGCTGTGCCGATGGCGGTTCCTGACAGCGCACGCTGCTGAGTTTGGTTCATGTCGGAGCAGCCGGCCAAGGCGAGGCCACCAGCGAGCAGGGCAATTGTAGGCTTCATGGTCATCCTCCGTAGTTCGTCAGCGGCCGCGTGAGCAGGGGAATTGCTGCGTCAGGAAAGTGGCGATGGCGTCGGCTGGCGGCAGAGCCAACCGTCCGGGATCCGCCTTTGCCCACTGGACGAAATTCGCGATGCCCTCATTACGGCTCGGCGTCTGGCTCGGCATGCAGAACATGTGTCGCGATTTCCGCGCCATGTCCTCCTCCTGCAGGACGCGGAACACACCAACCGTAAAGCCATGGCAGAAATTGACGGCCGCCGTGTACATCCTATCGGATTGCGCGGCCGAACAAAGCTCGACCAGGTCACCCGTGTTGTGCAGCACGAACGTATCCTCGGTCACGGCATGCGCCGAACCAGCCGATAGACCTACAGATAAAGCAAAGCCAGCAAGCCATCGATGAAAGCGCATCATTCTCCTCCTTGCGATCGTATCAGTGCTGGGTGTTCAGGCGTGCCCGTCCGATTTGACTGCGGCGCCACCGGACGAGCCGATGAGCGAAGCCGTTCGCGAACATACTGGAAGATGACGTAGAGGGCGGGAATGGCAAAAATTCCGATGAACGACGCCGTCAGCATGCCGCCGAACACGGGCGTGCCGACATTGCGTCGTGCAAGGCGCGACGGCCCCTCGGCCACCACCAGAGGCAGCAGGCCAAGAATGAAGGCGAACGACGTCATCATCACCGGACGGAAGCGCAGGCGTGCGCCCTCGGTCGCTGCTTCCAGCAACGGCATGCCTTCGGTCCGGCGCTCCTTGGCGAACTCCACGATCAGAATGCCATTTTTTGCCGCCAGACCGATCAGCACCACCATGCCGATCTGCGCGTAAAGATCGAGCGTCAGGCCGGCGGCGACGATGGCGGCATAGGAGCCGACCACCCCAATGGTAACGGAGAGCAGGACCGGGATCGGAATCGTCCAGCTCTCGTAGAGCGCGACCAGGAACAGGTAAGCGA
>JBKPOG010000156.1:0-10499 GCA_046732975.1 Pseudomonadota bacterium
AAACTGTTCTACGAACGCGGCTTCACTGGCACTACGCTTGACGACATAGCCGCAGAACTTGGTGTTACCAAGCCGTTCATCTACACGCACTTCCGCAGCAAGACCGACCTCCTCGCCGCGCTATGCAAGCCCACCATCGAACTGTCGCTTGAGGCGGTGAGTCATGCTGCCAAAATGCCCGGATCGCCCACCGCTCGCCTGCACCAGGCAATTGTTGATTTCACCCAGGTCGTGCTGTCGCGCCAGGCAAATATCGCAATCTACTTTCGCGAGGAGAAGAACCTGGCCGCTGACGCGCTGGCCGAGATCAACGCTCTTCGCAAGAAGTTTGATCGCGTATTGTCCAATCTGCTGACCGAAGGCGTGACCGCCGGCGAGTTCGAAACCCCGGACGTCAACCTCACAGCACTTGCCCTCGGCGGCATGATTTCGTGGGCCTATACTTGGCACCGACCCGAGGGGCGCCTTCGCCTCGAGGACATGTGCCAGCGCATGGCCGACCTTGCGCTACAGATGGTCGGGGCACGAAGCAAGGTCCCCGCTTAGGCGGACCACAGCGCCTTCTTCAAGGCAGCACTCATCATATCCAGCGCCATCGTGCCGGCGCGGATGATCCGACCCTGTCCGACAAACCCATGCAGCTGGTCCGAGAAATGCATGTGAATCACATGTACCCCCTCGCGCTCCAGTCTCTCAGCATACGCCACGCCTTCGTCGCACAACGGATCGTAGCTTGCAGTCAGAACCAGTGCCGGTGCGACGCCCGATAGATCGGCAGCACGCAGCGGCGAGGCGCGCCAGTCGGCGCGATCCCTCGGACCATGCAGATAGTGGTCGATGAACCAGTCCATGGTCTTCGCCGTCAGCGGTACACCTTCTGTTACGCGCGCATACGACTCGTGTGTCATCCCGAGATCGGTCACAGGGTACACCAGCAATTGGAACACCAGCGGCGGCAGCTCCCCGTCCCGTGCCATCAGCGCCATCACCGCCGCGAGATTGCCCCCGGCTGAATCGCCAGCGACCGCAACCCGCGACCGATCGATGTGCAATGCATCCGATTGGGCGATCACCCAGCCGGTCGCCGCCGCGCAATCATCGACCGCCGCGGGAAACTTGTATTCAGGCGCCATGCGATAATCGACGGAGACGACGCGGCACTTCGCAGCATTCGCGTAGTGTCGGCACTGCACGTCGTGCGACTCAAGATCACCCAACAGCCACCCACCACCGTGGAAATACACCAGCGCCGGCAAGACCTCGTCGACCTTGGTGCCTAGGGGACGATAGGCCCTCAGCGCGATCGCACCGTGTGGGCCCGAGCAAGACAGATCGCGAACCTCGGCCACATCCTGCGGGTCGGGCTGCACGACGGCGCGGCCTGCTTTGAAGCCCTGGCGCGCCTCCTCCGGCGACAGCGTCTCCATCGGCGGTCGTCCCGCCTCGCGCATCATTGCCAGCAGTTTTTCGGCATCCGGATCGAGCGGCATGCGTCGAACTCCTCAGTCGGTCCAACGGATAATGGCAGCGGCAACCTCGGCTGGCCTGTCCAACTCCGCGAGGTGCCCCGCGCCGGCAATCACCTCGGTCTCGGTCCGGCCGGCAATCCCCTGTGCAAAACGACCGGCATAGCCGCGCGGCATGACCCGATCCTGCTCTCCCCAGATCAGCAACGTCGGCGCCTGGATCAACTTCAATCGCTTTTCCAACTTGGTGTTACCCAACGGCCAGAAGATACGCGCCGCGGCTTCGCTAGCGCGTGTCTGCTCGATCGGCCACTCGATCGAGTTCGCGCCCTCGGGCACTTCCTTCAACGCTTTCCAGATCTCCGGATCGGCGCACATCAATCCCGGGACCGCATCCGCGCGCTGCGCCCAGGGATCGGTCGGCGGATCGGCATCATCGAACAGGCCGAATGGCGCGATCAGCGCCAATCGACGAATGCTTGTTGGCCAGAGTGCAGCCATCTCAGCGGCCATCGAAGCGCCCACCGAGCTGCCGGCGAGATCCGCGCCCTCCAGGCCGGATTTTGCCAGCAGTTCGTGCACCGCAAGCAGCCAGTCCAAATGTGTGTCCAGTGTCGAATGGCCGCGATCACCGCCTGGAAAGCCAGGAAGGGACGGCACGATCAACGTGCGGCTCTTCGCCAGCTCGTCGAGGAATGGCACCCACCGCGGCAGGCCACCGAAGCCAGCGAGAAAGCCTAGCTTCGGCCCACTGCCCTTGCGCCAGACACGGATGGGATAGCCGTTGACATCAACCGTCAACGTCTCAGGTTCGCTCACGTGTTGCTCCCCTTCTTTGAATCCCCTACCGGCGGGTAGTATCGGCGAGCCCCCGGTACGTCAATCGCGCCCGCCCCCGATCAGCGGCACGAAAGCCACGGGCAAGACGCCGCGCCGCGTCACATTGCCCGCTGCGTCCTTTGTGACAAGCAGCAGTTCCTGATCCCCATGGCGCGGTCCGATAGGTATCATCATGCGACCTCCTGGGCGAAGCTGCTGCGGCAATGCCGGAGGCACTTCCGGTGCCGCAGCAGTGACGATGATTGCGTCGAACGGGGCTTGCTCAGGCCAGCCGAGACCACCGTCGCCGGTGCGCAATTCGATGTTCGCGTAGCCTTGGCCGCCGAGTGCCACAGCGGCGCGCGCAGCAAGCTCCGGGATCACTTCGATCGAATAGACCTTGTCCGCCACCTCTGCGAGAACCGCGGCCTGGTAACCAGAGCCGGTTCCAACCTCCAGAACCCTGTCATCCGGCTGCACGTCCAGCAGTTCCGTCATCAAGGCAACGACGAACGGTTGCGAAATTGTCTGGTCATGCCCAATAGGCAAGGGTCTGTTTTCGTACGCTGTCGGCTCCGACCCTGGCGCCACAAATGCCTCCCGCCTCACCTTGGCCAGCGCGGCCGCTACACGAGGCGACAGCGCCGTGCGGCCCGTCCACCGCGCGGTCTCCTGCATTTCCTGCGCGATCTCGTTCAGCAGCGCGGCGCGCTCATCCATGCCGATCAGGATAGGCAGCCCTGTCCGGTCCTACCATGCCGGTGTAGCGTGCCAATCGAAGCGACAGAGGAAAAGGTCCATGGACGTTCACGATGCCGGGGTTGCAACGGACCACATCGCCCGCGCCCGCAAGCTGGCGCCGTTGCTCACCGCCGCCGCACCGCGCATCGATGAAGCACGCGAACTGCCTGGCGACGTTCTGGACGCGATGCACGCGGATGGCATGTTCCGTCTGCTGGTGCCGCGCTCGCTCGAAGGCGCCGAATTGGATCCAGCCACATATATCCAGTGCGTCGAAGCAATCGCCGGTGGAGATGCCTCCGTCGCCTGGTGCATGAACCAGGGTTCAGGTTGCTCGCTGTCAGCTGCCTACCTGGAGCCTGTGGCCGCCCGTGAAGTCTTTGGTGGCAAGCGTGATGTGCTCGCCTGGGGTCAGGGGCCTGGCGCAAAGGCGATCCGCACCGACGGCGGTTGGCGTGTAAGCGGCACCTGGGCGTTCGCCAGCGGCAGCCGTCACGCGACATGGCTCGGTGCGCATTGCCCCTGCTTCGAAGCTGATGGAACTCCTCAACGCTATCCTGATGGGCGCACCTGGGAACGCACGATGCTGTTCCGCCGCGAGCGCGCCAAGATCGACGACGTCTGGCAGGTCGTTGGTCTGCGCGGTACCGGCAGCGACACCTACACAGTGAAGAATCTGTTCGTCGGCGATGCCCACACGCTGACCCGCGACCGCCCCGACGAGCGACGAGAGCCCGGACTGCTCTACCGATTTAGCGGCATGAACATCTACGCCTCGGGCTTCGCCGCCGTCGCTCTCGGCATTGCGCGCGCCACGTTGGATGCGTTTATCGATCTAGCGTGCGGCAAGACCCCGGCGCTGACGCAGACCGCATTGCGCGACAGCGCGATGATCCAGTCGGCGATCGGCATCGCCGATGCAAAGCTGCATTCGGCGCGTTTCTGGCTCATCCAGGTCCTGCGGGATACGCAGGAGGAAGTGGCAGTCGCCGGCGAACTGAACACCGCGCAGCGCATGCGGATCCGTCAGGCAGCCACCTACGCGATTCACCAGGCGAAGGAGGTCGTGGATGTCGCCTATCACGAGGCTGGGGCCACGGCGATCTTTGACGCAAACCCATTCGAACGGCGCTTCCGCGACATCAACACCGTCACCCAGCAGGTCCAGGGTCGCCGCTCGCATTTCGAGACGGTCGGTCAGTATCTGCTTGGCAGCCAGCCGAGCCTTCGCTGGGTATAGGACGCGCGAACCGCTACGGATCGATGCGTGCGGTGGCTGATCCGGTTGCGACCTCCTTGCCATCCTGGTTGGTGGTTGAAAGCGTCAGATCGACGTAGTGCTGGCCGCCCTCCTCGCGGATCGCGGCGACCGTCGCCTTCGCATCCAGGTCGTCGCCCGGCCACACTTGGTTGGTGAACCGCACACCGAACTTGGCCAGCCGACCGTCGCCGACATAGTTGGTCAGCATCTTGCCCGTAAGACCCATTGTCAGCATCCCGTGGGCAAATACGCTGGGATACCCGGCCTTCTGCGTAACATAGACCTCGTCCGCATGCAGCGGGTTGTAGTCGCCCGATACACCGCAATACATGACGATCTGCGTCCGAGAGAGATTCTCAACCACACGCTCGCTGTGCGTGTCGCCGACCTTGAGCTGGCTTGCCTTGAGTGCCATCGCGCGGTCCCCCCTCAGCTCCGTTCCACCGGACGTTCGGTCGTCACGCCGACGCTGCGCGCGGTGACAACCAGTTCGCCGTGCTGGTTCCGATATTCCGCGATCCGCTCGCGGAACGTCAGCTTGCCGGCCCGTTTGCTCTCGCGCTCCCAGGTGTTGCCTGGGCGATACTCGACGGTCAGCACGTCACCCGGCCGCAGTTGGCGGTGATATTCGAAGTGCTGTTCGGCATGCAGCCCGCCGCCGCCGGATGGCCGGTTGTCGACACCACTCGGGGTCTTGCCGGAGCCGAACCACGGCTGTCCTGGACGCCAGCGCAGCGGATACTCGGGGTCGAACTGCGCCACAGCCTGAGGAAACGTAGGCGACGCGACGATGCCGCCAACTTCGGTTTGCTTCGCCGCCTCGGCATCGTGGTACACCGGATTGTAGTCGCCGATGGCGCGCGCAAACAGCATGATATGGCCGGCCTCGACCGGGAAGGTGATCTTCGCCAACGGTTCCCTCCACTTCGCCTGTCCTGCGCGAGCCTAGCGCGCGGCATTGCCGGCGCACAACGGCACCCGGATAATGTGTCGTATGCGACGACCCGTTAGCCGGCTTGCGCGGCCCCGCATCCGCGCCGAACTCGATGCCACAAGCGTGCCGACCTGGCGCCCGCGGCGCATCGCCACTGACGCATCATCGCTGCACTTCGTGCTGTCGCCTGGTCGTCTGCCATATGGCCTGCGTATCTACGCCATCGGCGACATTCACGGTTGTCTGGCGCAACTGTGTAAGTTGCACACGGTTATCGCCGATGACATGGCGCGGCGCCCACCGGTATCGGCTCTGTTGCTCCACCTGGGCGACTACATCGACTTCGGCCCTGACAGTGCCCGCGTTGTCGCACTGCTGGCGGCAGGTGCCCCGGTTGCCGGGCTGCAGACCATCAATCTGATGGGTGATCACGAACGCACGGCCTTGCAGGCACTGTCGGGTGAAGGCGCCGCCGCGACCGATTGGCTGCACATCGGCGGCGACACAGCGCTTCGTAGCTGGAAAATCGCGGCGAATACACCACGCACCGAATGGCGCTCGCATCTACCTGCCGAGCACATCGCCTTTCTGGAAGGATTGGCGACCGACCACCGCGAAGGTGATTACCTGTTCGTCCACGCCGGCATCCGGCCCGGCATTCCGCTTGACTCCCAGGTCGAAGATGACCTGCTCGGTATCCGCCAGAGTTTCCTTGCCAGCGAGCAGAACTTCGGCGCGGTCATCGTGCATGGCCATTCCGCAAGCCCGGCACCGACGATCCGCGCGAATCGCATTGGCATCGACACAGGCGCGGGCCACGGCGGCAAGCTGACATGTGCGGTATTCGAGGAAGACGGCGTAGCATTCATTCAGGCTGCGTAGCATTCAGCAACGTGCAACGTGCGGCCGCGCCATCGTGGCGGACGGGGAATGATTGGTCACGATGCGAGCGAATTCCGTCCCGTCCTGACCCGCTGTTGGTCCAGCGCAGAGATCCAGGGAATGTCTGGAGAGAAATGTCGGATCGATGACGCACCGAAAATCGACGTTAAATCAAGCGCGCTTGATCCGCAACGAGGAGAAAGTTTCGGTTGGAGTTACTTTGTCTCTTCCAGAACAATCGGAAGCCGCTGTTCGACGAAGGGGATACCGGATATTAACAATCCCGCCGCTGACGGGCTCAACGGTTTGCTCGCAATGGCAATTTCTGTGGCGCCACCGCAACAGCGAAAGCAGAAATCAAATCCCATCAGGCCATCAGTCCGGCAAAAGCGTTCGCCTAACATTGCTGTGCTTTGACACCGATGGGTCTGCGCAGCAAACGTTGCCCTCGTCCTCGGCCTGTTGGGAGCCAATCTTATGCAGTTACGAAGCGTACTATTAGGAGCGACCTTGCTTTCGGCTCCCACAGTGGCGATGGCGCAACTTCCTGAACTTGCGCCGCCGCCACCATTGACCGGCCTCTATATCGGCGCGGGTGCCGGGGCAAACTGGCTTCTGCCCGAGCATCTGATCAACCCACAAACCGGCAATGCGGCGAACGGTAATCTGGTGGCGCAGACCGGCTTCGTGGCTCTGGGCAGCGTCGGGTACGCACTGCCCAACGGGTTACGGTTCGAGATCGAAGGTAACTACCGCAGCAACAAGTGGAACCACGCCAGTGGACTGGGTTTCCCAGGCGGGGCCGGCGGCTATGAGGTCAAGACCGCTGCCATGTTCAACGCCCTGTACGACTTCTCCGCGCTAATCCCCGTTCCGTGGTTTGCGCCCTATGCCGGCGTTGGCGTTGGCTATGGCTGGGCAAGGGAGAGCAGCACCCGGTTCTACAACAACGTGACCGGCATCCCGCGCTTCTCACTCGGCGGCACGGAGGGCGCGATTGCGTACCAAGCAATTGTCGGTGGCGCGTTCAATATCCCCTATGTGCGCGGGCTGGCCCTCACGGCCGAGTATCGCTTCTTCGGCATGGGATCGCGCAGCTACGATACTCTGGTGGCGACTTCGCCAACCACAGCCTTTGGTGCCAAGGTGAAACTCGGCAATAACTTCAATCATGCGGTCCTGCTGGGCCTGCGGTACAACTTCGGCGCACCATCGCCGCCGCCACCGCCGGCCCCCGCGCCCGTCCCGGCGCAGGCACCTGCGCGGTCTTATTTGGTCTTCTTCGATTGGGACAAGGCGACCCTGACGGACCGTGCACGTCAAATCATTCGGGAAGCAGCCGACAATTCAACCAGGGTTCAGTACACGCGGATCGAGGTGAACGGATATACCGATACCTCCGGCACACCGCGCTACAACATGGGGCTGTCGATCCGTCGTGCGAACGCGGTAAAGGCTGAATTGATCCGCGACGGCGTGCCAGAGAATGCGATCACCGCGCAGGGGTTCGGTGACACTCATCTGCTGGTCCCCACCGGTCCCGGTGTACGCGAACCGCAGAACCGCCGGGTAGAGATCATCATCCGTTGACATCTACGAGCGCACGCTCATAGAACACGCCTGCACTACGAAGCTGACTTTAATGGGCTACGTCATCTCAGGCGTAGCCTATTTCTTTCACGGCCATTCACGCTATCCCGGCGCCAGTCGGAGCAGCGCGGCACCTGCAGCAATCGCGACTGCGCCACTCCAGCCTCGCCGACCGGGACGCTCGCCCAGGAACAGGCGCGCGAGCACAACACCCAGCAGAATACTGGTCTCGCGAAGGGCGGCCACCGGCGCGACCGGCGCGCGCGTCATCGCCCACAGCACGAGTGTATAGGCACCGATGCTCGCCCCCGCACCACAGATGCCGCGTGCAGCTTCCGCAAGGTTCGGTACCCGCAGTGAGGTAAAACGGCCCAGCCACAGCAAAGTAGGGATGGCGGACAACGGAAACATCCATAGCGTGTAGGTCAACGGCGTGTGCGAGACCCGCACGCCGACCGCGTCGTTCAGTGTATAGGCGGATATAACCACAGCATTGGCCAACGCAAAGCGCGCCGCCCTCGCTTCGGCGGCATCGCCGCGGCGCTGCGCCAGCGCCACGACGCCACCGCAGATCGCCGCGATGCCGATCCAGCCGAGCGGCGGCAACATTTCGCCGAGCAGCAGCCAGGAAGTTACAAGTGTCAGCATCGGCGCGACGCCACGCATCAGCGGATAGGCGAGTGCGATGCCACCATGTGCGTAGGCTTCAGCCACAAGGATGAAGAACACGCCATTCAGCAGGGAGGAGATCAGCACGTAAGGCCAAGCCGCCCTTGGCAATGCCGGCAGGAACGGCAACAGGAGGATCGCCAACACTGCCCCACCGACCAGCATCAGCGCTGATTCGCGTCGTCGGTCCCGGCCAGCGCGTACCGCGACATTCCATCCCGCATGCAGCACGGCTGCCAACAGCACGACGGCGACGACGTGCGCCGGCAGCATCGTCAGTCGGGCTCGGAGTCCTTGCGAAACGGTGACTGCTGCTCGAGTGCCGCCATCTCCGCGCGAATGCCGCGACGCTCGTCGTCGAGAAAATTGCTGATCGCCCGGCGCAGTCCCGAATGAGCAACCCAATGCGCGGAGAAGGTCGGCTTTGGCATATAGCCGCGCTGGATCTTATGCCGTCCCTGCGCGCCTGCTTCCACTCGCTGCAGACCGTGCTCGATCGCCCAATCGATGGCGCGGTAGTAGCAAAGCTCGAAATGCAGGAATGGCCAGTCGCCGCGGCAGCCCCAGTTGCGTCCATACAGCGCCTCGCTGCCAGCGAGGTTCAACGCGCCCGCCACTGGCTTGCCGCCGTTCTCGGCCATCATCAACACCACACGCTCACCCAGCCGCTCGCCCAGCAAAGAAAAGAACGAGCGCGACAGATAAGCCGACCCCCATTTGCGATCGACTGTGGAGCGATAGAACCGATAGAACGCATCCCAATGCGCCTCGGTGATGTCCGCGCCATTCAGGGCACGAAACGTCAGGCCGGCCGCGTTCGCATCACGCCGTTCACGTCGCAACACCTTGCGTTTGCGCGATGACAGCGCACCCAAGAAGTCGTCGAAGCTGCAATACCCTTGGTTCTCCCAGTGGAACTGCATACCCATACGCCGCAGCCACCCCGCCTGCCCGAGTTCCTGCCATTCCGGCTCGGTACAGAATGTCACATGCACTGAAGACAGATCGAGTGATTGGCACGCCTTCTCCAGCGCCGACGCCAAGGCCGCGACGGGTACACCGGCGTCGGGATGACGCAGCAAACGAGGCCCAGGCGCCGGACTGAACGGTGCAGCGACTTGCAGCTTCGGATAATAGTCGCCACCGGCGCGCTCGAATGCATGCGCCCAGCCGTGGTCGAAGACATATTCGCCGTAGCTGTGCGACTTGGCGTACATCGGCGCCACCGCGACCACCTGGCCAGCTTCCCCGCGCAACACCGCATGTTGCGGCAGCCAGCCGGTGCGTGCGCTTGCCGACCCGCTGTCCTCAAGCGCGCTCAGGAATGCGTGGCTCACAAAGGGATTGCCATCACCAGCGCAGGCATCCCACTCCGGCGCGGAAACCTCGGCGATCTTCTGGTGCAGCGTCAGCGTGAGCGTGGCGGAACCGTCGGGCATCCTTGCAACCTAACTGATCTCAAACATGCCCTCTACTTCGACCGCCGCATCGGCCGGCAGCGCGGGCACTCCGATCGTGGTTCGGGCATGTCGACCGGTCTCACCGAACACCGCTACCGCCAGGTCAGAGGCGCCGTTCATCACCTGCGCCTGCTGTGTGAACTCCGGCGGCGACGCAATGAATCCACCCAGCCGCACCACCCGCTTGACCCTGTCGAGGTCACCGCCGCACGCAGCCTTCAAATGTACCAGCACGTTGATGAAGCAGAGCCGCGCCGCCTCCTTTCCGCGATCGATCGAGATGCCCGCGCCCACCTTGCCGGTGATGGCGATCTTGCCGTCCACCGCGGGCACCTGCCCGGACACCACGACCAGATTGCCGGTCACCACGCAGGGCACGTAGTTGGCGATCGGCGGCATCGGGCTCGGCAGCGCGATATCCAATTCCGCCAGCTTCACATCGATCCGACCGGGCATCTACATGGCGCTCCTGCAGTCTCGTCCCGCACTGTGCCCTGCCGGGACTTAAGTTGAAACCACCCGGAATCCACGCCGGCGCGCCCGCGGCGACTGTGGTGGCAGATCGAGCGGCAGCAGGGGTGCATGATCACGGCTGCCATTGCCCACAGTATCTGCCTCCTCGACCTCCGCCTCGGGTATGTCGCGCCGGCCGAGGTAATTCGCCGCAAGGTGGCGGA
>JBKPOG010000157.1:0-4918 GCA_046732975.1 Pseudomonadota bacterium
GTGCAGACCGTGCGCGCGCGGGAACAGGCCCTCACCCCAGGCACGCAGAAAGTTGCCCTCGCGATCGAACACCATCATCGGGTGCTCACCGCGGTTGAACACGTAGACGTTGTCTTGCTTGTCGACGCCGACGGCACCGACTTCATGCAAGGACCAGCCAGCGGGCACCTTCGCCCAGTTGTCTATCTGTTCGTAGCGATAGTCGCCGCTGCCAACGATGATGGCCATGCTTTTCCTCCCCAGCGTCAGGCCGGACGTTCCAGTTGCGGATAGCTCACGCCCAACTGCTCCAGATACGTGTCGTATTTGCCCGCGTCGTAGTAGAATGGCCGCATCAAAGGACGAAACTTGTCCATCGCCGACTGGTTGAGATCGACAGGTGGCTTATCGTCCGGACCGATGAACGGCTCGTATTGTTTGTCCTTGGTCTGCACGTCTGTGAAGTAGCGCTTCGTCTCAGTGATCAGTTCTGGCTTCAGCAGCAGATCCAAAACCGTCGCCGCGACGACTTTGGCACCACAGACAACCCCCTTATGCGCAATCGGGGTCGCCATCGCCATAGCGTTGGACCAGTGATGACCCGGCAGGTTGAGCATGTTGGCGGGATAGCGAAGCTGCACCGTCGGCACCACCCAGGACACGTCGCCGATGTCGTCGGTGCCGGGGCTGAACGGGCTGGTCGAGATCGCCGCAGACTTCTTGGTCAATCCCACCGGCTCACCACCGGCTGCGCGCTGCACGGCACGGGCGAAGACGTCATCATCCTCGGTCCAGTCGGGCACGCCAATCTGCTCGATATTGCTTTGCAAAGCCTCCGCCAGCACCCGATTATAGTGCCTTGGCCAGGATGCGCCGAGAATGCGTCGGGTTACCTCGGTATCCGTCATCATCGCCGCACCGTCCGCGATACGATTGCAGATACCGAAGTTCTTGCGCACGTTCTCCACGTCGGTTTCGCGGATGTAGTACCAGACTTTCGCCAGCGCCGGCACGACGTTCGGCTGCTCGCCACCATAGGTGATGATGTAGTGCGAACGCTGCTCCGGCCGCAGATGCTCACGGCGGACGTTCCAGCCCATGTTCATCAGTTCGACGGCATCGAGCGCGCTGCGCCCTCGCCATGGTGCGGCAGCAGCGTGCGCTGATGCGCCGTGGAACGCGTATTCGACGGAGATCAGGCCACCCGCGCCACGCACTTCGCCCCAGCCAGTTTCCAGATTGGCGCCGACATGGGTGAACAGCACCGCATCGACGTCGTTGAACAGACCGTCGCGCACCTGGAACGCTTTGCCAGCCAGCAGCTCTTCGGCAATCCCAGGCCATAGCACCAGCGTGCCGGGAAGGCCTTCATTCTGCATCAGCTCCTTCAGCGCGAGCGCCGCCGCAATGTTGACCGCCTGGCCTGAATTGTGGCCCTCGCCGTGGCCGGGTCCGCCTTCCACCAGCGGCTCGTGATAGGCAACACCAGGCTTTTGCGAAACATTCGGCAGCGCATCGGTGTCGCTGCCGAGTGCAATCACCGGTCCGCCGGAGCCCCAGCGCGCGACCCAGCCGGTCGGCATCCCGGCAACGCCACGTTGCACCTTGAAGCCATGGCGCTCCAGCGTGGCTGTCAGATAATTCGACGTCTCGAACTCATGGAAACCCAACTCGCCGAACGAGAACAGGCTGTCGTTGATCACCTGTGCAAGTTTCGCGTGTTCATTCACCAACTCGATGACGCGCGTCTTCAGCACGCCGGTGTTCACGTCGTTCATCGGCAGGTTCCCGTGTCGGTATCGCCGGTCTGTACCATGGTGCCTGCGGATTGGAAAGCCGCGCATGGCCGTGCTCCGGCCAATGCTGCTATAATGCAAAGACAGGAAAGAGGGGCTTCAACGATGGGGAACATTTCGCGTCGGACTGCGATCGCCTTGCTTGGCTCGGCGCCTACCGTCATGCGCAGCGCGCAGGCGCAGCAAAAGGAGCTCGCCATTGGCATGACCTTCCCACTTACCGGCACGCTCGCCTTGCAGGCCGGACAGGTGCGCGATGCGGTGTTGTTTGCAATCGCCGAGGCGAACGAGAAAGGGGGCGTCGCCGGGTACCGGCTGCACGATGTCAGCTTCGACGATGCATCACCGACGACAGGCCAATATGATCCGGCGTTGGCAGCAACCAATGCGCGTAAGCTGCTGCAGGACGCGTCTGTTATTGCGGCAGTGGGGCCGCTGAACAGTGGTTCGGCAAAGGCGGTAAGCCCGATTTACAGCCAGGGCGGCATGGCAACGATCAGCGGTAGTGCGACCAATCCGGACCTCACCGATCCGAAGTTCGCATCTATTTATCGCCCCGCTGGGCCGCCGATCTTCTTCCGCACCGTCACCACAGATGCCTATCAGGGTCCTAATCTGGCCAACTACTTCAGCGAGACGCTGAAGATCCAGAAGGTCGTCGTGCTGGATGACGGCGGGGCGTATGGTGTTGGTATGGCGGACAAGTTCGCGGCCCAAGCCGCAAAAAAGGGCATGACGGTGCTGATCCGTGACCGGCTGGACCCGTTGAATGCCGACTACACCGCCGTTCTGACCAAGGCGAAGAGCTTAGGAACGCAGGCGCTGTATTACGGCGGCGATCCGCTGGCGGGTGCCAAGGTGGTGAAGCAGTCGTACGATATCTTGCCGGACATTGTGAAGGGCGGCGGCGACGGTGTGCACACGCCCGACATGCTCACCGGCGGCGGCGTGCCCGCGGTGCAAGGCTGGTACGCCACATCGGCCGCCGCGCATGTGCTGGACGAGCCGAGCGTCAGGCCATGGGTGGAGCGGTTCGTCGCCAAGATGGGCAAGCAGCCCGCAGACTATTCGATCACTTACTACGACGCGACACAGGTTATCTTCGATGCGATCGAGCGCGTGGCGAAGGCGGGCAAGCCGGTCAATCGCGCCAACGTCCGCGATGCCATCCAATCGACTGATTTGAAGACCCTGCAAGGCGACATCTCGTTCGATGCCAACGGCGATATGAAATCGAAAGTGGTGTCGATCTTCCAGGTCAATTACGACCAGAGCCATCCGATCGGCGATGTCGTGCACCAGTTCAAGTATGTTGGTGCCGCCCCCGAAGCCTGAAGGAGCCGTGCGTGAAGTTCAGCAATTTCTTGTTTCCGGAAAGCCGTGACCCTGCTGACGACGGCCGGGTGATCGATGAGACGCTACGCGAGGCGCGGCTGTCCGATGAGCTTGGCTTCGAGGTGATCTGGCTCGCCGAACACCATTTCGACGGCATCTGCGCCTATGTCGATCCAGTCAGCTTCGCGGCCGCGCTGGCAATTGCCACGAAGCGGGCAAAGATCGGCTTCGCGGTGGCGCAGATGTCGCTGCACCATCCCATACGAATGGCCGAGCAACTGTCGCTGATCGACAACATCAGCAAAGGACGGCTGATCGTCGGGCTTGGCCGCGGCACCGCGTACAATATCTACGACTATCAGGGGTACGGGCTCGACCACACTGAGGCGCAGGCGCGCTTCGAGGAGGCCGAGGCCATCATGTTTCAGGCATGGCGCGGCGAGAGTTTCGAACACCACGGTCGATTCTGGAACATCAAGCTGCCGATGTTGCGGCCACGGCCATTCACCCAACCGCATCCCTTTGTGATCCGCTCGGCTTCCAGTGAAGAAGGCATGCTGCACATCGCACGACAAGGTCGTCCGTTCATGATGAATGTCCAATCGAACGAGGTGACGTGGCATCGCATGGAGCTGTATCGCCAGACTCTGCGCGAACTTGGCTTCGATGAAATGGCAGTGACGCGTAACGTCGAGCAGTGCTGGGTCTGGCGCAACGTGTTTGTCGCGGAGACGGATGCCGAAGCGGAGCGCATCGCCATCCCAGCGTTCGAGGCGATGCACGAATATCGGAGCGCAATGCGACAGCGCGTTTACGAGGAACAGGGCGTCTCCATCGTGCCGATGCCACCGCCTGGAACAGCACCTGCGGCGCGCACGGTGGTGGAGCATTCACTGATCTATGGCTCACCGGCGACGGTGGCGGAGAAACTAGCGCAGCTGGCGGCAATCGGCGTCGGGGGAGTAATCATTCAATTCCGGCTTGGCCCAATGAGCTACGATCAGGTGGCGCAGAGCCTGACTTTGTTCATGCGCCAGGTTGCGCCTGGATTGTCCGGTGGATGATGAGCTATGCGGCGCTCGATAGCGGCGGAGCAACATCCTCCAGCGATTTTCCCGCCGCTTCCACGCCTAGAATCAACTCGCATACCGCCGCGCCAACCATCAGCGCCGCCGCAATAGCGTAGCCTCCGGCAACGATCCATTCCTTCCCAGTGCCGATGAGTTGCCCGAACAAGAATGGAGCAGTCACGCCCCCGAGCAAGGTGCCAAGAGCATAGAAGAGAGCGATCGCCATCGCGCGCGTCTCCAGCGGAAAGATCTCGCTGGCAGTCAGGTAGGCAGAGCTTGCTGCTGCCGACGCGATGAAGAATATCGCTATCCAGCATGCGGTCTGAGTCCAGGCGGTGAGTACGCCCGCGCCAAATAGTCCAGCAACAGCGAACAGGAGGAGCCCCGACAGCCCGTATGTCGCCGTGATCATGCGCTTACGTCCGACGGTGTCGAACAGCTGCCCCAGTAGCATTGGGCCGAGCAAGTTCCCTGCCGCGAGCGGGAGTATATACGCACCAATTCTCGCTTCAGGGATATGATAGAACTTCGCCAAGACGAGCCCGTAGGTAAAGAACACCGCGTTGAACAGAAAGGACTGTGCGGTCATCAATACCAGAGCCAGAACGCTGCGCGCCCGGTTCTGATGCAACATGGCATGCAGGATCAGCCCAAAGCCAAAGACCCGGCGTGGATGCACCTTCAGGGTCCCCTTCGGCGGCGGCAGCGTTCCGCCCACCTTACGCTCTATGTCGTTGG
>JBKPOG010000158.1:0-34467 GCA_046732975.1 Pseudomonadota bacterium
GACACCTGCCCAATGCCTCTACCTTTTGCGGCAAGTGCGAGAGCGTCTGTCCGGTGAAGATCCCGCTGCCAAAGCTGATGCGCCACTGGCGTGAGAGGGAATTCGAGCGTCATCTGTCGCCGGCATTCGCCCGCACCAACCTGGCGCTTTGGGGCTTCTTCGCCCGCCGGCCTGCCCTCTATCGTATCGCCACGCGTATCGCTGGCTGGACACTTGGCAAATTGGGGCGCCGTAAAGGTCGCTTCCGCCGGCTGCCGTTCGCCTCCGGCTGGACCGGTGGGCGCGACTTTCCCGCCCCGGAAGGCGACACATTCTTTGCCCGTTACGCCCGTGAACAGCGCGCCGGACGGGTGCGGTGAGCCCACCCATGACGATCGAAGGCCGGGCTACCGCCCGGGCCCACAGGTGAGCAAGGACCTCATGCTGGCAGCAATCCGGCGCAACCTGCGCCGCGGTCCGTTGCCCGCTGACCAGGTCGCTATGGTGCGTGGCCGGATGACGCTGCATCCACGCCAGTTGATCCCGGCTCGCTCCCGGCTGTCCCATCCCGAGCAGGTGGCACTCTTCGTCGCCAATGTGGAGAAGGAATTCGGCAGCGTGGCGCGCGTTCCTGATTTAGCGGCTGTTCCAGAGGCAATTGCCCTCTACCTCGCCGCACAGAACCTGCCGACCGACATCGTGATGGCGCCGCATCCGGAGTTGCAGGCGATTCCCTGGACGACGCGCCCATTGCTGCGCCTGCGCGAGGGGCGCGCCGAGGCTTCCGATATGGTCAGCCTGCAGCACGCCTTTGCCGGCATCGCCGAGACCGGCACGCTGATGCTGCCGTCGGCACCGCAGCGCCCCACCACGCTGAACCTGCTGGCGGACACCGAGATTGTCTTGCTGCGCGCCTCGCGCCTCGTCGGCGCTTACGAGGAAGCATGGGATCTGTTGCGCAGCGAACTCGGTGCCATGCCGCGCAACGTGATGTTGGTCACCGGACCGTCGCGCTCCGCCGATATAGAGCAGACGCTGGAACTGGGTGCGCACGGCCCTCGCCGGCTGCACGTGGTGTTGGTGGACGACGCGCCGGCATAGGGCGCAGTGATGCCGATCTGGCCACTGATCGCCTCGCTCGCCGCGCAGACCCTGGCGACCATGGCACTGTTCTCGCTGCCTGCGATCGCACCAGCGGTGGCAGGCGCATTCCAGGTCAGCGGCGAGTTGGTCGGCCTCTTCGTCGCGCTGGCCTATGGCATCGGCATCATCTCGGCATTGCTCTCACCGGGATTCATCCATCGCTATGGAGGCGTGCGCGCCCTGCAGGGCGTCCTGGGCGCGACGGCCGTCATGTTGCTTCTGGCAGCCGGCGGAAGCGTCGCCTGGCTTGGCATCGCCGGAGTGGTGCTGGGCCTGGGCTACGGCGCTGCAGCACCGGCATCTACCCATCTACTGGTGCCGCATACGCCAGCGCGCGTCTTCAACATGGTGATGTCGCTGCGGCAGATCGGCGTTCCACTTGGCGGCGTGCTGGGTTCGCTGCTCCTGCCGCCGCTGGTGCTGCGGATTGGGTGGCGCGAGGCGCTGCTGGCGGAGATCCCCGCGGTGCTGTTGCTCATTGTGCTGCTGCAGATACCGCGCCGGCGGTGGGACACAGACCTGCAGCCCGGCCGGCGGCTGTTCGGGCGTACGCTGCTGGGCCCATTCGGGCTGCTGCGCAATGCGCCGATGCGGCGCCTGTCGGTGGCCAGCTTCATCTACTCCGGCACGCAGCTGTGTTTTGTCGCCTTCATGACCACACATCTGACGCGCGTGGCTGGCTTCGACCTCGTGAGTGCGGGGCGCGCGCTGGCGCTCTACCAGATCACGGGCGCTGCCTCGCGTCCGGTCTGGGGGTGGATCGCCGATCGTTACTTCACACCGGCCCGAACCTTGGCACTGCACGGGTTCGGCATGGCTGCCGCTGCCTTCGCCGCCGGCGCGTTCGGACCACACTGGAGCTATGCGCTGGTGCTGCTGGTTGTCGCCATCGCTGGTTGCACGGCGGGCGGCTACACCGGCGTCGCCTATGCCGAATACGCGCATTTGGGCGGGACACGCCGCACCGAGGCAACCGGGCTGGGCACCGCCGTGATGTTCGCCGGCGTGCTGCTGATCCCGCCCTGCTTCGGCGCAGCGGTGGCGGCATTCGGCGATTATGCGCTCGCCTATACGACACTTGCGATACTTGCACTCGCAAGCGCGGTACTGCTCTGTCTGGCGCCATGCCGACACCGCGCCGCAAAAACCTGAGCGAGGCTGATCGCGCGCTATGGGCGAGCTATGCCAGCCGGATCAGGCCCTTGCCCGGTCACGTGCGGGCCGCGCCAACGGGCGACGAGGCCCCCGCCGTTCCTGCCCCGCCCCCTCACCCCGGGGCGATCGCCACCATGCGCAGCGATCACTATCACTCGACACCACTGGCAATCGGCACCCATCCGGGAGGTGTTGACAACGCGAGTTGGCATCGTTTCCGCACTGGTAGGCTGCGGGCGACGCGCACCCTCGATCTGCACGGTTTCACTGCGGAGCGTGCATTCCGTGCTCTCGCCGCGTTCCTGCGCAGCGCGCATTCGGAAGGATTGCGATGTGTCGAGGTCGTCACCGGACAAGGCGGAGTCCTGCGCCAAGAGTTGCCGCATTGGCTCAATCTGCCGGAGATGCGCCCGATGATCCTCGGAGCGGTGCATCCACACGCGACCAATCCCGGTTCGGTGCGGCTGCTGCTACGGCGGTCACGATGACCCCGTTTGCCGCCCGCCTGCGCTCTGCGAGCCGAACGCAGTGTGACCTTGCAGCGCCTGGCGGAGTTGCAGGTCTCGGCTGCTTGTGTCGCTGTGCTGAAACACGGCCGACCGGCGTGCGCGAGAGCCGGACCCGGCTAACCCATCGCGTCCGCCAGAATTGCGTCGGCCGCTTTCTCGCCGATCATGTAAACGGCCGATACGATGAAATAGCCCGGGATGCGCGGAAATACCGACGCATCCACCACCCGCAGCCCCGACGTGCCGTGCACACGGAAATCGCTGCCCAACACGCCGCCGATTGCGCAAGTACCGCAGGCATGATGGCCCCAGGCATTGTCGCGAACGAACTGCGTCAGCTCGGCGTCCGTTTGGACATGCGGCCCCGGTACTTCCTCGGCGGCTATTGCGCCCGACCGCAACAGCGGTGACGCAAGCCTTCGGGCAAATCGAATGCCATCGACCACGGCACCCAGGTCCGCCCCGTCCGGATCGTCCGCGCGATTGAAGTAATGGAAATCGATCAGCGGTGGCTCCGTTGGATCAGCCGACTGCAGCTTCACCACGCCAGTGCGGTTGCGGGTATGCGCCTTCAGAATGCTCCAGGTCAGCCGATTGCGGTGCTCGGCAATCTCTCGCGAATAGCCTGGAAAGTAGCCCCTGAACGGCGCCAGAAGCGACATTACGAACAGGTCGGGGAGCGGCGCGTCCGGTGCGGACCGTAGCGCGATTGTCAGCGCGGCGCCGTTCGACGAATACATGCCAAGACCCCAGCGTGCCCAGCGTCGCCACACCGGATCGCCATGCTCGAACGAAGCGTCGCGCAATGACGGCCACACCGGCACTGCCATGCGGTTGACCACGCCAACCTCGTAGCGATCCTGCAGATTGCGGCCGACAGCAGGCAGATCGACGATTGGCACGATGCCCAGCCCCGCCAGTTCGTCTGCGGGGCCGATGCCCGACAGCATCAGCAGCTGCGGTGTATTGAACGCCCCACCTGCCAGGATGACCTCGCGGCGCGCACGGACCACGGCCGCTTCATCCGACGCAGCGATGGCATGGCCGTGCGCACGATACAGGTTCGCGCCGCGTCGATACTCAACGCCCACCGCGCGCCTTTGCGCATCGAACAGCACACGCGTTGCCAACGCCTGCAATCGGACATCCAGCAGACGTGGCCACTGCTCAGCGACCGCGCGGACACGTTCGCGCGTGCCATTGCGACAATGACGATGCGTGGTCAGCGGCGTGTAGAACAGTCCTTCGGATCCATCCGCCAATACGGCGCGGTCGTTCGGGTCGGCAAAGGAGCGCAGCAGCACCCGCAGCCGTTGCCACCAGCCCTGTCGCTGATCGAGTACTGTCAACGCCGCCGACGCCATTGTTCGCACCAGGTCGCCGTCTTTCAGCGCTTCGCGCGGCAAGGCCTTTTCTGTGGACAGCCATCCCTTCCAACCGTGCCCGCTGCGGTTAATGCCGACCAGTGCAAGCAGGCGGGGCACCCATCGATAGCGGCAATTCTCCAATCGTGAGAAGTAGCGGGCCATATTCCGCGCGCTCCAGCTCGCGTCGCCCGTCTCGGCGGCGATCGCATCCCAGTCCGCGTCCGGTGGCGCGACCAGGATCATCGCGTTGTGTGCGGTACACCCGCCAAGGCAAGACGCACGCGGATACAGCACGCCATCGACCGCTTGCCCGTTCCATTCCGAACGATAGGCCGGGTCACGCTGGCGCTGCGCCAGATCCGAATAATGTCGCACGAAGAAGTGCCAGGAGATCGCTTCGTTTTCGGATGCAAACGGATGGAACGCCGGCACCTGATAGTCATCAGGCAGCCGGTTGATGGTGGGTTCCAGCGGATCGCCACCCTGCAAGTGGCAAGGATCGCCGCCAGCTTCCAGCAACACGACATGGAACCCGGCCTCCGCCAGCCGAGCGGCTACGGTGCCGCCGCCGGCGCCCGAGCCGACGACGATGTAGTCACAGATATCGTGCGGCATTCCGAGCGCCTAAAGCGTCTTGAGAAACTCGATCAGATCGCGCTTCTCGCTGTCGCTCAGCCCTGGCTCTTCCGAGAACATGTCCGTGCCGAAGTAGTGACCTCGATTGACCACGAAATCAGGGCAGATGCTGAGGGTATACAGCTCGCGGCCGAGCGGCGTGAAGATTTGCCTCGCCGTGGCATCGTCGGCGTTCGCCGGCATCGCCGCCATGTCGTGACGCAGCCGCAAGCCGATGCCCAGCAGCTTCCAGGCCCTCGCAGTGCCGGCAATCAGGCCACGGTCCTCCGGCAATGGATCGAAGTTGCTGATAAGCCCAATCGGGGTGCCGGCGGGAATGGGTCCTATCCGCAGGTCCCCATTCGATGCGAAGGCTCCCGGCAACAGCCAGTTCAATGGGCCGCGCAGGAACGTCACCGCGCTCGGCAGGAATCCCGCCGGCACCGTCACCCAGCTCTGTGCGGTGGTCCGATCCATCAGTCCAACGCCTCTGGCACCCAGCATCGGATCGACCGGGCGCTTCTCTGGCCAAAGCATTTGTTCGATGCTGGCCTGGAACACGGTCATTCGAGCCGGGATCGACGGGCTTGGATCGAACGGGCCGACCGTGTTGTTCAGCAGGAAGGGTGCGGTCGACCACAGGCTGACCAACGATGGCGGCCGCGTATAGCCGCGTCCACCGGCCGGCATCGGGAACTTGCCATCCTCGCCGGTAAATGGGTCCTTCACTGTGATCTCACCCACCGATGGCAGGTTCTTATAGCTCTGCGAGGAGAAATTGTCCCAGATATTGCCGGCCAGCGCATTGCGCGCCAGAGGACTGCAGGCGTTGGTTTGCAGCAGCGTTACCGGCACCCGAAATTCGCTGGACAGATAATTGTCCTTCAGGAAGTCTGGCGCCTTCACGATCGCCAGCATCTTCTGCTTGAAGTCGTCGGTCTTCGTCCACGCCCAGTACTTGTTCCAGCATTTCAGGTAGTCAGGTCCGTTGCAGTTCTCGGCCCCCGGTCCCTGCATGCCGACCACCGGATCCGGCAATTTGCTCGAGTGGCAACGGGCACAGCGTTCGGCGAATATAGTCTTGCCGCGGTCCAGCGTCGCATCGTCGGAAATCAAATAGCGCGACCGGATCGGTCCAGGCATATCGGCAAGCCGGTCCGGCTGGCCGGCCTTAACCAGAAACTGCGCCATATAAAAGGTCTGCTGCTCGGTTGCCTGCCAATAGATAGAATTGCGCTCCGCGTCAGCGATGCGGATCGGCGTGATGCGCTGGCCACCAGCAAACGCGTTGAAGTGCAGTAGCCACTCTTCGCTGAACAGGCCGATATTGATGTAGACGCGATTCAGCGCACCGAGCGCGCCGACCGAGTCCGCGCCATCCTTCAGGATCCGTGGTGTATAGACGTAGGGCTCGTCATAGAGATCCGCCAGCGGCGGCGACGAGACGAAGTCGTTGAATTGCTTATTATCAAGCTGTCCGCCGGTCAGCAGCTCTCGACCGAACGGCATTGCATGCAGAAGGCGCGGGCCCAGCTGATAGATCGCGTTCATCGTCCGGGGGTTAGCGATGCTGTCAGTGGAGACCAGCGAGGTATCCAGGGTGCCAGGGCGATAGGAATGCAGTAGCTGGAAGATATAGTTGGACTTGTCGGCTCCCCACACGAACACGCGGTCGAACCAGAAGTACTGCGACCCGACTGTCGAGTTCAGGTTTTTCCATTCCGGATGTTCCGGATCGGCCGGCGGATTGGTCGGGCTCGGTCCGATGTGGCAGAAGCCACAGGCCATGCCTACGCGATACGGACGGACCAGATCCTTCTGTTCATAGTAACTCGGGTCATTGTAGAAGCGCTCCGGATCCCACCGCTTGCGTGCTGCCTCGTCGAAATCCGGATTGGGAAACAGCCTCAGCCCAACAATGCCGGTGGGTTCGCCATAATATGATCCGACCGGCACGCCTTCGCTGCCACGCGCACCGAGCTTGACTCCAGGATATTTGGCAGCATCAGCAAACGGATCGGATGGACAATCGGTTCGCCGCTGGTCCAGCCAGAGCCCGAAGTGCTTCGGATCCGCCGCCGTAGGCTTGTCGAAGCAAGGTTCGTTGATAACGCCGAAGTAGTTCCAGCGGTTATCGCGGCTGTACGCCAGTGCTGGTGCCGAGGAGATGGTCTTCAGCAGATCGAAAGTACCGAAGGCGTGTTTGATCATCAGGTCCCAGAAGCGATCGTTGCCCCCCGACCAGACCAGCCACATGTTGCGGCCCTTGACCTCGTCGGCGCTGAGTTGCACGCCGTTGTCCATGTCCTTGAAGTAGTCTTCGTCCGCTGCCGGAAACGAACTTGCCGGGCGACCGGCGATCATCGCTTCATCGCGGACCTTGCCCGGCTGCGGTCCACTGCCCGGCAGCAGCAACAACGCAAGAACAATGATCAGCAGCAGGCCCGCAGCAGCGATCAGGACGAAGCGCTTCATGTTTCCTCTCGCTGCTCGCTTTGATGCACGCGAGTCGCCGGCACCGTAATGTCCACCACGAACCTCTGTAAAGCGAATAAGCAAGCGATGGTGAGCCACGTCACAGCTCTGATTCTCGTTGCGACACTATAAGCCGCGCTGCCATACTCCCGGTATGAGGGGGAAATCTGTGTCGGATCAAACGCCGGTACCGCGTCCGGTATCGACCACCGCCGGCGCGCTGTGGCAGGAGTTCGAAGCGATCCATGGTCCTGATCGCCCGGCCTGCACCCGACAGGGCCATGATGGTTCGCTGCGTGACTACTCCGATGCGGCGCTACAAAAGAACCAGGCCGCGCTGTGCCTGTCCGGCGGCGGGGTACGCAGTGCTGCATTTTCGCTCGGCGTACTGCAAGACTTGGCGCGACGCGGGCTGCTGATCCAGTTTCACTATCTCTCAACCGTCTCGGGCGGCGGCTACATCGGCAGCTGGCTGCAGGCGTTGGTGCACGCGCATGACGGCGACGTTGCCGAGGTGCAAAGGGAACTTGGCGCAATCGAAGCGGCGCCTGAGCTCCGCACACTGCGGAATTACACCAATTACCTTACGCCCAGACCTGGCATCAGCTCGCCAGACACCTGGGCCGGCATACTGCTCTGGGTGCGCAATGTCCTGGTGAACTGGCTGATCTTTGTCCCGGCCCTGTTCGCTGCCGCCTTGCTGCCCGGTCTGTACCAGGACGTGTTGGCTGCGATCGGGCCCCGCTGGGGCTGGCCGCTTCTGGTGCTTGGACTGATCTGTCTATTCGCCGGCATCTACAACGGTGCCCGGCACCTGCCGAGCCATTCGTTGAACAAAGCGGCGTTGAATCGTCCGAACAGCGTGTTTGTGCCGAAGTGGGTGGTCTGGCCGCTGCTGATCTGGTCGCTTCTGGTTCCGCTCGCCGCTGCACCTTGGCTTCGTGTCGTGATGCCAGGCAATGCCATTCTGGGCGACGTTATCCCGCTGCTGGGCTTCCTCGTCATGGAACTGGCGTTTGTGATCGCGGCGTATCGCGAGGGAGGCACGCACCGCCGGCTGTTCGGTCATAATTTTGGCTGGTGGACCCTGGCATCCTTGGTCACAGCCTTCATTTTGTGGCTGGAGCTTGAGCTTTCGATCGGCCTGCCTGTGATCTACATCGCTGTCTTTGGCCCGCTTGCGGTGACAATCGCCCACCTGATGCAGTCACTGGTCTACGTTGCCCTGCGGACAGAGGCATTTCGCGGCGACCTCGATCGCGAATGGCTGGCGCGGCTAAACGCCGAGAAGGTGGTGCCTTCGCTGCTGTGGGCGATCTTTGCGGCGGTCTGCCTGTTGCTGCCGATCGCAGTGTTGGATCATACCTCCAGCTTCACGTCATTATTAGTCAGCGGCTTTGGACTGCTGACTGGGCCGGTCGCCGCCTATGTGGGCAAGATCTCTAGCGACATGTCCGGCAAGCAGAAGACCGAGGCGGGCGGCGGCTTCAGGCCTTCCTCCAATCTGGTACTCGGTGTGATCGCTGCGGTGTTTGCGGCCACACTGTTCATGCTGCTGGCGCGCCTCGGCTGCATGCTCACAGGTAGCCACGTCATTGGTGACCTGATCCTGATGGGTATTGCCGGCGTGCTCGCCTGGGCACTCGGCCGGCACATCAACGTCAACCGCTTTTCCATGCACGCGGTTTATCGCAACCGCTTGGTTCGCGCGTTCCTCGGCACCGCCCGGCAGCAACGCCAACCGGACGAATTCACCGGGCTCGATCCCGGTGACAATCCGCGCATGGCTGAGCTGGAGCCTCGAAGGCCGAAGACCCGCCGGCTGTTTCCGGTCGTGAACCTGACGTTGAATCTGACGGCCAGCCGCAACACCGCCTGGGCAGAGCGCAAGGGCGAGAGCTTTACTGTGACGCCCAGCTCCTGCGGTGCAGCTTATTTACATAAGTGCGAGGACGTCGCCGCCGGCTTGCCGGTGCGCGGCGCCTACGTCAGGACAGAGTTGTATGGCGGCAACGAGCGCGAAACCGGCCCCGACGACTACTGCCGCGGCATCACGCTGGGAACTGCGCTTGCGATATCAGGTGCCGCGGCCAGCCCAAACATGGGCTATCACTCCTCGCCGGGTGCAGCGTTCCTGATGACTTTGTTCAATGTGCGGCTTGGTGCCTGGCTACCAAACCCAGCGATGGCATCCGCCGACGAGCTGAGCCGGGCAAAGCCACCGAATGCCTTGGTGACCCTCGGGCGCGAGCTACTTGGCCTGTCGGATGATCGTGGCAGCGCAGTGTACCTGAGCGATGGCGGCCACTTTGAGAACCTCGGGCTGTACGAAATGGTCCGTCGCCGCTGTCGGCGCATCCTGGTGGTCGATGCTGGCGAGGATCCCAACGCCAGCTTTGAGGACCTCGGCAATGCGATCCGCAAGATCCGCATCGACTTCGACGTGTCGATCGAGTTCGACCCGCAGGTCGCCATAGGATCGCGCGAGAAGCCACTCCTGCCGTTCCGCAGTTTCGCCTATGCGAAGATCCGTTATCCGGAATGCACCACACCGGGCGAACTGGTGTACTTGAAACCGGCGGATCTCGCGGGGGTAGCAATGGACGTCCGTTCTTATCGCAACCTCAACGAGACGTTTCCTCACCAGTCCACGCTGGAGCAGTTCTACGGCGAGAGCCAGTTCGAGAGTTATCGCGAACTGGGACGCTATGAAACGGCGAGCCTGGCCCCTGATGCCACGACGCTGGCGGCATTCTTCGATGCTGTTCATCGCCAGGCGCCACCACCACCGACGCCCAGGCAAAAGCCGCCACTGCCGACTGCGATCGTCACGAGGAGCCGACGATGGGCAATGACGTGATCTTCGAGCCGCTGAAGTGGCGGAACATCGAGATCAAGAACCGTATCTTCCGATCGAGCATCTCCGGCCGCTTCGATAATGAGGACGGCAGCCTGTCGCAAACCCGCGTCAACTGGGAGAGCAAGTTCGCCCGCGGCGGAGTCGGCGCGATCATCTCGTCCTTTGTGCCGGTGATGCTGGAAGGCCGCATCGCAGCGGGATACGCCACGGTTCACCGCGACGACTTCATCCCGATGTGGCAGAAGGTCGGCGAGGCGGTCCATAGCTTCGGCTGCAAGTTCATCATGCAACTGAGTCACTCAGGCCGGCAGATGGACCTGCCCGGCGTGGCGAACCAGCATCGCCGCACGCGCAGCTCCACCAGCAAGAACGAGACGCTGCACGGTTTTCTCACCCAGGCGATGACCAAGGACGAGATCCGCCAGACGGTCGATGCATTCGCCGCCGGTGCCTGGCGTGCCCAGCAGGCGGGACTTGATGGCGTCGAGTTGCATGGCGCCAATGGCTATCTCATTACTCAGTTCCTCAGCTCTGGCATCAACGACCGGCGTGACGAGTACGGCGGTGACCTTCGCAATCGCGCGCGCTTTCTCATGGAGATCATCCAGGCGATCCGCCTGCGCTGCGGCAAGGACTTTCATCTCCAGGTCAAGTTCAGCGGTATCGACTTCAACAACGTGATTCCCTGGGAGAAGAAGGGCAACACGCTGCAGGAAGGCGTCGAGCTGGCAAAGATGATCGAGGAAGCTGGTGCCGATGCGCTGCACGTCTCAACCGGCAGCCTTTTCCCGCACCCGCTCAACCCGCCCGGAGACTTCGACTTCGACACCATTGCGACCACGTATGACGGCATGCTTGCGTCGGGGATGTACACGTTTCGCAACTACCTGACGTTCCGTTATCCAACCTTACGGCCGATCTTCCGCTGGATATGGTTCCGTATGAAGAAGGGCCGACCGGTCGAAGGCGTCAGCATTGACCAGTGCCGCGTCATCAAGCAGGCGGTCAAGATTCCGGTCATCAGCACCGGCGGTTACCAGACCGCATCTTACATCCGCGAGATCATCAGCAATGGGTCGTGCGATGGCGTATCGATCGCCCGCGCTCTGATCGCCAACAACGACCTGCCGAAACAGTGGGAAGCAGGTCGCGATCTGCCCGCAGTCCCCTGCACCCACTGCAACAAGTGCCTTTTGAACGCGCCCAAGAACCCACTTGGCTGCTATGAGCCCGATCGTTTCCGCGGCGATTACGAGGCGATGATCGACGAGGTGTTCTCCGTCTATCGGACACACCCCAACCTGGTCATCCCTACATAGCGCCGACACTCTGCAGGACCACGACGATGGCGAACAGCACTTCGGTATCAGTTGTTCAGCAGGAGGTGCTGCGGCGCTCCTGGAAGCGGCTGCTTGTCGCGATCATCCTGCTGCTGATCTTTCTGATCGGGCTGGTGACGATCGTCATAGGCGGCGTTGCATATTGGCGCTTCACCAGAAGCGGCACGCCTTCATTCGCCAGCGACATCGACCACTTCAAATATGGATCCATTGGCAGCGAGCCGACGAGCGGTCTGCCCTACTGGGTCTGGCGCGCGCTGCCGGGGCTGTTTCCCGAAGTGTTCCACGGCAGCGACTACAGCGTGTTCGGTTTCCTCTACGAAAACGACGCGCAGGGGAACAAGCGCGATTTGCCGATCGGCATCAGCCGTCGCGAGGTCAGCGGCGTCGAACTTGCCTGGATGAACTGCGCCGTCTGCCACGTCGGGACGGTCCGAGATACGGCACAGGCTGCGCCGCGCGAGATTGCCGCGATGCCGTCAAACAATTTGGACCTGCACCGCTTCATCAAGTTCGTTCTCGGCATGGCCGATGACCCGCGACTGGAGCCAGACAGTCTGATCCCCGCCGTGCAGAAGGCGGGCGCGGATCTGGATTGGCTGGATCGGTTGACGTGGCGGTACATCGTGATCCCGCAAGTTCGCCAGGGGTTGCTGGAGCGACGTGTGCGATTGGACCCGCTGCTGGCCTATCAGCCGTCGTGGGGGCCGGGCCGCGTCGATACCTTCAACCCATACAAGCTCATCCAGTTCCACATGGCGTGGGACAGCCTGACCCCGCAGGAGCGCGTTGGCACCGCTGACTTCCCGTCGATCTTCAATCAAGGTCCTCGCGAAGGCATGCATCTGCACTGGGACGGCAACAACACATCCTTGGCCGAGCGCAACCTTAGTGCCGCACTCGGTGCCGGCGTCACCGTGCAGTCGGTTGATCATGCCAGCATCGAGCGCGTGGCGCATTGGCTGCTGGATCTGCATGCGCCGCCGAGCCCGTATCGGCCTGACAGCGCGGCAGTCACCGCCGGACGTGCGGTCTACATGAGCGAGTGCGCCGCCTGCCACGGCTACCAGGACAACAACGGCTATGTGTTCAAAGGCGAGCAGATCGGCCAGGTCGAGCCCAATGCCAAGCTGAACGCCGACCCCGGTCGCCTGAATAGCTACACGGAGCGATTCCGCGACATGCAGCTGACTTTGTTCAGCGGCACACCCTATCAGTTCAAGTATTTCACCAAGACCGACGGCTATGCCGACCTGCCCTTGGATGCTCTGTGGCTGCGGGCACCGTACTTGCACAACGGCTCGGTACCGACGCTTGCCGATCTGCTATCGCCGCCCGACCAGAGGCCGAAGTCGTTTGTGCGCGGACTGGACGTGTTGGACCCGGAGAAGGGTGGCTTCCAGGCACCCCCCTGCAATCCCGCACAGCCTCCCGATAAAGCTTTTTGCTTCGACACCTCCCAGGTTGGCAACGGCAACGGTGGACACCTCTACGGGACCAATTTGCCGTCAGATCAGCGCGCCGCGTTGCTGGCTTATCTGCTGACGTTCTGATCATGCAGATGCAAGCCTGCCTCACCTGGTTCCGGCGGATTATGTGGCTTGGCATTGTCGCCAACATCGTCGTTGCTGTAATCAGCATCGTCGCCACGGCGACAGTGCTTCAGTGGTTGCAGCTTCCGCTGGCGCAGCCTTTGGTGTGGCCGCGGTTCGCCGCCTTCCTCCTCATCCTGTTGTCGATCTTCTATATCCCATCAGCGCTGGACCCGGTACGCAATAGGTTCGCAGCGATCTTTGCCGTGGTCTGCCGCTTCGGCGGCGTCATCTTCTTCCTCATCGTCGGCGGCGGCTACATCGTTTTCGGGCTGTTCGACTTCGTCTTCGGTCTGCCGCAGGCGGTCCTGCTGGCGCTTGGTCTGCGCGGCGCAGGGATGCAGCAATGAGCCGGCGCCGGCGTTGGATCATTGGGGTCGTCCTACTGGTCGTCCTGTTGGGCGCAGGTGGTTGGGTCGCCTACGACAAACTGCTCCGGCGCGATATCCCGGTCTATGCCAGCGATATCGATCAGTTCAAGTACGGGTCCATCGGGAACGACGAGGCCAACGGGCTGCCGTATCTGATCTGGCGTGTGCTGCCGACGGTGTTTGCTGATCACCTGCCTGGACCAGGCGGCTATGCGTCGGTGGGCTTTCTCTGGGAACCGGGCCGCGACCATTCTGACGCGCCGATCGGCTTTTCCCGCGCCAGGGTGGGCTTCGAGCGCATCGCGATCAACTGCGCTTTCTGCCACGTCACCGAGGCCCGATTGGACGCCAATGAACAGCCCAAATTCTACATCGGCGGTGCGTCGAACACAGTGAATGTCCTCGCGTATCAGCAGTTCCTCACCGCCTGTGCGCGCGATCCCCGCTTCAACGCCGACGTTCTGCTGCCGGCGATCGAGCGCGAGGTCCCACTGTCGTTCATTGATCGCGCCTTGTACCGGTTCCTGATTATCCCGGCGACGCGCAAGGCACTGCTGCAGCAGGGGGATCAATTCGCCTGGGCAGACAAGCGACCGACGTGGGGGCCAGGCCGGATCGATCCGTTCAATCCGGTAAAGTTCGGCATGCTTAAGCTTCCGGATGATGGCACGATCGGCAATTCCAAGATGCAGGTGGTCTGGGGCCTCGATGCGCGTAACGCCATTCGGGCCAATGCACCTTTGCATTGGGATGGGCTCAACACGTCGGTGCACGAAGTCGTAGTCAGCTCGGCTCTGGGCGATGGCGCGACAGCTAAAGGCTTCGACTGGAACACCAGCAATCGCATCGAGCATATCCTACGCACCATGCCGACGCCACCATCGCCAATCAAAACCGATGCGACCTTAGTGCAGCGCGGACAGGTGGTATTCGCAAGGAATTGTGCCGAGTGTCACTCCAAAGGCGGCGTGCGCACCCTGACTGTGATTCCACTGGCGGAATTGGGCACCGACACGCATCGCGATGCGATGTGGACCACGCAGGCACGCGACACCTACAACAACTATCGCGAAGGCTACGATTGGGGCTTCAAGTCGTTCCAGAAGATGGACGGATATGTAGCCGAGACGCTGGAAGCGCTTTGGCTCCGCGGGCCGTATCTGCACAACGCGTCGGTACCGACCGTCGCCGACCTGCTGGAGCCATCCGAGCAACGGCCCCGCACCTATCTCCGGGAAAGTACGACAATTGACCAGGACCGCCTAGGTTTTGTTACCGGTCCATGCGACCCATCGCATCCGCCAAGAGAGGGTTTCTGTTATGACACCACCCAGCCGGGCAATGCGAATGGCGGGCACCTCTACGGCACCACGCTCGCAGCAGAAGACAAACGCGCCTTGCTGGAATATCTCAAGACACTTTAAGACCGCGTGACCATTACCTGAACACGCGTTCGAATATCTGGTCCACCTGCGCGAGGTGCGCCCGCGTATCGAGTGCGGCATCCAACTCGGCAGCCGTGACGTGCCCCACTACCGCGGGATCGTTCAGCAGATTGTCGCGAAAGCTACGACCACCCGAAGTGCCTAGCTTCTGCCAAGTCGCCATCGCGTTCCGCTGCACGATGGCATAGGCCTCCTCGCGCGAGATACCGGCACGCGCGAGCGCCAAAAGGGCGTCACCCGACTGGACCACCCCGCCTAGACTGGCCAGATTGGCTGCCATCCGGTCGGGATAGACCACCAGTCGCTGCATCATTCCCGCCAGGCGGACCAGCGAAAAGTCGAGCGCGATCGTGGCATCCGGCGCAATCACCCGCTCGACCGACGAGTGCGAAATGTCCCGCTCGTGCCACAACGTCACGTTCTCCAGCGCCGGCACCACCGCCGCGCGCACGATGCGCGCCAGCCCGGTCAGATTTTCGCTCAGCACCGGGTTGCGCTTGTGCGGCATTGAGGAAGAGCCCTTCTGCCCCGGATGGAAGAACTCCTCTGCCTCACGCACCTCGCTGCGCTGCAGGTGCCGCACCTCGGTCGCCAGGCGCTCGATCCCCGATGCAATGACCGCAAGAGTCGCGAAGAACATCGCGTGCCGATCGCGCGGGATCACCTGGGTCGATACTTGCTCTGTCGCCAACCCAAGCTTCTCCGCGACATAAGCCTCCACCCGTGGATCGACAGCAGCAAACGTTCCCACCGGTCCGCTGATCGCCGCGACAGCCACCTCAGCGCGTGCCGCCACCAGCCGGGCGCGGTCCCGAGCGAACTCGGCGTAGTGCCCCGCCAGCTTCAACCCGAAGGTCGTGGGCTCCGCGTGGATGCCGTGACTGCGGCCGATCGTCACCGTATGCTTGTGCTCGAGCGCCCGGGTCTTCAGCGCAGCCAGGACCGCATCGAGGTCTTTCAGCAACAGGTCCGCTGCCTGGCTCAGCTGCACCGAAAGGCAGGTGTCCAGCACGTCTGAGCTAGTCATACCCAAATGCACGAACCGACTGTCCTCGCCGATCGCCTCGGCCAGCCAGGTGAGAAAGGCGATCACGTCGTGCCGCGTCTCGCGTTCGATCGCATCGATTCGCTCAATATCGGCTTGACTGATGGCTGAGACCTTGGGGCCGCCCTTCGAGCGAATGCTGCGCGCTGCGGCCTCTGGAATTATCCCGATCCGCGCCATCGCCTCAGCCGCCAGCGCCTCGATCTCGAACCAGATGCGATACCGGTTGGCAGGCGCCCAGATGGCCTCCATCTCGGGTCTGGTATAACGCGGAACCATCGCTGCCCTGTCCCGTCCAGTCGGAAGGCCAGCTAGACCGCCACGCCGGGGCTGACAAGGGTTGCACTTGCATGGACCAGATCGCGCTGACCCACGAACTTGCCGCTCTGGCGCAAGTGATCATGATCGATATCACTCTTGCCGGCGACAATGCCGTGGTCGTCGGCATGGCGGTTGCGGGACTGCCCGCACGCCAGAAGCGGCCAGCAATCATACTCGGCATCGTGGGCGCTACCGTGATCCGCATCGCACTCGGCGCCGTCGCACTGCAATTGCTGGCGATCATCGGACTGCTTCTTGCCGGTGGCCTGCTGCTGCTCTGGGTGTGCTGGAGGATGTTCCGCGAGCTGCGACGCCCGCGCGCGCATGCCGCCAAGGCTGGTCATACCAAGACACTCGGTCAGTCGCTGACCGAGATCATCGTGGCCGACCTTTCCATGAGCCTCGACAACGTGCTGGCTGTCGCCGGAGCGGCACAGGGCAGCACGTGGGTCCTCGCGGTGGGGTTACTGCTGAGTGTCGTGTTGATGGGGATTGCCGCCAATCTCCTCGCAAATCTACTGGAGGGCCGCCGCTGGATCGCCTGGATCGGCCTGGTGATCGTGCTTTACGTCGCCGTCACCATGATCTGGCATGGCGCATTTGATGTGGCTGAAGCAGTGCGGGGTTGATCGCGGGAACTTGATCCGCACGCGCCTCTCATTCCGGAACTCACGATATTGCGACAGCCGCGTGACGGATTTTCGCCACGAACTGCCAGCCTTCTTTCATTCGACGAACGGACAGCGACAATAGATTTGTGGGGAGCCACGACCATGCCGAACCGTCGACCAATCCTGATCATCGAGGACGATGAGGTTCTGCTGAACATGCTCGGGGAGCATCTCGAGGAAACGCAGGAGTTCAACGTATCGAAGGCTACCAGCATCGATGCGGCTGAAGCGAAGCTCGCCGATGAAAACGTCCACTTCGACGCACTGATCCTTGACATCGGTCTGCCAGACGGTGACGGCCGTGACTTCTGTGCCAGGTTGCGCCGGCAAGGCCACAGCATGCCGATCATCATGCTGACCGGCGCGACAGAAGAAACTGATGTGGTTCGCGGCCTGGATGCAGGCGCGTGCGACTACATCGCCAAGCCATTCCGAGCACACGAACTGCTCGCCCGCCTGCACGCGCAATTGCGCAACTTCGATCGCAGCGAGGAGGCGGTATTCCCGGTCGGTCCCTACACCTTCCGCCCGGCCAAGAAGCTGCTGCACGACTCCACCAAGAATCGCCGCATCCGTCTCACCGACAAGGAAACGGCGGTCCTGAAATTCCTATACCGGTCGGAGTCAGCGGTTAACCGGCAGATCCTTATGCACGAGGTATGGGGCTACAACTCCGCGGTGACGACACACACGCTCGAAACGCATATCTACCGGCTGCGTCAAAAGATTGAATCCGATCCCGCCAACCCGTCGCTGCTGGTAACTGAGGGCGGTGGCTATCGCCTGCGGCAGGAAGCTGTCCCCGCCCAGGCATGGTAGGACGCCAGCCAGGGGCCTCCGGCCCCTGGTCTCCCATCACCGCGCCCCGCGATCCCAGGTGGCCGCAGTAACTCCTCGCTCGCGCAGGCGGAACTTCTGTACTTTGCCGTTTTCGGTCGTCGGGAGTGCCGCCGTCATCTCGATATAGCGTGGGATCGCGAACGCGGGCATGCGACCCTGGCAGTACTCGGCCAATGCAGCGGGAGAGAGCGAGCACCCATTGCGTAGCACGATTGCTGCCATTACCTCGTCTTCAGCCAGTTCCGAGCGCACTGGAAAGGCGGCGGCCTCGGCCACGTCGGGATGGGAAAGCAGCACCTGCTCGACCTCATACGACGATATATTCTCACCGCGGCGACGGATCGCGTCCTTCATGCGATCGATGAAGCGGAAATATCCGTCCGCCTCGCGCACGACGCGATCGCCGGTGTGGAACCACAAGTTTCGCCAAGCCTGCACCGTCTGCTCAGGCATACCGAAATAGCCCGTCGCGAACGCAAAGGGTTCGGTGGCGCGCAGCACGAGTTCCCCGGCTATACCATCGGGCAGAAGGTTATCTGCATCATCGACCACCCGCGCCTCAAACCCATCGAACACCGGGCCCATCGTGCCGGGGCGCTGTTTCGGCAGCGTGCAGCCTAATGCGAAATTCGTCTCGGTGGATCCGTAGCCATCAAGCAACGCGAAACCAAAGCGGGCGAAGAATTGCGGATGGAAACGTTCAGGCACGCCAGGCGCCAGGGCGAGCCGCACGCGATGTGTACGATCAAGTTCGCTCTCAGGCCGCGACAGCAAGATCGGCACCATAGCGCCAAGCAGATAGGTGACAGTTGCGCGGTGCCGGGCAAGCGACGCCGCAAACCCGGAGGCAGAAAAGCGCGGTTCCACCACCAGCGAGGCGCCAGTAAGCAGAGCCTGATAGAACGTATTGAGCGCATTGGTGTGGAACAATGGCAACGTTGTCAGCAGCACGTCATCGCCGGTCACACCAAGCAGTCGTGCTGTATTGACCCCCCACCAGAAATACTGGGCGTGCGGGCAGCACACGCCTTTCGACACACCAGTCGTGCCAGAGGTGTAAAGGATCGCCACGGTATCCCCAGGCTCGATCGGCACTTCTGCGACCGACTCTCCCGGGTCAGGAAACGCAACAGGCGTCGGCCAGCGCCCGGCCAATTTCGCGCCACCGACAAGCCAGATCGAGGCCAAGGAAGGCAACGATACATCTAGACCGTTCAGCGCATCCGCAAACTCCACCTGCAGCACCAGTAGCTTCGCCTGCGAGTTCGTCAGGATATGACCCAGCTGCGCGCCGCGCGATGCGGTGTTGATCGGCACGATCACTGCACCGATCCAGCCGCAGCCTAGAAAGACCTGCAGCAGTTCATGACGGTTGCCGCACATGACCGCGACGTGGTCGCCGCGCTCTATCCCAGCGGCTCGCAGCGTGCCACCGAAGCGGGAGGCCACATCCAGAGCATGACGGAAACTCCAGGCATGGTCACCGATCTCGACCAACTTCCGATCGCCATATAGCGCCGCTTGCCGGCGCAACATGCGGGGAAGCACGCGGTCGCCAGGTGGCAAGCGCGTCGGCAGGTCAGCGGCACTTTCCATATCTCCAGCTTTCCTCCGATCGGCATTCCCCACAACACCCTACCAGCAGACACGAACTCGCCGCACCGTGTGAAGTGCATCCGACGCAACCGGCCGGCTAGTGATCGGCTGCAGCATCATTACAGCTCCGAACCTTAAGCTTGGAGGGATCATGCCTGTCATGCCTGAGCGATCACCCGAAGCAAGCCCTTTAGGGTTTCACTCGCCGCATGACCACACGCAACTGATCAGCGAAGAGGCTGTCGAACGGATATTTGCCAAGATAGCGCGACTGCCCCCGATCCGCGTTGCCGATATCAGCTCGACCTACTACGGCGGAGGTGTGAGCGAAATTCTGTTGCCAATCACGCAGTCAGATCTGATTAACCCGACGTCAGCAGCAGCTCTCCTCAGCCTTTGTTGCTCAACATTTTGCCAGCCACATCGCGGATGGCTGCGCAGCAGGAGAATAAGGTCCCGTTGCCGGTCTGCCGGCTGATTGACGATGGCCACGCTGACGCCGGGAGCCATGTTGTCGCACGCTGCCGTGAACTCCGCGTCACCTCGCGGAACCGCCGGGGGAGGGCTGCCCGTTGTCTACCTGCCGCGTCGAGGATTAGCGTCTGGTGTCACGGTCCCTGTGTCGTCTCGCAGCGAGGAGCCCAGCCATGCGTTCCTGGATTCATCACGCCAGAGGTCGGCACGTCCGTCAGGCGCGGGTCGGTCTTGGCGACCTCCGCGAAGAGCACATCAGCCGTCAGGGTTTCTTTGGCCCTGTCGCGATGATTTACCGGGAGCACGGTCCCAACGAGATCGTGCGGGTGGAAGGCACACTGCATCCGCGTCGTGTCGCCGATACTACACGAGCCGAACCGTCCGACATGAGCGACCCACGCGGCATGCCTGAAATCATGCTGTCGAACGCCGATGTCAGCGTCGCGATCAGCCGCCGGACGGCGGCGATGCCCTACGCCTACCGTAACGTCGACGGCGATCTGCTATATTTCGTGCATAAGGGCACCGGACAGTTCGCCACCGAATATGGCCGCCTGCCCTACGAACCCGGCGATTATGTGTTGATCCCCAAGGGAATTACCTTCGCCCTCATGCCGGATGCCGGTGACAGCCACATGCTGGTCATCGAGTCCCCGGCGCCGCTGTCGCTCACCGAGCATCAGCAGGTCGGCCGGCATATGCCGGTTGATCCCACCGTAACCGTGCTACCGGAACTGCATGATCATCGCTGGCCCACCGCAGGATGAATGGGAACTGCGGGTGAAGCACGGCGGCGAGCATAGCTCCATCTTCTATCGCAACAACCCGCTGGTCTCAGTTGGATGGAAAGGTGATCTGTTCCCCTACAAGCTGAACATTCGCGACATCATCCCGATCACCTCGGACCGCATCCATGTGGCGCCTTCGGCGTGGTGCACTTTACAGGCGTCCGGTTTCGCGGTGATCACCTTCGTGCCGCAGGTCGCGGTTGCCGACCTAAATGCCGAGGAGCTTCCTTCTTATCACCGCAACGTCGACAACGACGAAAGCGTGTTCGTGCATCATGACGTGTCGAGCAGCCGCAGACCGGGTACTTTGTCGCACGTGCCACAAGGGATCCTGCAAGCGCAGATGAGGCCGCGCGCGCAGCGTTCCAGAAGCGTCGCAGCCCGGGGATGCGACGCACATTGTGCGGGGTTAGCGTCGACACGGACCGGCCTCTTGCCGTGTCGACGACTTTCGAGCGGCTCTCCGGCTAATTATACAGTCGCCACCGGCGTCGCTGGTGATCCGACGGCGCCCGGCAAGCGGAGCGGTGGTCCGGTGAACAGAAAGCGACTGCGGTTGTTGGCGCGCAGCCAGTCGGCCAACTCCGTCAGGTAGAACATCTCGCCGAGATAGCATCCGAGCTTGAACAGGCAATGCGCATGCAACGGCAATGTCGCACAGACGTCGTCCATGCACGGGCGCGCCGGCATCGCCTCGACCGCAAAATTGTCGGAGATCAGCGCCACGGCGCCACTGTCCGTCACCCATTGCTGCAGCTTCGGATCGCGGCCGTCGAGCCCGACCGTCCCCTGCATCAGCTTGTCGCGGTCGGGCTGCTTGTTCATCTCCAGCAGCATCTCGGCAAAGCCGGTGCGCAACAGTACGAAATCACCTGGCTCAACCACCACGCTGTCCTTGCGCGTCACCTCCATCAGCTCATCGTAGCTGACGATGTGGCCGCTGCGGCCGAAATGCGCCTCGAGATCGATCAGCACGCCTCGCCCTTGCATGCAGGCTTCCGCCATGTTCTGCACACCTAGATGCCTGGCCCCCTGCGGCTCATCACATGGTGTCATGTTACCCTGCGCGTCATAGTACGCTGGACCGATGATGTCACGGCCAGCGCGATAGCCATTATAGAATACGTCCTCCGGCTTGCCGTCGCCGTCAACGTCGAACATCTGACCGACATGCGCCAGTGAGTCCCACTGCGTCGAGTATTGCAGCGTCAGCAGCACCTGGTCGTCGCAGACGATGTCGGTTGCGGTCGGATCATCGCAGCGCAGCGGATAGTTCATGTTGGGCCTGTCGCCGCGCATGGTCGGCTTCAGCACCGGCGGATGGCGCCGCGGCGAAAGGATCGCACCCCCCGGATAGTCTAGCGGCAGCGACAGGCAGAATGTTTTTCCTACCTTCACCTCGGCGATACCCTGCAGCACCTTCTCCGGCGTCAGCAGGTTGAGCCGGCCGCGTTCGTCGTCGGCGCCGAAATCGCCCCATGTCGAACCAGCAGGCCGGCGGCTCCAGCGTGGATTGTCTGCCATGGACGTTTCCCTCTATGCAGTTCCGACTGCCTAACATCCGCTGATTCGCCCTGGACGCAAGGACGATCCATGTCATCGCGGCTGCCCCTCGTGCTCCTGATTGCGATCATCAGCCCGGACTTCGCTGATTCTCCGCCAAACCCTATTGATCCTTCAGTGCCGCCACCGCAGGCCACCACCAACGTCGTTCCTGCGGCACAAATCGATGCGGCAATCGCCAGGTTGAACGATCTTGCGATGGAAATGCTGAACAAGACCCACATCCCAGGACTCGCGGTCTCGGTCGTGCGCGATGGCAAGACAACCTATGCGGCCGGGTTCGGCGTTCGAAAGGTCGGCACCACGGAAGGCGTGGATGCCGACACTGTATTCCAGCTCGCATCACTGTCGAAGTCGGTAGGCGCAACCGTGGTGGCCCATCAGGTGGCGGCCGGTGTGGTCAAGTGGGATATGCCGATCGTGCGGTCTCACCGCCGGTTTGCCCTAAACGATGAGAGGGTCACGCATCACGTCACAATCGCCGACATGTATGCGCATCGCTCGGGTCTTCCCGATCATGCCGGAGACGACCTGGAAGACCTCGGCTACAATCAGGCGCAGATCCTCAATCGACTGCGTTACGCAAGGCTGCACTCATTTCGCGAAGAGTACGCCTACACAAATTTTTGGCTGACCGCCGCGGCCGCGGCCGTTGCCGCGGCATCGCGCACCAACTGGGCGACGTTGTCGCAGTGGCCATGGATTTCGCGGACCTGGTGCAGTTCGGGACGCGCGACTGGTTCAGTGCCTATCATGCCCTAATGGCACCACTCAGCGCACCGGTCGGCTCGCTTGTCGGCAAGTCGCCGCCCGCAAATGCAGCACCTGAACGCCGGCTATCTGCCTATACGGGCGTCTATAAAAACTTATATTTCGGCGATGGCGTGGTAATACAACGCGAGAATGTGTCGGCGCTGCGTCTCGGTCCCGCCAGGCACGAGTACGCGCTGCATCACTGGGACGGCGATGTGTTTACCTACACGCCGTCAGGCGAGGATGCGAATGACGGGTCGATCTCCAAGGTCACGTTCAGCCTGAAGCCGCCCGCGCCGGCGACCGCGCTCGATATCGAGTTCTACCGCGATAGCGGCTGGAGCCGCTTCACGCGCCGCTAGATTATGCCGCCTGCGCCGCGGTCATCGCATCGCCGGCCACTGTGGTGCGCCGCATATCGCGCACCTGAGTCTCGTCGAAACGAGTGACCCGGTGCATCGTCTGGCGATTGTCCCACATCACCAGATCCCATTGCCGCCACTTGTGCGAATAGACGAACTGCGGCTGCGTGGCATGCTCGACCAGGTCGCGCAGGAACGCCCGTGCTTCAGGCATCGGCCAACCAACAATGGTTCCTGCATGCGCCGAAAGGAACAGCGATTTCCGGCCTGTTACCGGATGCGTACGCACCAGACGCTGCCGCACTGGTCGGAACATGGCACGCTCAGCCTCGCTGATCTCGGTGAATCCAAGTGCTCCACGCGAGAACATCAGGGAATGCTCGCACACCAAGTCCTCGATGTCGGCCTTTGCTCCATCGTCCAGCGCATCGTACGCCGCCCGCATGTCGGCAAACTCGGTATGGCCCCCCCGCTCTACGACGATGCGGCCTGACAGCAGCGAATACTTCGCCGGCAGGGCACGGTATGAGCTATCGGAATGCCACAATCGGTTGCCCAGATTGAACATACGCCGGCGGTCGTCACGCTCCAGCGGCTTGTGGTCCTTGTCCAGGTTCGATGCATCCTGCATATCGAGCGGCAGCCGCCTTTCCGCTGCCGTTGCAATATGGCCGCCCGGCGAAGCTTCCAGTGTGCCGAAGTTCCGCGTGAATGCTCGCTGGGCATCGTCGGTGAGACGCTGATCGTGAAAGACGAGGACGGCATAGCGATCCATCCCGGCCTCGATCGCCGCCACGGCCTCGCGCGGAAGCGGCCGAGTGAGGTCGATACCAGAGACTTCGCCGGCGAACGCCGGTGTGATCTGACGGATGGTGATGGTCACGTCACAGTCTCCCGCTCTGATCCGGCGCATGATACCAGGAGCACACCGGATGACCCAGAACAGGCAGTGAGAGGACGATGCGGCGCTTCGCAGCACTGACGCTATGGATGATCGTTGCCTTGTCCCCGCACATCGTCGGAGCCGAACCGCCCGTTCCCGACGGGACCTGGCTGGTTTCCGAGCGGGTCGCCTTCGACATCTTCCCTTGCCACGACGCACTCTGTGGCAAGATCACCTGGCTCCGAAATCCGGCGCTGCGCACGCCAGAGATGTGCGGCCGAACCATCATCTGGGGATTGACCTCGGATGGTCCGTCCCAATGGAACGGCGGCTGGTTCTTTGATCCCGGAATGGCGCGACCTACAACGTCTCCGCGCACGTGGACACCGTCGACCGCATCTCCGCGCGCATATACCGCGGTTTCCCGGTTTTCGGACGCACCGAGACTCTAACGCGGATATCAGCGCATAGCTTAAAGGGCTGGTGTGGAGAGTCGCGTTGAGCGGACGTCAGGCCGCCTGTGCAGGAACAGCCTCAACCATCAGTCCGGTGCCCTTGATCGATGTGCGCCGCAGGTCGCGGACCTCCTTCAGATCGTTGAACGATCGCGCGCGATGCATCACGGTGCGGTTGTCCCACATCACGAGGTCGTTCACCCGCCACTCGTGCGCATACACGAACTGGCGCTGTGTTGCGTGCTCCATCAGGTCGCGGATGAAGGCACGGGCTTCGGGTACCGGCCAGCCCACGATGCCGCCGATATGCGAAGAGAGATACAGCGACTTGCGCCCGGTCACCGGATGCGTGATCACCAGTCGATGTTGCACCGGACGCAGCCGCTCCTCGTTGCCGGGCGCATAATCGGAGAAGCCGATCTGTTCGCGCGAAAACACGATCGAGTGCTCACAGAGCAGGCTCTCGACTTCAGCTTTCAACGACGCGTCCAAGGCGTCATACGCGGCGCGCATGTCGGCGAATTCTGTGTTGCCACCCTTCCTCGGAATGACTCGCCCGTGCAGCAGGGTATATCCGGCACCGATTGCCCGAAACGAAGCGTCTGAGTGCCACAGCCGGTTGGCCAGCGCGTACATCCTGGACCGATCCTCGCGCGCCCGGAGCTCGTTTCGCGCGGTGAGGTTGGAAATGTCGCCCAGCTCTAGCCTGTCGCCAAGCCGTCGGTCCTCGGGTTTTGCCATCTGCCCGGCCAGCGTGACCTCCAGTTCACCGAAATTGCGGCTGAATTGGAGCTGCTGGTCATCGGTCAGCTGCTGGCCGCGAAATACCAGGACGGCATAGCGGTCCATCCCCGCCTCGAGCGCCGCGACCTGTTCCTGGCTCAGCTTCTGCGAGATATCGATGTCAGAGACCTCGCCAGCAAAAACCGGGTGGGCCTGACGGATGCTGAGACTCATGCGGCGCGCTCCTACCTGTTGCGGCCACTATAAGACAGCCTTCGACAACTGTCATGACGAGTCGCTAATGGCGCATCCAGTCTGCTTCCCAACGACTGCTGAATTTCGTCCGGTGCAGGCTTGCCGGGAGCGGTGGTGACTGGTGCGGTCGAGAAGACTCGAACTTCCACGGGGTTACCCCCACAAGCACCTCAAGCTTGCGCGTCTACCATTCCGCCACGACCGCCCGGGGCAGGCGCCGGGGTATAGCTGATGGCTGCCACCGCTTCAATCGCCGAGGCTTCGTGGCCTGACGCACCGCATCTGTGCTAACGCTTCGACCCAACGAACCATGTCGCTGCTCACTCCCGAATGGCGCACCGACGCAGGGCTGACCCCCTACGCCGATGCCACTGCCTTCATGCAGGACCGTGTTGCCGCCATCCGGGCCGGTGCCGCGCCTGAACTAATCTGGCTCGTCGAACACCCACCGCTCTACACGGCCGGCACGTCCGCACGACCGGAGGAACTGACAGACCCTGACAGATTTCCAACCTTCCACGCTGGTCGCGGCGGCCAGTGGACCTACCATGGGCCTGGTCAGCGCGTTGCATATGTCATGCTGGATCTATCTCATGCGCATGGCACCGTCCCGGCGCGGGACGTCCGCTGCTTTGTGCACGGGCTGGAGGAATGGCTCATCCGTGCCCTCGCCCGGTTCGGCGTGAACGGCGAGCGCCGCAATGGCCGCGTCGGCATCTGGATCACCCAACCCGATGCCACCGAGGCAAAGATCGCCGCAATCGGCGTCCGCGTCTCCCGCTGGGTGAGTTGGCATGGCATCGCACTCAACGTTGCCCCCGACCTGAGCCACTACCGTGGCATCATCCCCTGCGGCATCAGCGAGCACGGCGTCACCAGCCTGAGCGCACTCGGCATTCCCGCCACCATGGCCGAATCCGACGCCGCCTTGCGCGCTGCATGGCAGGAGGTGTTCATTGCGGGGGCCGCTCATTGTGCCGCGGCGCCGCAACCTCCATCGAGATCGATTTGATCGGCACGGGCCACTGGACGCGAACCGCGAAAACCTGTCACCGTTCCCCAATGACCGACAACATATTGCGCGAAGGAGAGGCGGCAACCGTTTTGCCGGCACAGCCGGACGCCGGCATTTACTTCATCGGCACGATCCGCACGCCGTGGCATCGGCGGGAAGACTGCCCCAAGCGCGGCAGCTCGGAAGGACCGATCTGCACCATCGTGGTGGATGAACGCTGGCGCCAGGCGCTCACCGGCATCGCGGTTCACCCGCGCATCCAGGTCCTCTACTGGATGCATCATGCGCGCCGCGATCTCGTGCTGCAGACGCCCTATAGCACCGGCCGGACGACCGGCACTTTCGCGCTGCGCTCGCCGGTGCGGCCGAACCCGATTGCAACCTCGGTCGTCGCATTGATCGCTGTCGAAGGTAACACCCTTCATGTGCGTGGCCTCGATTGCCTGAGCGGTACACCGCTGCTCGATCTGAAGCCGGAGCGCGGTGCATCCGAACAGTGGGCGTGATAGTTGGAAACATCTCCGATGCGTCGCGTCATCGTGCTTGCCGCGACTGCTTTGGCGGCGAGCTGCACCAATCAGCTTGCCGAGCGGCAGGCATATCTCAGCCGGTTCATCGGCCAGCCGGAAGGCGTGCTCGTCCAACAGATGGGCGTACCGGCGCGCAGTTTCGAAACCGGTGGCGTGAGATACCTCGCATACGATGAACACCGCATTGATATCGTCCCCAGTGGTCCTACGTTCGCCCCGTATTATCTGGGCTGGTATGGTGCCAGCTTCCCGCCGCAAGTGATCGAGTGGAAGTGTGAGACCACCTTCGAGGTCGCCGGCGGGACCGTGAAGTCCTTCATGCTGCGCGGCAACGCCTGCGGATAGTCCGCTCTTTTCCTCCCCACTTGAATTTTGAATCAAAGCCTGGATGGCTAATCAAACGTTTGCTCACAGCACACCGCAACGTTTGCGGACGGCGTCGACTACAACATCAACCACGACCTCGCACCATTTCAGACGACGGAGCGGTGCTCCTCCCGGGCCGTCGTCCAGATCTCGCGCGCCGCGTCCGCGTTCATGGCGGCGATACCGAGACCCACAATCAGATCTGGCCATGTCGAATGCCAGATGAGGCCCGTTATCGCGCCCGCCGCGACGATCGCGATGTTTGCCAGCGCATCATTGCGAGCGGACAGAAACGCGGCGCGCATCAGGCTGCCGGCGTGATGGCGATAGCGTGCCAACACTAACGCACAGTACAGATTGACGGCCAGTGCGCCGCAGCCTGCCAACGATAGAAGCGTGGGCGAAGGTGCGACGGGCACGTTGAATTTCTGCCACGCCGTCCACAGCGTGGCCAGGCCAGGGACGAGCAGGACGGCTGCAAGCAGCATTCCCAGCTGCGCCCGTCGGCGCGCCGACCACCCTAGACCAGCCCCAATGAGCAGGTTGACCGAAGCGTCCTCCAGGAAGTCGATGCTGTCTGCATACAGCGACACCGAGCCTATGGCGGTCGCAACCCCGAATTCGACTGCGAAGTATGCGAGGTTCAACAAAGCCACACGCCGTACAACGCGTGCGAGCTGTTTCCGCCGGCTCTTTTCCCCTGATCGGATCAGGCAGTCACGGCCAGCGCCTTGGCATAAGCGCTGACGGCAGCGGCAAAGCCCATCACCAACGCATCGGCTGTCAGCTCATGGCCGATCGACGCCTCCGCGAGATTCGGCAGTCGCGCGACCAGAGGTGGCAGGTTGTGAAGGTTAAGGTCATGACCGACGTTGACCACCAAGCCGCGCTCTGCCGCCGCGAGCGCCGTCAACGCGCAGGCGTCCAGCAACGTCTCATGAGTCCCGCCACGAAACGCTGCGGCATACGAGCCAGTATAGATTTCCACGCCGTCCGCCCCAGCAAGCGGAATACGATCCAGCACCGTAGGCTCGGGATCGATGAACAGAATGACCCGAGCGCCCATCGACTTCAGCTTCGCGACCACCGGCTGCACCAGCGTCATCTGCTCAGGGCCAAGTTTCCACCCTTCCTCCGAGGTGAACGCATCCGGCGAATCGGGCACCAGAGTGCACTGCTCCGGTCGCACTTCGGCTGCAATTTGCAGCAGCCGCGTGTCGGGATAACCCTCGATGTTCAGTTCGACCTGCGGGCGAAAGGCGGCAATTGTCTCGGCCAGCATTGGCACGTCTGAGCGGCGTATGTGCCGCTCGTCTGGACGGGGATGCACAGTAATGCCACGCGCCCCGCCGTCGACTGCGGTGCGCGCAAATGCCCGCAGATCGGGCACCCCCGTGCGGCGCGAGTTGCGCAGCAGCGCGATCTTGTTCAGGTTGACGCTAAGTCGGGCCATCGTCGATTGAGACGCTAGCACCCGCAGACAGTGTGAGGAAGCGGGAGAGCGCGCAGCGAAATGCGCCACCCGCACCCGATCAGATCAGCCGCCGGATGGGGGAGGTGGCTGGAACCACGGCACCGTGATGTCATGGCAAGTGACCCCTGGCGCCTTCACGCTGGCAACCAGGTAGCCATCCTCAGGCCGGACCTTGCCCATGATCTCGGCGGTACGCCCCTGGCCCCCCACCTCTTTCGCAGTCATATGGAACGTCTTCGACTGCATGTTCGCGTTGCCGGTCGCGTGGGCCATCGATTTCATGTTGTTCCACGAGAACATGCCTTCCAGGCGGCCACCCTCAGTAGCCACGATATGCCAGTCCAGGGCCGGACAACCACCCTGCGCCTTCGAGTGGAAGGTGTATACCCGACCCTCGGGCATGTCTTGGGCATACGCCAGTCCGCCTAAGGCGGTAACGGCGAGCGCCGTGGTTGTGACCAACTTGGAAAACTTCACGTTCGATTCCCCTCTCGTTCTGGTTGTAGATCACCGGAAGGATACGCTGTGTCAAGGTTGCGCCACCACGCCTATCCAACGCAACGGCGAGACCCGAGAACCTAGTAGAATCATAGATCTAGATCAACGTGTAATGATGAATTTCATCAAATCCAGCATTCGACCCAATTTTAGTTGGTTAACATTGTGGGGTCGCCGGTGCCCCCGTGGGTGCCGAATCGCCACCCGGGGGGCATAGCGTCGACGATGAGCTTGTCCTTTGGAGTCCCACTATGTCCCTCTGGCGGGAGCTTCCTCCCCGGCTTGTGCCGCTGCGCGACCTCGCACTCGACCTGCGCTGGACCTGGAGCCATCAGGCCGATGCTTTATGGGAGCGGATCGATGCCGGAGTATGGGAGCGTACAAGGAATCCGTGGACCATCCTGTCCGATATCCCCGCGCGTCGCTTCACCGACCTCGCGACCAATGCCGACTTTCTCGCCCATCTGGACCAATGTGTCGCGGACCGGCACGCGTATCTGACCGGGCCAAGCTGGTTCGCCGCCACCTACGGCTCGTCGGCCCTCCGCGGCGTCGCCTATTTCAGCATGGAGTTCGGGCTTGGCGATGCACTGCCGCTCTATGCCGGTGGCCTCGGAGTGCTTGCAGGCGACCTGATGAAGACCACAAGCGATCTCGGCATTCCAGTGATCGGCGTCGGCTTATTGTTTCAGCAAGGCTATTTCCGCCAGATGATCGATGCTGCGGGATGGCAGCATGAGGCCTATCCATACAACGAACCCGCGACAATGCCGGTGGAACCGGTGTTGGCGCCGGATGGCAGTCGGCTGCATGTTTCGATCGAACTGCCCGGACGCAGTCTGCATCTACGGATTTGGCGCGCATCGGTCGGCCGGGTGGCGCTGTATTTGCTCGACAGCAACAGCACGCTGAACAGCGCAGCGGATCGCGGCATCACCGGTGCGCTCTATGCCGGCGGGACGCAGATGCGCCTGATGCAGGAGATTGCGCTCGGTATAGGCGGTTGGCGCCTGGTCGAAGCCCTCCACCCGGAAGTGGAGGTGTGCCACATGAATGAAGGTCATGCCGCTTTCGCGGTGCTGGAGCGCGCGCGCTCCCTCGCCGCACGCATGGGGACCAGCTTCCGCGAGGCACTCTGGGCGACACGAGCCGGCAACGTGTTCACCACGCATACACCCGTCGATGCCGGCTTCGATCGCTTCCCGCTCGAACTGCTCGAACCCTACCGTCCCTCGCTGACAAGGGTCGGCATTGATCCCGACATCGTGCTCGCGCTCGGGCGGGAAGACGGAACCGACGATGCGGCACCGTTCAACATGGCGTACCTCGCAGCGCGAGGTTCACTCACGACGTTCGGGGTCAGCCGACGGCACGGCGCCGTCACCCGGCGCATCTTCCAGTCGCTGTATCCGCGCTGGCCCGAGCACGAGGTTCCGATCGGCCACGTCACCAATGGCGTTCACGTGCCAACCTGGGACTCGCAAGCCGCCGATGAGATCTGGACCGAGGCATGTGGCAAGGACCGTTGGCGCTGCTTTCCGGAAGACATGCGCGGCGAAGTGGCGCGGCTGTCGGACGATATGCTGTGGACGATGCGATGCGATGCGCGGAAGGAGCTCGTCGAGCGCGTACGTGCTCACCTGCGGCGACATCTTTCATCGCGCGGCAGTCCGGAAGAAGTCATCTCACTGGCGGACCGCGTACTGGACCCCCAAGCACTGACGCTCGGTTTTGCGCGGCGCTTCACTGGCTACAAACGTCCGAACCTGCTGCTGCACGACCGTGACCGCTTGGCCCGGCTGCTGAGCGATCAACAGAAGCCGGTGCAGATCGTGCTGGCCGGCAAGGCGCATCCTGCCGACATCGAGGGCAAGCAGATGATCCAGTCCTGGCTGACGCTTGCACAATCGCAGGCGCTGCGGGACCGCATCGTGTTTCTCGAGGACTACGACCTATCAGTGGCACAGGAACTGACCCAGGGTGTGGACGTCTGGATCAACACACCACGCCCGCCATGGGAAGCGTGTGGAACCAGCGGCATGAAGGTGCTGGTGAATGGCGGTCTCAACCTTTCCGTGCGCGATGGCTGGTGGGATGAAGCTTTTGCCCCAGACCTGGGGTGGACGATCGGTGGCAGCGGCGAGCATGACGCCGACGACGCCGAACGGCTTGGCGCGTTACTGGAAACCGAGGTCATCCCTGAATTCTACGAGCGGGACGCAGCCGGACTGCCGCGGGCCTGGCTGGCACGAATCCGACGCAGCATGGCGGAACTCACACCGCGATACAGCAGCACCCGAATGCTGCGGGACTATGTCGCGGCGGCGTATCTGCCGGCCGCAAAGGCGGTGCGGAGGCGCCTCGCCAACAGCGCGCAAGTGGCCCGATCGCTTGCGGCATGGCAGGATCGGATCCAGCGAGGCTGGCCGACGCTGCGGATCGGTACGCCCGAGATGAGGAGCGATCAGGGTACATTCGTCTATACCGTCCCGGTCTGTCTCGGCACACTCGCCGCAGACGACGTCCTCATCGAAGTCTATGCAGACCCGATCTCGGCAGATGCGTGTCGCTACGCACTGTCCTGTGGCGCTTCCACCGGTCTGGACGGCACACATCTTTATTCGGGGACCGTTCCAGCCTCGCGCCCGGCACCGCACTACACGGTGCGCGCGATACCGCGCCATCCTGATGCCACCGCACCAGCCGAACTACCGATGATCCTCTGGCAGAAGTGAACCGTCACATCCGGTAGTGCATGTCTCCGGTCGTGCGATTGACAATATCGCTCACCAACCATGGCCGGCCGCCATTCTGCAGTACGTGCCTCAGCACTTCAGCCGGCGCCCGTTCGAACAAGACGATCCCTCGGCCCTCGCACGCGATCGCCTCCACCTCCTGCCTGTTCGTTGCTACAGATGCAGAACCCGAGGGTTCATTGAGGAAATCCAAGGCCCACTGGCGTGCGGCTCGTTCGAGTTCCGGCATCGTGAGTAATAGCGTCTGCATTTTTCCCTCCCGCGCCATGTAGTGCCGGAAGCCGCCACGACTGCTGCTTACGGCCCCATCGCAGTGATGGCATTGATGCACAGACCGAATGTATCAGCTTTGATCTGGATCAACTGGTCCCCTCATCAGACGGACCAGCGCGGCCCCTCCCCTGGGATCGTCTGGATCAGGCTGACCGAGCCGCAGTGATTGCTGCATTCAGCGTACGCACACCGGCCGCAGGACCATCCGGGTGATTCCAGACAGCGCCGACGATGGCGACAAAATCGGCACCCGCCTGCACCAGCGGTGCGCAGTTCTGGGCGGTAATCCCGCCAATCGCGCAGCACGGCAGTTCCATCAGTTCGGACCACCATTGCAGAATATCGGGGCTGATGAAGCGCGTGACCTCTTTAGTACCCGAGGTAAAGAACGCGCCGAAAGCAACGTAGTCGGCACCGTCCTCGCCCGCTTGCATGGCGAGGTCGCGACTGCCCTTGCACGTGACGCCAAGGATCGCGTTAGCGCCCATCAGCTGACGAGCCTCGCGCGCCGGCATATCCTCTTGTCCGACATGCGCCCCATCGCTGCCGGTCTCACGCACCAGATCGGCGCGGTCATTCAGCAGGAATGCCACGCCGTGCTGTTGCGTCACCGGACGCAGCACGTCGATCGTCCGGCGCCAGACGTCGTCATCCACGTCCTTTAGGCGGAGCTGCACGGCGGCCACATCGCCGGCGTCAAGCGCGGCAGCCAGCAGATCGGCGAACGGTCCAGGATCGAGCTTCGGCGGCGTGATCAGGTAGACGCGGCAGCCGTCCTGGCTGCCGCCCATGCCTGCCACGCGTCAGGCCTTACCGAGATAGATGTCGATGATCTTATTCAGCATCTCAAGCGCGGTCTCTTTTGGGCGCTGGAACGTGTTGCGACCGATGATGCTGCCGTTGGCTCCGCCGTCACGCAGACCACGAATCTCCTCATAGACACCGTCGAGATCTTTCGCCTCGCCGCCGGAGAACACCACGATGCGTCGTCCATTGAAGGCGCTTTGCATGATGTGCTCGACGCGCTTTGCAAGCGTTGAACCATCGATCTTCTCGTATGACTTCTTCGCAGCGTCCAGTGAGATGACCGCAGTCGGCGGCTTCACCTTGATGATGTTGGCGCCCATCAGCGCCGCCATCTGTGTGGCATAGGCGCAGATGTCGAGCGCGGTCTCGGCGGCACGATCGAGATTGCCGCCGCGAGGGTAACTCCACACCACGACGGCCAGGCCTGCCGCCTTGGCCTCAACGGTGAGCTCGCGCAGCTCTTCCAGTTGGTCGTAGGCATACTCGCTGCCCGGATAGATGGTAAAGCCGATCGCGGCGCAGCCGAGCCGAAGCGCATCCTTGACGCCGGCCGTGACTGCCTGGTCCTTGTTGGTGGCCAATGAATTGGCGCTGTTGCACTTCAGAATCGTTGGGATCTGACCGGCAAATGTGTCGGCTCCGGCTGCAATCATGCCGAGAGGCGCGGCGTATGCGTTGAGGCCTGCCTCAACGGCGAGCTGGTAATGGTAGTGCGGATCGTAGGCCGGGGGGTTCGGCGCAAAGCTGCGAGCGGGACCATGCTCGAAGCCCTGATCGACCGGCAGGATCACCACCTTGCCGGTGCCGCCAAGCTTGCCGGTGGAGAGGATGCGGGCAATGTTGGCTTTCACGCCGGGTGGATCGCCCTCATACCAATCCAGGATTTTCTTCACTTTCTGGGTGACGCGCATCGGGAGGGTCCTTCCTGATGTGATCCTAGGGTACTAGCTCAGGGCGTCTTTGCTGTCACCCGGGGTGGTTCGCAGCTGCAACCAACCGTGTAGGCGGCGCGTGGCGCCACGCTGCGCCAAGTCGAGAACCGGCGGGCGGTTGCACAGGACCTCGCAACCAAGCGTGGTCGCCGTAGCTGCGACCTCGGCCCAGCCAGGCGCAGCCGGATCCAGAATGAGCCGACGTTGGCCGATACGCAGTGCGCCAAGTGCCAGGC
>JBKPOG010000159.1:0-17100 GCA_046732975.1 Pseudomonadota bacterium
GCGTGCGCGCCGTCGTCACCGTAATAGGAGGCGACGCGCGCGAACAGGTCCTGGAACTCCTCGCCCGGCATCAGGTAGCGGTCGGAAAGGGTTGCGCGGCCAAAATCGGTCAGCAGCGCATCGCGCGAGCGGTCAATATGCACTTGATGGCGACCTGGCATTTGCACTGCGTCGAGCACGTCGTTCTCTCCCCTCGCGTCGGAAGCGGAGCGTCTGGCCCCTATCGATTCGTCGTCAACGACAACATGTAGGACGCTTCCCACTCATCGGCCACAAGATTTGCCTGCGTTGCAGGAGAGCCACGGCGTACCTCTCAAAACACGGGGCGCTGATCGCAACCTAGGTCGAAACGAGGCAAATTTATCACCATCGGAGACACGTGGAACAAGGGTCAGCAATCCAACCTCAGCCGACTGGCCAGCAGTTCGCCCTGGTCTTCCAGCACTGGGTATGCGGCGGCCGCGACAAGATGCCCGTTAACGCGCTTCAGCTCGCGCAGCAGATCGAGGTCGAGGCCGGCGCGTGGCCGGCCCCCATCACGGAGATGGGCGAAATGAGCCCGCGTTGCTGTCGCTTCGAGGTCCCGAAATGCCTCCTTTTCGGCCGCGAGCCGTCGCGCCGCACGTGCATCTTCGGTCATGAATACTGCGGCCGCGGCGCGAACCGTGCTCTCCAGCCGTTCCAGCAACCGCCGAGCCTCCGTCCGCTCCGGGTCCGACAGTGGCGCACCGCGCCTCAGGCGCTTCGCCAGCTGCCCCATTACATCGTGATCGACCACGTCACCAGCGGCTTCGAGGTTCGTGGTGAACGTCAGGATCTGCGATAGACGCCGCCGATCCACCTCAACCAACTCTTCGGAATTCAACCCACGGATGTAACGCTTGATGGCTGCGTTCAGCCGGTCCAGCACGTCGTCGAGCCGTCGGACCTCGGCAATACGCTGCCGATCGGTGCTGGCCAGAGCGTCAGCCGCCCGCCCCAACATCGCGTCCAGTGCGTCGGCCATGCGCAGCGACTCGCGTGCTGCGGCCGCCAACGCAATCGGGGGTGACTCCAGCGCCGATGAGTCGAGATAACGTGGCATCGACGGATCCTCCGCGTCCACGCGCGTCGGCAGCAACTTGCGCAGAAGCCATGCGTATGGTTGCAGAACCGGGAGAAACAGGGCAGCGACGACCAAGTTGAAGCCGGTGTGGAAATCGGCGACCGCCCGCGCTGGATCGCCTTCGACTAGCATCAACCAGGATCCGATCCGGCCTAGCAGGGCCAGTGCGACAATACAGCCTGCCACGCGCGTCAGGAGGTTGCCGATGGTCAGCCGGCGTGCCACAGCGTCGTCGCCTGAGGCGCCCTCAAGGACGGGGTTGATGGCGGTGCCGAGATTCGCTCCCAGCACCAAGGCGAACGCGGCATCAGGCGGCACAGCGCCCTTGGCGGCCAATGACATGACCAGAAGAACCACAGCCACCGAAGAGTGCGCTGCCCAGGTCAGGCCTGCTGCCAGCAACACATCGAGCACCGGCTCGGTGGTGATTGCTCCCAGTACCACGCGAAGGTTGGGCAGGTCCTCGTACGGGGTGGTGACCACGACCAGCCGGTGCAACGCCATCAGCATCAGGCCAAGCCCGATCGCCACGCGGCCGATATCGCGAGTCCGCGCCAGATTCGCGCGTCGGAACATGATTACACCGAGAAGGATCAGAGCCGGCACAACCTCCGCCACGTTGAAAGATAGGACCTGGACGATCAGCGTAGTACCGACGTTGGCCCCCAGCATTACCGCCAGCGCCGGAACCAGCGCGACGGCACCTCCGGCGGTGAAGCCGGCGACCATCAGGCCGGTCGCCGTACTGCTCTGCAGAACTGCCGTCACCCCCAGCCCAGCGGCAAACGCGCCGACACAGTTGCCCAGCGCGGTCCCAAGCCAGCGCCTCAGGTTGGGGCCGAACCCGCGCTGGATGCCGGTCTGCACCATGTGCAGCCCCCACAGCAGCAGCGCGACGGAGCCTGCGAGGTCCAGTAGCGTCCACATCGGCGGTCACATCCAGTTTCAGTTCGCCGCATCAGCCATTGGTGACCACACGTCAACAACCCGCACCCGCTCGTGATCGCCCAGCCAGGATCCCGCCACAAAACCGGCACCGACCGGCCACGAAACGGAGCAGATTGAGCATGTCCTTCTTTGCATATCTAAAGGGTATGTCACATGCGAATTTCCCTTCTGCTGCCTCTGGTTTTTCTTGGACTCGCCGGGTGTGTCGACGTTCACGAGCACCCGAGCCCCCGACCGGCCGCCACCGTGGTGACACCAGCGCCCGCGCCGACGACGACCTATGTTGCACCAGCGCCGCCCCCTACCAGCACAACGATCGTCCGCACGCCTTGACCTGCGGCTAATCAGTTAGTGATTACGGAACGGCCGGGTGCAAGCCCGGCCTGTTCGTTTGCTTGGCCGCAACCAGGGTACTCTTTCCGTCGTGAGCCACGTGGGGTAGAGGCCGCTACCGCTTGCGTCAGGACGGTCAGATGACGGTTCCATGGGCAATTTCGGCACTGGCTCCGGCCTTTCACACCGGGGGCGACGTCACGGCACCCACCGTATTGGCGCTCCCCAAGGGGCGCATCCTGGCTGAGTGCGGCGAATTCTTGGCTCGGGCTGGGGTAACCCCTGCGGCGGACTACACCGACGAAGAGAGTCGGCGGCTGCGATTCCCGACCGATGATCCCGCGCTCGAGGTGGTCAGGGTGCGGCCGTTCGATGTTGCCACCTTCGTCGCGTTCGGCGGCGCGCAACTCGGTATCTGCGGCGCCGATGTGCTGCTGGAGTTCGACTATCCAGAAATCTATGCGCCGCTGGACCTAGGTATCGGCATTTGCCGCGTTTCCGTGGCGGAGCCGGCCGAGACCGCCGGCACGGACGACCCATCGCGCTGGTCGCGGGTGCGGGTGGCCACCAAGTATCCCAACATCGCGCGGCGGCACTTCGCCTCCCGCGGCGTGCATGTGGACGTGGTGCACCTGAACGGTGCCATGGAACTGGCACCCGGGCTAGGATTGTCTCGGCTCATCGTTGACCTGGTGCAGACGGGTTCGACGCTGCGCGCCAATGGCCTGGTGGAAACGGAAATCATCTCTCCAATCACTTCCCGTCTGATCGTCAACCGCACCGCGCTGAAGACCAAACCGGAGATCATCGGCGCCTGGATTGCCCGCTTCCGGGCCGCGCTCGGGCAGTGATCCGGCTCGATACACGGGCTGCGAATTTCGGGGCGAGGTTCGCAGCTCTACTGGAACAAGCGCGCGAGACCACCGAAAGCGTCGACCGGGCGGTGGCGGCGATAATTGCGGATGTGCGGCGCGAAGGTGATGTGGCTTTGATTCGTTACACGCACCGCTTCGACGATCTGCCGCTCACCGTGGACCGGCTGCGTATCGCAACAGAAGAGATCGATGCGGCTGTCGCCGAGATCAGTGAGGAATTGATGCAGGCGCTGGACCTTGCCGCGTCACGCATCGAGGCATTCCACCGTCTCCAGGTGCCCACCGACATCGAGCAGACCGATGCTGCGGGCCTCAGGCTCGGCATGCGCTGGAGGCCGTTGGATGCAGTGGGGCTCTACGTGCCCGGCGGCAAGGCAGCCTATCCGTCGTCTGTGCTGATGAACGCAATACCGGCACGCGTGGCCGGGGTGCCGCGCATTGCCATGTGCGTACCGGCACCAAAGGGCATGCTGAACCCTCTGGTGCTTGCGGCAGCGCGGCGCGCCGGGGTGGCCGAGATCTATCGCGTAGGCGGGGCGCAGGCGATTGCGGCGCTTGCCTACGGCACCGCCAGCATTGCGCCGGTGGATCGGATTGCCGGTCCTGGCAACGCGTACGTCGCCGAAGCCAAGCGGCAGGTGTTTGGGCGTGTCGGCATCGACGCGATCGCTGGCCCATCGGAAGTCGTGGTGCTGGCTGATGGCTGGAACGACCCGCGCCAGGTGGCGCTCGATCTTTTGGCGCAGGCCGAGCACGACGAGGCGGCGCAGTCGATTTTGATCACTGATGACGTAGCGTTTGGTGATTCGGTTGAGGCAGCGGTGATGCGGGAACTCGCGGCCTTGCCGCGCGCCGCCATTGCTGAAGCGAGTTGGCGAGCCAACGGCGCAATTATTGTCGCACGCGACTGGAATGAGGCTGCTGCCCTCTCAAACCAGCTGGCGCCGGAGCATTTGCAACTGATGTTGCGCGACCCTCAGTCGGTATTTGCGCAAATCCGGCATGCGGGCGCGGTGTTTCTCGGCGCGTTTTGTCCGGAAGCGATCGGAGACTATGTCGCCGGCCCTAATCACGTGCTGCCGACCGGCCGTACGGCCCGTTTTGCCTCGGGTCTGTCGGTTTTCGACTTCCTCAAACGCACCACCTGGGTATCGGCGGACGCTGCGTCCTTGCAACGAGTTGGCCCGGCCGCCATCGCTCTGGCAGAGGCGGAGGGACTGGATGCACACGCTCATAGCATCGCCCTCAGGTTGCACGGGCGCGCTTGACCTTGCCTGGCCCGGCGCTCATGTTCGGACGAAGATTCAACCACTTTTATGAGGTCGGATGTCGAAAGAGGACATGATTGAATTCAGTGGCACAGTCATGGAACTGCTGCCCAACGCGATGTTTCGCGTGAGACTCGACAACGAACACACGATACTCGCCCACACGTCTGGCAAGATGCGCAAGAACCGCATCCGTGTTCTGGCCGGCGATCGGGTCAACGTCGAGATGACCCCCTATGACTTGAGCAAGGGGCGGATCACCTTCCGCTTCAAGTGACTGCGCCCACGCTGGTTCTGGCTTCCGCGAGTCCCCGGCGACTCGCGCTTCTGGTCCAGATTGGCATCGTACCGGACCGCGTGATTTCCACCGATGTAGACGAGAGCGTTCTGGCCGGCGAATTGCCGCGCCACCATTCGCAACGTCTGGCACGCGCAAAGCTGGCCGCCGCGACCGCCTCGGAAGCTTATGTGCTCGCCGCCGATACGGTGGTCGCCTTGGGCCGCCGTATCCTGCCGAAAACTGAGACAGAAGCAGATGCGCGGTGGTGCTTGGCTTCGCTATCTGGCCGACGGCACCGGGTGCTGACCTCGGTCTCGCTACGCGCTCCGGACGGACGCTTTGGCGAGCGGCTTGTGCAAAGTGTCGTCGGCTTCGCTCGACTGAGCGAGCGGCAGATCGCGGCCTATCTCGCCAGTGATGAATGGCGGGGCAAGGCTGGAGGTTATGCGGCACAGGGCAGGGCGGCTGTGTTCATTCGTTTCCTATCCGGCAGCTATTCCAATGTTGTCGGCCTGCCATTGTTCGAGACTGCGCAATTGCTGCGTGGATTCGGCTGGCCATTGGCGTGACTGAGCGCATTCTCGCTGCGAGTAGCCCAGGGGAAGTACGGGTTGCAGTGCTCCTTGACGGGCAGCTGCTGGACTACGCGATCTGGCGACCCGGCGCACCGGATGGAGTCGGAGACGTCAGTCGCGGTCGCGTCGTCGCCCGGGTACCTGCGATGGCCGGCACTTTCGTGGCGCTGGACGACACCGAGGGATTTCTGCCGGACAGTGAAGGTGGCGAGGGGCTTAGCGTTGGGGATCTGATCTGGGTGCGCGTGACACGCGCCGGGCAGGGCGGCAAGGGGCCGCGCCTCACGGTTCTGCCGGCCGCTTCACTGGCTGAGCGCGGACCGGGCGCGCTGCTGGAACTGGCACAGCGGTTCCGGCAGGCGCCCGTCCTGACGGACGATGCGGCGTTGGCCGCCCGGCTGCGACCGGTTCTGGCCGAAAGGCTCCAGGTTGTGCCTGGTTCGTTCGAGGAGATCGAAGAACAGGCAGATGCACTGGCACAATCCGACGTCGCGCTTCCGGGCGGCATGCGGCTGCGCATCCACCCGACGCCGGCTCTGGTGGCAATCGACATCGACCTTGGCGGTGCCCTGGCGTCAGGTGGGCGCAAGGACGCCACGCACTTTGCCCTCAACTGGGCGGTGTTGCCGGCGCTCGCGCGACAGATCAGGCTACGGAATCTGTCCGGCGCGATCCTGGTGGACTTCGCCGGGTTGCCGGCGCGACGGCGAAGGTCCTTGGCACCTGCGCTCCATACTGCGTTGGCGGGTGATCCGCTTCGGCCGCGCCTGCTCGGATTTACCAACCTTGGGCTTGCCGAGATCGTGCGGCCTCGCGTGCATCCGCCACTGCATGAGATGCTGGCCGGCCCCCACGCCGCGGGTCTGGCCGCACTGCGCCGTATTGCAAGCGAAGTCGCTGCGGCACCCCGCTCAGAGCCGATGTTACGCGCTTCCCCTGCCGTCCTTTCGGCTCTGCAAGCGGATCCCGACGCGCTGGCGGACCTTGCACGGCGGACCGGGCGTGCCCTGATTATGCGTTCTGATCCGTCATTTTCGGCGGCGGAATGGACACTCGAAGACCGACATGCCTGAACGCGACCCATCCGAACCGTTATGCCCAATCTGTGACAGGCCCACTGTGCGCCAGTTCCACCCGTTCTGTAGCCGCCGCTGCGCTGACGTCGACCTCGGACGCTGGCTTACCGGCCTGTATCGCGTGCCAGCGGTGGCAGACGAAAGCGACGAGACTGGTGAGCCGCCTTGATCGCGGGCACCGCATGGTCTATGGCCACCCGCCCGGCTGCCCAGGTAGCTCAGTTGGTAGAGCATGCGACTGAAAATCGCAGTGTCGGTGGTTCGATTCCGCCCCTGGGCACCACCCCCTCAGGTAAGCGACTGAATGATAACTAATCAGTGTCGCCGCGCCTGAATTCGCCGAGGTAGGGACTTTGCGCCGAACGAAGGTGGGGAACTTGACGCTCCAAGGAGAGGACCACCGGTAACAGGCGGAGAAGTTCACGAACCTTTCGATTTGAGCCTTGGCTTCCGCCTCCGAGGCCGCTGCCGCGTGCCTCTCGATCCACTTATCGAATATGTGTGCCGCCGCGCGCTCCCTGAGATATTCACGCCCGTACCTCTCGATCTCCTTCATCGTACGATGGCCAGTCAGAGCCATGATCTCAAATCGCGAACAGTCGAGTTCGATCAGTCGGACGACGCACGCTTTCCGCAGTCCGTGCGGCGAGCAGCCAGTGAGCCGGCTTCCCCCGCATCAGTCTCGGAGTCAGTTGCCGAAACGCTCCTTGGCGAACGGACTGCCCGCTCGGAGGTGAGGTACACGAGATCGCCAGTTTTCGATGAAGCAAAATACGCTGGAGTTCCGCGATAATCGCTACGTATGCTTTGACCGGCGCCCGCTGCGGTTCTTCTCCTGGGTAGAGACGAGCATTCCGTCGCGGCGCATCTGCCCGCCGAGCCGGACGACATCCCCACGCCTGGCCGTGTAGAGGAGCACGGCCAATGCCAGACGAGCCTTGGTCCCTGCCGCAAAATATTGCTCGAACTGCTCGATTCATCAACGGACCAAGTGTGATGTCCCCGCTACCGGACGCGCCCAGGGAGACATCGCGCGCCCAGTTGCGCTATGGGAGCCTTGGTAGCAACCGGTCTGCCGTGGCGCGGGACCTGGTCCGTTGATGTTACCGCGATGATGCTGTTTGGGGCAGATTGACGACATAGCCTTACCGGCATTGTGCGACGCGGTGGCAAAGGCATGCCCCTGACCAGCTGCGCACGATTGCATATCCGAATGACGGCACGGATTCGACATGCGGCACTTGCCGACAGGGCTGCTCCTTCCATCCGGCAATCCCGGCTACAATGCCGGTGCGGTCGAGGTCTCATGGAAGGTCGTGCGTGAGTTCTGAGCTAGTTCCACATACGCGGCTGCCGTCCCGCCCGGGGGGTTGCGCAGAGAACCGCATGATGCGATCCACGAAAAGCGCCGGTCGGGTGCGACGAAATAAGACGACGTCCGCGTCGTGGTATACCGGCTTCCGCTCAACTCCCTGCAGTTCAACGTAGCGCAGACCGGTTCAGCCGACAAAATTGCCGTCCCGCGTTCGGAGTGCCAAAACCGAAGCCGGCCCCCGCTAAATCGGCGCGATTGTATCTAGATAGATCCTGATCTCCTCGCGCGGAGACGACTATGAAATCGCCCTGTAATGCTGCTACGCTGCTCGGACGCTCGCCACGAAGGTTTTCACCTCACCTGACAGTTGCTCGGCCTGCTTAGACACATCTGATGCTGCCGTCAGGACCTGACCAGCCGCCGCGCCGGTTTCGCTCGCCGCTTGGCTCACACCGCTGATGCCAGCGGTCACTTCCCGTGCCGCGTGGGTCGTCTGCTGCACGTTGCGGGCGATCTCTGATGTGGCCGCACCCTGTTCCTCGACGGCCGAGGCAATGATGGTCGAGATTGCGCTGACTTCCTCTATGGTGGCAGAGATACCCTGAATCGCTTCGACAGCCTCTCTTGTTGCGGTCTGTATTTGCGTGATCTGCGCGTCAATCTCTTCCGTCGCCTTGCCTGTTTGATTGGCGAAACTCTTAACCTCGGAAGCAACCACCGCGAAGCCTTTGCCGGCATCGCCAGCACGTGCGGCTTCGATGGTGGCATTCAGTGCCAGAAGATTTGTTTGACTGGCAATATTGGTGATCAGGCCGACGACGGCGCCGATCTTCTCTGCGCCATTAGCCAGCGCATGTACAATTGCGTCGGTTCGCTTGGCGCCATCCACCGCTTTCGCGGTGATCTTGGACGATTGTGAGACCTGATGACTGATTTCACTAATGGAGGCCGTCAATTCCTCGGCTGCCGATGCCACGGTCTGCATGCCAGTGCTTGCCGCCTCAGACGCCGAAGCAACGGCAGCGGCCTGTTCATTGCTCTGGTTTGCCGTGCCGGTCATTGATTGCGCGGTTGCTTCCAACTCCGTGGAGGCAGAAGAAAGAACCCCAACCAAACTGCCGAGTTTGTTCTCGAAGTCGTCCGCCATCCGATGCAGGGCAGCCTTCTGCTTAGCCTCAGCCCGACGTTTTACTTCCTCCTGCTCGGCCCGCAGTCGCTCGGCCTCGCGCATGCTCTCCTTGAATACCAGCACTGTAGCAGCCATGCCGCCGACCTCATCGCGTCTTTCCGTGCCAGGGACCACAGTGGCGAGTTCTCCTTTTGCCAACATATCCATCGCGGCTTTCAACCCGCCAAGCGAGGAAGTGATATCTCGGTTTACGAGCCATGCAGCAAGCAGCGTGATGGCGAGGATCAGACCACCGACCGACGCAAATCGGAACAATGCAGCGTGTAGTGCAACGTCGAGATCGTCAACGTAGGTGCCGGCGCCAAAAACAAGGTCCCAGGGCGCGAAGCGGGCGACGTAGGTGATCTTCGGCTGCAACCCCGGCTCACCCGGCCTAGCAAACATGTATGCGACGGTGCCGTCGGCGCTGTTCCGCACCGCGTCGCGAATCATGTCTGTGACCAGCCGCCCCTTCTCGTTCTTGGCTGGTGGCGCCGGCTTGCCCTCAAGAGCCGGAGCCGCGCCATGCAGCACGAGGACATCATCGGAAGCCTGAGCGAAAACGTATCCGGCACCACCATCGAACCGCAAAGCATGAACGTTGTCACGCAGCAGTGCCAGCGCCTGCTCGCGGGTAAGCTGACGCGCCGCCACCCGACTCTCTAACGATTGAGCGATACTGATCGTTGACTGCACGACAGTGCGCAGTTTGTCGATGCGGTCGTTTAACATCCGCTCCTGCATCAGCCATGCGGATGCCCCGATCGAGGCGAAGATGCCCAGCGCCGATAGGCCAAGCAACATTGCTAGCTTGGTGCGGAGCTTGAGGTTGCTGAGGACGTGCATGGGCAGCCTCGGAACAATAGCTGATGTCAACCTTAAACAACGGCACCTAATCATTCCTTAATCGGGTCAACGTGTATCCACTGGACACGAAGTAGTCGGTGCGGTGTGCGATACAGCATCGCCCTGGCCATAACCGTCAGCGCTCCGAAAGGATTACCGATGAGTGCCGCAACTGTGTCTGGAGCATCGTGGTGACAACCCCGCCGCCCGCGAACGGGACAGCGGGGTGAAGCACTCACCCCCGCATCATATTTCACATCGACAGAGCCCCAGATCTTCTGAGCGACCCGAGCAGAGCCCACGGTGGCCGGCTCGGCATGCAATTCAGCGAGACCAAAAGCGGAGAAGCAGACTGTAATGACGCTCGGGGGGCGTAGGAGCTTGCTTTGGCACCAATCTCATCGATGTGGCACGACGCCCAGCCGTGCACACGTACTTCAACGCCAGTTCAACACCAGCCCGCTAGTCTTGTACGATCAGTTGCGGTCATGCGGCCGATAGCGTGGCACGCCCGGTTCGGTCGCGGTGCCTTACCTCGGTCTGCGCCGGGATCTGTGCATCGCCCGCCACCGCGTCGCCTACCTCGGCTAAGTCATTTTCCTCGCCTTCATCCGCCAACGCTGCACCGGCTGAACCTGCTGGCGCGACGCCCTACCAGCTCGACGTTGGCGACGTGGTGCTATGCACCGTCTGTTGCACCTTGACTTTGTAGTGGCTGAACCGCCGTGCGCCGGAGATCACGGCCGACACCCATTGCACGTTGCCGCCTGGTCCCTGCAACAGCGCATCGTGCGCGCGATCGCTCCCTGCCTTGGTCAGCACCAGCTGACCCTCATGCGCGCGGTGTCCGCTTCCGCATCGCCTATCCGGACGTACGCGCGAGCCGAAGCGGCGCATGAGATCAGCGAGGGCCGCCTCGTTTCGTGCTGTCACGAGTACTTACCGCGCCCGCACCCATCGCGAGCGCCACCGCGACGGCGGCGCTGCCGAAATTCCTGGTCGCCGCGTTGACGAGTGCTGTCTCGCCGGCCTGCAACCCGCTTGCAAGCCAGCCGCCGTAAGGGACGAGCATTACGACCGGAGCACACCAGCGTGACGCATCTTCGGACGCAATCTCGCCGAGTGAGAAGACGCGTTCCGCGCCGTGTGATAGGTAATATGATAAAGGCAATGAACGGTCGTGATGCGCGGGTCCCGACCGCTGGTAGTCGCTTGAATGCGAGACGATCATCGGACGCGCAACGCATCGCCACTTCGTCCATTGATGATGGGTGGGGACGGGGAGCTCGCCATTTAGCCTTAAGGAGCTTTCCACCACGCGTTCCCGCAACTAGGCTGCCGCCGCAACCACCGCGTGGGAGGACATGATGCGCAGGAAAACCGTCGGCCTTCTTGCCGGCCTCGCCTTGCTTGCCATGCCGGCGGCGGCGCAGCAGCACGCGTTGAACGTGGCCGTGGGCGGCGCCTTCACTTCGATGGATCCACACTTCTTCAATCTCGGTCCGAACAACGTGCTGACCAGCTACGTCTTCGAACCGCTCACCCGCTTCGATCCGAAATACCGCCCGGAGCCCTCGCTCGCCGTCTCCTGGAAACCGATCGATGCGACCACCTGGGAATTCAAACTCCGCGAGGGGGTCAAGTTCACCGACGGCACGCCGTTCACGGCAGACGATGTGGTCTTCACCTTCGCGCGTATTCCGACAATCATGAACAGCCCGTCCAGCTTCATGTTTGCGGTGAAGCCGGTCACGAAGCTGGAAGTGGTGGACGATCATACCATCCGCATGCGTACGGCGAACCCCGCGCCGCTTATGCCCTTCAACATGGCGACCGTCCGCATCGTCTCGCGCAAGATCGGCGACGGTGCCAATACCGCCGATTACAACTCTGGCAAGGACGCCGTCGGCACCGGCCCGTTTCGGCTTGCCTCTTTCATCGTCGGCGAACGCGCCGAATTCGCGCGTAATGAAGGCTGGTGGGACAAGAAGCCAGTCTGGGACAAGGTGAGCTACCGCTTGATCGCTGACAATGCCGCGCGGATCGCCGCCTTGCAGGCCGGGGATGTGGACGTGATCGAGGCGGTGCCGCCCGGCGACGTCAACGAGCTCAAGAAGAACGCGAAGGTTAGCGTCGTTTCGATGGCAGGCCAGCGACTAATTTACCTCTCCCTCGACGTTGGCCGACCCGAGACGCCATGGGCCTCGGACCTCAACGGCAAAAAATTGTCCACGAACCCTTTCCGTGAGATCCGGGTCCGCCGGGCCCTGTCACTGGCGATCAATCGTAATGGCATCCGCGACCGAATCATGGATGGCTTTGCGGCGCCGACCGGTCAGCTCATGCCTGAAGGCGCCAGCGGCTACGATCCCTCGATCAAACCCGACTCATATGAGCCTGAGCAGGCGAAGAAGCTGCTCGCCCAGGCTGGGTTTCCGAACGGCTTCGGGATTATCCTGCACGGCCCGAACAATCGTTACGTCAATGACAGCAAGATCGTCGAGGCGATCGCGCAAATGTGGACCCGAATCGGCGTCAAGACGGCGGTCGAGACGATGCCGGCTGCGATGTATTTCAGTCGGGCGCAAAAGTTCGAGTTCAGCGCGCGTCTGACAGGCTGGGCGAGCGACACGGGAGAGGCGAGTAGCAATCTCACTGAACTGGTTGCGTCTTCCAATCCTGAGAAGGGACGCGGTGTCATCTTCGATCCCACGCATTACGCCAACACGAAAGTGGACGAAATCGTCGAACGCTCGCTCGGGACAATTGATGAAGAGGCGCGTGAGGTCTTGTATCGAGAGGCGACGCAGCTGGCGATGCAGGACATGCCGCTCATTCCGATCCACCATCAGGTGAACATCTTCGCGATCCGTAAAGGATTGTTGTTCCATATGCGCATGCAGGAAGGCGTCCGTGCCTGGGATATCGAACCTGGTTCCTAGTGAACCGGATCCGCAGAGAACCATCCAACTCGAGAGACGGCTGCAGGTTTGTGAAGACGCGCCGACGCGACCGCTGGCCCCGCCGTGCCGCTCACTGCACCTCATGAAGGCGATCCTGACCCGGATCTGTCAGCGACTGCAGGAGGGCTTTCCGCATCGCCTGATCCAGATCAATGTGTGCTCGGCCGAAGAGAGGGCATTACCTGGCCGCGCCATGTTTCCTCATGGCGCGTGGTTCTTTGAACTCTGATCGAGGAGGTTTCGTCCGTGCAGACAAAGGATATCATGACGTCAAACGTCATTTGTGTTACCGAAGACGCGCCCGTCCACGAAATCGTTGGCCTTTTGCTGAGGTACCGGATCAGTGCGGTGCCCGTCGTCGATGGCGCGCGGAAGGTCGTGGGAATCGTCAGCGAGGGGGACCTCCTTCGCCCCGAGGCAGCGGATGGCGCAGGGACGCGGCGTCCGTGGTGGTTGGAGGCCGTCTCCGCCGGCCAGCAACTCGACTACAACAAAGCACATGGCCGCACCGCTGGTGCGGTGATGACCCGAAACGTGATTACCGTCGACGAAAGCACCCCGCTCAACGAAATCGCCGAACTGCTAGAACGCCATCACATCAAGCGCGTGCCGGTGCTCAGCGACGGCGGACTAGTTGGTATCGTCAGCCGTGCCAACCTCCTGCACGGGCTTGCGAACACCATAATCGATCGTCATGAACCTGGCGCGGCTAAGGACCGGCAACTCCGCCACGACCTGATGAAAATCCTGCTGGACGAGCACAAGCTCGATCCGGTCTTCGTTAACGTCACCGTGAGCGACGGCAATGTACGGCTATGGGGCGTGGTGGAAAACGCCGATGAGGCCACCGCGGCCGAAAGCGCGGCGAAGAGCCTTCCGGGCGTGAAGTCAGTAGAAAACAATCTAGGCCCCGGCCCGATGTCGGGTGTGCCAGTGTAGGCTCAGCGGGCGGAGCGCCACATCCGATGCACCGAAAACCTTTTCTGATTCAAGAAAATGGCTGAATAAGCTGCGGCAGCAAGCGGCGGACCCACCAAAGCAAGCGGCAACAGCCAGCACTACAAGGGGTGAGGGAGTATGGCCACAGGAGAACATGAGGGCGCGGTCCCCGATTTCTTGCGCATGGATCATGCAGTTAGTGCGGACCCAGCCAATGCCAAGGAAACCGGCAGCTGGCACGGCTGGCCCACCAAAGATATCAAACCGGTTACCTTGACGGACGACGAGGGCCGGACGGTGCGTATCAGGACGCCGGTAATGGACCTTGAGGGGCCCATAACCCCTACCGATCTACACTATACTGTCCAACATTTCGCGGTGCCACCGGTGGTGCATGCCAATGACTGGAAGCTGGAGATTTTCGGTGAGGTCAAGACACCCCTGACCCTCAACTTCGAGCAGGTGCGGCATTTCCCGGGTCGCAGCGTCCGCACCGTCATGGAATGCTCCGGCAGTGATGCCACATACTTCGAGTATTTCCGAGGCGAGGGGCCGAGACCCTCTCGTACTCAGGAGGGGATGATACTCAGCGCCAGCGAGTGGACCGGTGTGCCTCTGGCCGCCGTGCTGTACGAGGCCGGCCTCACTGCCAAATCGCTTTACGTGCGAGCCGAAGGCAACGACCTCGGCGTGCCGGCCACGGCCACAGAGGGCACCAAGCCCTTCTACTACGACAAGGGTCTGCCTATGGAAAAGGCGCTCCACCCCGACACCATTCTTGCCTGGGCGCAGAACGGCCAACTGCTGGAACACCTCCACGGTGCCCCGGTGCGTTTGCTGGTGCCTGGTTGGTCCGGCAACTGGTCAGTGAAGTGGCTCAACAAGCTGGAGATCATGAAGCAGGAGCCGACCTGCTGGTACCATTACGAATTCTACTACTACGGCACCTCAGCCACTGACCCTAATAAAGAGCTGATCACCACCATCGGGGTAAAATCCATCATCACACACCCCAATGACGACACGGAGACGATGTCTCCGGGCATCCATATGATCCGCGGGTACGCTTGGAGTGGCGCTGGCGCCATCGCGCAAGTTGAGGTGAGCGTGGACGGAGGGGAAACTTGGCATTCCGCACACATTGAACCGCCACGCGAGCGATTCATGTGGGCGCGTTGGTCGTATCACTGGAATGTGCGCCACAAGGGCAGATATACGTTGATGTCGCGGGCGACAGACGAGGTGGGCCGCGTTCAGTCGCGAGAGCCACTCTACAACAATATGCGGAAGAATTTCAGCGCCATCGTGGGCTACACAGTCACGGTGGCGTAGTGCACCCGCCGGAAATCGCGTGCCTGCCGCCTGAGCCCACCGGGGGCCTCGTCTCTCCGACGGCAGAATAGACGTCAATCTTCTGATCCGGTTGGGCATTGGTCGGAAACAGGTCGCCGCACTTATCGGCTTTGCCCGGCCAGATTCCGAATGCACCACGCCAGCACCGGGTTCCCGTCGTGGCGCAGCCTGGCACGGCGGCTTCGCGCTGAGTTAGTGCCAATCTACGTCTTTCGCGCGCAAGGACCCAAAACTTCGCCCAGCAATCAGTTGCGCGGGCGAGTTACTTTGAACTTATGGAGTGGAGCCGAGTTGCAGCGATGGACCGCGCTCTCGCGCAAGTCCACCCCCTGCCTAATAGGTCGAATTGGTTCAGTCATCACCCGGAGCAACTGCCATCGGCATGGACGGTGGTGCCGACGCTGGTTCCGATGCCCGCTGACGCTGGACGCGCTTGAAGACGTACGACGTAAGTATCGGCGTCAGCACAGCGGTGACGATGACCGAGGCGGCCACTTGTACCGTGGCGATCGGTGCGATGGCGGCATACGTTGGATCCGCCATGGCGACCGCCTTTGGCACCGCAGCCGAATTGCCCGCGGTGCTCGACGCGGCTGCGCCCGCAACGCCAGAACCGCCAAGTAGACGGTCGGCGACAATGCATACTGCGCCAGTTATGATCACCACCGTCACGCCCAGCACAACGCCAGGGATGCCGGCCGTCACCACTGCGGAGAGGTTGATTGTCTGGCCGAGTGTGAACGCCATAAACGGCACGATGATCGGTTCATGCGAGCCGAAGAAGTCTCGCAGATCCTCATCGAGATTGCCGAGCACTGCGCCGGCCGCGATCGGCGCGATCACCGACACCATGGTGAGCCACGGTATATTCGCCAGGCCGGCGCCGACTAAAATCACCATCGTCAGGAATGGGCCGGTCTCGATGCTCTGTGGAACGTAGGTGCCGGCGTCTTCCTTGTCGCCCATGACGCTGGTCAGCGCCATGAACATTCCACCGTTGGTATCGCTCATCGCCACCAGCAGAGCGAGCGTGCTAAACCCGAACAGATCGCCGCCAAAAAACTTGCCGACCGACACTGCGATCAGTGTCGCGATGCCGACCTTGGCTATCATGATGCCAAACCCGCGCTTCAACATGCGCGGTGCCGTGCGTACCGTCATCTTGGTGCCGACCGTGAACAGGTACATCCCCAGGATGGTCGGATACCCGACATTGCTCAGCGCCTCGGTGAAGCCGCCGATCTTGAGCAGGTGGGGAAAGAATGTGTTGATGACCATGCCAATGAACAACGGCACGACCATAAGGCCACCAGGAACCTTGTTGATGGTCTTGTAAATGCGCATGCGTCACCTTCGAGGGGCGATGCGCCACTCAATCACGTTCGTTGTCAGCCGGCATTGATGTGGATCAAACGAAGAAACTCAGACCGTCGCACGCAGTGCCGTATCGGTGAGACCTTGCCATCGGGAGCCCAGCGGGTCCGGTGAATGCCGCCTTCACAGTGGGCACGCTCAGATAGGGTGCGAGTCTACCAGCCTGCCCGCCTTGATCAGCTCGAAGTACAAATGCATGCCGTAGCTCACTCCAGTCGGCCCGCTTGGCCGTCGGATGATCATCGTTCCAATCTCGTGTTCATCACCCCGCGTGATCGACCCTGAGCGCATCGCCTATTCGTTGAAGACGTTCCAGCATGCGGCCGGCAGATCCTACCTGCATGTGGTGTGCCTTGGCTGATGCGGAGGCGGGCAGCGTAGCCCAGATTTTGGACAGTCTCGTCGCATCTCGCGTCCGCCAGCCGCCAGCCTCAACCGGACACAACGAACCTGAGCGCGACCGGGCGAGCATCCAAAGTGGATGCGACCTGCGTGCTACCCAAAGATCGGATTGCGAGAAATCCGCCCAGACCCTTGGCCTAGTCGTCCTCTACCAGCGCACACGATCGCCATCATCAGCGCGACCGCAGCGTCGATCTTCTGATCCGCCTGCTCTTCATCGGTTCCAGATTACCCGGCAATCCGCCTTCCTGACCACGCAGCCGATGAATCGAGTGGATCA
>JBKPOG010000160.1:0-15157 GCA_046732975.1 Pseudomonadota bacterium
CGTGGCTATTCGCGAGACTGCGATCGCCAAGGGTGTGCAGCATGTCGCCGCTTCTACGCCCGAGGCGCTGACCGATCTCGGCATTACCCCCGAGCACGTACGAAGCATGGTCGAGGCACGCTTCGGCGGCCTGCTCGCCCCGACCCGAGCGTCTCGATCAGCGCGCATCCGACCCCTTGAACTGCAAAGGAATTGAGACCACCCGATGCAAAGCAAATGCACCTTGGCACTGCTCGCCTGCCTCTCCGCGTGCACTACCGCACCGCAGCAACAGGCGAAGCTGATCGAGATCTTGACCGTCGCTTGCAATGTCGACGGGATCGTGGTGCCGGTCGCGCAACCGATCGTGGCCGCACTGGGTTCCACCGGCGTTACTGTCACGGGTGTGGACCTGCTGATCCACCCGGCAGTGCTCGCAGCCTGCCAGGCACTGAAAGGTGTCCCGGTCAGCGCCACCCCCGTTGCAACGATCAGCCCCGATACCGTCACGACTGCTGCAAGCCCATAAACCGAGCGCCCGCGCTCCCTTGCGACCCTGCTGCCCCTCTGCTAGACGGCCCGCTTCCTATTCTGTGGAGAATATGTGACCGCCCCCTTCTGTCCCAGTCGGGTCACAGGGCGTCACCAGACCGGAGGGGCGCAGTCCCATGGCCGTTCCCAAGCGAAAGACGACGCCGTCCCGTCGTGGCATGCGTCGGAGTCACGAGGCTCTACCGCACGAGGCACACGCTGAGTGCCCGAATTGCGGCGAATTGAAGCGGCCACATCACGTGTGCAGCCATTGTGGCTACTATGATGGCCGCGAGGTTGTGCCTGCGGGAGACGCTCTGAAGGGCGCTGTTCGCGCCTGACGCCCCGTAGCGGCGTGGCCCCCTTCCCTTGATTGCGAGCTACACGCTGGCGATAGACGCCATGGGCGGCGATCACGCACCACAAATGGTGATCGAGGGGCTCGAGGTCGCGGCCGAACGGCACCCCGGCGCTCGGTTTCTGCTTGTCGGCGATGAGGCTCAACTGCAACCGCTCCTGCAACGTTATCGCCGCGCTGCTGCCGCGTGCGACGTTCGGCATGCGCCGACGGTCATCGGCAACGACATGAAGCCAACGGCAGCCTTACGGGTAAGGGGCTCGTCCATGCGGGTCGCCATCGATGCTGTCGCCGGCGGCGAGGCGTCTGGCGTCGTCACCGCAGGTAACACAGGCGCCTTGCTGGCGCTTGCCAAGATCGTGATCAAGACGTTGCCAGGAATTGATCGGCCGGCGATGGCGGCGATCGGTCCATCGGCTCGCGGCGACGTGGTGCTTTTGGACCTTGGCGCCAACGTCCAATGCGACGCTCGCAATTTGGTGGAATTCGCGGTGATGGGTGATGTGTTTGCGCGCACCGTGCTGGGGCTGACCGCACCCTCGATTGGGTTGCTGAATGTGGGTTCCGAGGAACTGAAGGGTGACGACACCCTTCGCCTTGCCGCCGAGACACTGCGTGCCAGCCATATTGCTCCGCAGTTCACCGGCTTCGTCGAGGGCCACGACATCGCCGCGGGTACCACCGACGTCGTCGTCACCGACGGCTTTACCGGGAACGTCGCGCTGAAGACCGGCGAAGGGGCGCTTCGCCTGTTCCTCGATCTGCTCCGCCAAGTGTTCCGCAGTAGCCTGACAGCAAAACTCGCCTATCTGCTGTTGCGGCCATCGCTGGAGCGACTGCGCGAGTGGATGGACCCGCGTCGCTACAATGGCGCAGTGATGCTGGGGTTGAATGGCGTCGCGGTGAAGTCGCACGGCGGCACGGATGCGGAGGGTTTCGCGCACGCCGTGGATGTCGCAATGGACATGGTGGTGCACCGGTTCACGGACCACATTCGGGAGGACTTGACCCGAATCGCCCAACTGATGGCCGTCCCTGGCAAGAACGGCGACAAGGAAGGTGAGAGCGGCGCGCGTCTCGCCACGGCGCCGTAGGAAGGAACATGCCCATCCGCTCGATTCTCGCCGGTGTCGGCGGTTACCTGCCAAACCGCGTGCTGACCAACGATGAACTCGCGCGCAGCGTGGAGACATCCGATGAATGGATCCGCGAGCGTACCGGCATTCGTCAGCGCCATATCGCTGCACCGCATGAAACAGCGGCCTACATGGGCACCGCCGCCGCACGAGCAGCGCTCGCTGACGCCAGGGCCACGCCGGACGAGGTGGATGCGATCATCCTAGCCACCAGCACGCCCGACCAAGCGTTCCCCGCCACCGCTTTGCGTGTACAGGCGGCACTGGGGGTGACCAACGGCTTCGGTTTCGACGTCGCGGCTGCCTGCGCTGGGTTCATCTACGCAATGTCGATTGCCGACGGGATGATTCGAACCGGTCAGGTCCGCGGTGCCCTGGTGATCGGCAGCGAGGTCTATTCCCGAATCCTAAACTGGCAGGACCGCGGCACCTGCGTCTTGTTCGGTGACGGCGCCGGGGCAGTCTTCCTGCGCGCTGGACACGGGAGCGGACGGTTCGACCGCGGCATCCTGTCGACCCATCTGCATTCTCAGGGTGCTTTGGGCGACATTCTGTATGTCGACGGTGCAGTCGGGCAGCGCGACAAGCCGGCGCACTTGGTGATGAATGGTCGCGAGGTGTTTCGCCACGCCGTTGTTCGATTGGCGGAAGTGGTCGAAGAGGCCCTCGCCGCCAACGGTCTGGAGCGGCGTGCGATTGACTGGTTGGTGCCGCACCAGGCCAATCTGCGGATTATCGATGCCATGGGGCGCAAGCTCGGGCTGCCAACTGAGCGGGTGGTGATCACCGTCGATCGACACGCCAACACCTCGGCGGCTTCCGTGCCCCTGGCGTTGGCGGAAGCACGCGGGGACGGTCGGATCCGCCAGGGCGACCTCGTCCTGCTCGAGGCGCTGGGGGGCGGCCTCGCCTGGGGGGCGGCCCTGGTGCGTATGTGAATTTAAGGTCAACCCCCGCACAATTCCCGCAAGCTCCTGATCCTCTTTGATTTTGTTGCATAGATAACTTGACGCGTGGGCGCCGGGTGCCTAGCGTTGATGCATGCAGACCGTCACGCGCGCGCACTTGGCCGAGACGATCTATGCGCAGGTAGGGCTGTCGCGGAACGAATCAGCCGACCTGCTGGAGACGGTACTAGAACGCGTCTCCGCTGCACTGGAGGCGGGCGAATCGGTCAAAATCAGTGGGTTCGGAACCTTTTCTGTGCGACAGAAAGGGCGCCGGATCGGTCGCAATCCTAAAACCGGCGAAGAAGTGCCAATCCTCCCTCGCCGGGTGCTGGTGTTCCGTCCCAGCCATGTGCTCAAGGCGCGGGTCAACGGCACTGCGGCGGACGTGGATGACGACGAATGAGCGCTCCGGCAGATGATATGGCGGGATCGCCGATTGCCCGGTTGCGGCCCAAAAAAGCACCCAATGCATTCCGCACGATCAGCGAGGTGGCGGACGAACTGCACATCCCGCAGCATGTTTTGCGATTTTGGGAGACAAAATTTTCGCAGGTAAAGCCGCTGAAGCGCGGCGGGGGACGTCGCTACTATCGGCCGGATGACATCTCGCTGCTGCGGCGCATCTCGGATCTGCTGTATATTCAAGGGTATACTATCAAGGGCGTGCAACGCCTGCTGCGCGAGGGCGGCGGCAAATTGTCAGACGACATTCCCCCTCCCACAGCGGACGAACAGGAAGCAGCGGAGACTGAGCGTGCCGCCGTGGTTGAACCCGAGTTGCCGATGCCGGGTCTCGCGCCGCCACCGGCCACGCAGGTGGTGCGCAGCAGTGTGCGATCACGTGGCGAGATAGATGCCGAGCGTCTGCGGGCAGCGTTGACGGACACGCTGCACGAATTGGAAAATTTGCGCGCGCGGCTGCCCTAGGATGGCGTTGCGAGAGTCCAGCACGGCTGGTAAATCGACAGCCAAACCGGTCGGAGCGTAGCGCAGCCTGGTAGCGCATCAGTCTGGGGGACTGGGGGTCGTGGGTTCAAATCCCGCCGCTCCGACCAAAGGTTCCGCTAAACGTCAATGGCCACGCACCCGGCACGCTCAAGCGTCGTGCCGTGCTCGCCGCCGTCAAGGACGCTGCGCGCCGGCTGCGCCGGTGGCCTGCGGCCATCCTTGACCGCGGTTCCGCGCGGCCCGGCAACGGTCTCTGGCCGGATGAGGAAACGCCGCTCAGCCGAACAAGGAAACTTCACTTCGCATCCGCCACAGCCATTTTGCAGACATTAACGGACACAACTCTTTTGGAGCCGCTGGAGTTGAAATTACCCCGTTTCGTGGAGAGTTGCGGGCTTGGGATCAGACTAGCTGTTGGAGTGTCATCTGGTCGTCCAGTTGCGTGACATTCTTTGGTTCGACCCCTGGCGGAGCCATTCTTCCGTCCCGACCCGCACGATGGTGCGGCCGTCGCGCGCAGCGGCGGTCACTCCGTAGCCAGTTACTCTGACGTACGGCCAGCACGCACCAGTGCCACGATCTGGCGACGGAACTCAGGTGCGTAAGGCAATCTTGTCTTGGCCATCGTGGACCCCTTGGCGCCATTTGCGCGGAAGATCGAAGCAGAGTTTGCGCGCTCGGTGTTCGCCGACGCCGGCAACTACGCAATCGAGCTTGATCTGTCCGGCTGATGCGTGGCTCGAATGTCGAACGGCGGCAGGCCAATGTGGCAGCCGTAACCGCCGGTATCTTGCTGCCCGATGAAGTGCGGGAAATCGAAGGTTTCAACCCGCTGCCGCCAAGGTCGATGCAGTGGTGGCCGTTGATGAGGTGGACGAATGACCGCGTATGCCCTGGCGTATTTCTGTGACAAACTGATCGTTGCCGGCGACTCCCGCATCTATGATGACGACAACGCCGGCCGTGGCCACGGCTGCAAGATATACACGCTGCCGACTATGCGCGCCGTGTTCTTTGCCCGCGGCAAAATGGCAATCACGATCGTCACGGTTCAGCAGTTGCTGCTTTCGCCGACACTTCACACCGTTGAAAATGCGGCCGACGCGCTGCCCGGTTTGTTGGCCAGCGGAACAGCCAAATGGGCCGATGCGCTCGGCGTGGAAGTGCCGCCTGCAGGCGCGAACATTCATGAATGCACACTGGCCGGTTGGTCGAAAAGCTGAAGGCAGGACTCGGCTGTTCCAATACACATCCATGGACGGCTTCCTTAAACACACAGAATACGATCGTGCATACGGCGGCCCCTAATGCTGGCCGATGCTGCCTGCAGAATTTATACCGCTGGACCGTTCCACCGACACGGTTGAACAAAAGCTCGTCGCAGTTCTGAAGAGCGTCGATCAGTGTCTTCGCCAATTCTGGACAGATCGGCGGCATGCATCTCGGTGGCGAGATGACGGCGGTCACACTGACCGAAGCCGGCGCGGTGTATTCCACGATTGGCAGCTTCGATGCAGCGCCAGCGAAGCCCTCGCCGGATCAGCGCAGGAAACACGGAAAGAGGCGCTAGCCATGCCACTGTGGACGCCGGCCGGCTATTCGGCTTGGGACACGGCAACCGACCTTGGCGGCGTCACGCCCGATGTTGTCGCAGCAGGCCCGACGCTTGGCGGTCTGATTGGTGGCGTGGGCGTTGGCTTCAGCGCCGGCAGCCTGGCCGGCATGGGCGTCCAGTCGCTGCTTGGTAAGACCGGCCCGGCACCAGAGATCGGCGCGGGTGTGGGCGCGGCAGCTGGCGCGGCGAGCGAATCAATTATTCCCGGTATGGGCACCATTCTAGGCGGGTTGTTGGGCGGAAGCCTTGGCGGCGCTGGTGGTGGAATCATAGGAGAACCCACATGAGCGCCTTCAGCATTCAATCCGGCGCAAAGCGTGCAATCATCGCGGCGGACAGCTTGGCCTATGTTCCGGATCGGCACGAGGTGAAGCCGCTTGGCTTCGCGAACAAAGTGCTTCCGTTGCCGCATTTGAAGGCGGCTCTCGTTAGCAGGGGCCAATACGAGCTTCTGATCCGGGTGTGGGGCCACCTGATGGCGGCGCCTGATATCGCGACGATCGATCAAGCGGCGGAACGGTTGCCGGGGCTCCTGCGCGCGGCATCTGACCTGTAGTGCCCTGAGAACGGGATCGAAAGCTACAAGGATGTTGCCTTGCTGGAAGCCTTTATGATCGGCTGGTCCCCCGGCCAAGCGGCGCACGCGCGCCGGCCACCGTTGGAAAGACGGCGGACGCTGTGCTGATTGAGCGCGTGCTTGCGGCTGGCCGCTACTTCGAAGCCGAGCCGGCGATCAACTGCGGTATGCGGATCGCCGGCGAGGTGGTCGCAACCACCATCACGCCGGACGGCATATTTAGCCGGACGATCCACCGCTTTGCCGACTATGAAGAGGCTTGCCACGCAGGGGCGGCGATTGTGGCGCGTTTCGAGAGCGCGGCACGGCCGGCGTAGTTGCCGGCGGTCTTGAGCCAGCGGCCGAACTCGTGGACTCGGCCACGGGTGAGAAGTCGGCCGGGCGAAGCCTTTCAGCCCTGCTGGTGCCAGAAAATTGGTAACAGCAGTGGTAACATCACTTCGGAATCGACTGAGATTTTAGGCTCGTTTTCAGTTAGTTATGGTCGTACCGCGTCGCTGGCGTCCCCTACGGGATTCGAACCCGTGTTGCCGCCGTGAGAGGGCGGTGTCCTGGGCCACTAGACGAAGGGGACCTCACTCAGGCCGCGCCTTCTAGGGCAGCCAGCGGCTAAGTTCAAGCGAGGTCACGGTCGCGGTGACAATGCTGCACTCCTCAGTTCCACTCGTCCAGCCACCACGCCTGTCCGTGGATCGAGCAGCACAATCCGATCCGCACCACCACCCCCCTGCAGCAGCGCTGCCAATCGATCGCCTGCCCCGACGATCTCCACGATCCGCGTTCCACTCGGCTCGTCCAGCACCAGCGTCGTCCGGGTCGGAGCCAAAACTGGCCCCTCCAGACGGCGCGCGATCACCACCACAAGGACCGCTGTCGCCACCACGATCAGGACGCCCATGCCGATGGTGATTGCCTTCAGCAGCCGCATTCAGCCCTCACCGCTTTCCCGCGCAGATCAATCGCGTTATCCGCAACAACCATGGAAGCCTCGTTCACCGTTGTGGCTCGATCGGAGGCGCGAGGCCAAAGACTTGATCGCTTCCTCGCGGCGGCGTCCGGGACACTGTCGCGCTCGCGCGTGAAGTCTCTGATTCAGCAGGGGTGTGCCTATCGCAACGGCGACGTTGTCAGGGATCCGTCGGAACTGGTCCGCTCCGGCGCCACTTACGCACTCGATTTTCCGCCGGCTGTGCCCGCCAGCCCGCAAGCGCAGCCAATCCCGTTTCCCATCCTGTTTGAGGACACAGACCTTATCGTCCTCGACAAGCCCGCAGGTCTGGTTGTGCACCCCGCCCCCGGCAACGAGGACGGCACGCTGGTAAACGCACTCCTGGCACATTGCGGCGACCAACTCGCCGGCATCGGCGGCGAGCGTCGGCCCGGGATCGTCCACCGGCTGGACAAGGACACCTCCGGCATCATGGTTGTGGCAAAGACGCAGTTCGCCAACACCGCACTGGCCGCCGCGTTCGCCGCCCGTGACATCGACCGCGCCTATCTCTCCCTGATCTGGGGCGTTCCCAATCCGCCCGTCGGCGACATCCAAGGCGACATCGGTCGCGACAAGCGTGACCGAAAACGCATGGCGGTGGTCACCAGGAACGGCAAGCCCGCCCTCACCCACTATCGTGTCTCGCGCGCCTGGCACGGCTCGATCGCTCTCCTGGAGTGCAGGCTGGCCACTGGTCGTACTCATCAGATTCGCGTGCATCTTGCCAGCCGCGGCAACCCGGTGGTCGGAGATCCGCTCTACCTGCGGCGAGTGCCGGCGATGGCACGAGCGCTTCCCGAGTCGGTCCGCGGGCAGCTCCTGGATTTCCCCCGCCAAGCGCTGCACGCGGCCCGCCTTGGGTTCGCCCACCCGAGAACCGGCGAGACCCTGAGCTTCGCAACCAGCCTGCCACCGGACATCGCAGAACTGATCGAGTCGCTCGATCAAGGCCTGCAAGGGGCGCGGGTCTGATATAGGGCAGGATTCTTGACAGGACTAACGCGGTCCTGTATACCAACTCCTGCCGCGCGAACGGGTGTTTTGCGCAGGTGGGACGTCCGGAACACCGCCGCCAAGAAAATGGGACGAGTATCCGGGACGTGAAGTCCCTTCCCGCACCCATTGACTGGTTCAGTCACATTCAGGCCTCACTCTTGCGCCGTAATGGGCAAGATTCAGGCACGACGAAAGGAGCCTCCAGTTGGCCTCTGCCGTCATCAACGTTGCACCCGAGGGCAACCTCTCGCGGTATCTCCAAGAGATCCGCAAGTTTCCAATGCTGTCCCCCGAGGAGGAGCTCGCTCTCTCCAAGCGGTGGCGCGACCATCAGGATATGGAAGCGGCACACAAGCTTGTCACATCACATCTGCGGCTCGTGGCGAAGATTGCCATGGGTTATCGCGGCTACGGCCTGCCGGTCGGGGAACTCATCTCCGAAGGCAACGTGGGCATGATGCAGGCTGTGAAGCGGTTCGACCCTGATCGCGGGTTCCGCCTCGCGACCTATGCCATGTGGTGGATTCGCGCCGCGATCCAGGAATACATCCTGCACAGCTGGTCGCTGGTGAAGATGGGCACTACCGCAGCCCAGAAGAAGTTGTTCTTCAACCTGCGTCGGCTGAAGGGCCAGATGCAGGCGATCGACGACGGCGATCTGCAGCCCGAGCAGGTTGCGAAGATCGCGCGCATGCTGGACGTCCCCGAGCAGGACGTGGTCAGCATGAACCGGCGACTCGCCGCGCCGGACCACAGCCTGAACGCGACGGTTCGTCAGGACAGCGAGGGCGAGTGGCAGGATTGGTTGGTCGATGAAACAGAAAGCCAGGAAGCCAGCTACGCCGATAGAGAGGAACTCAGCGGCCGGAAGGCACTGCTGTCAGGCGCCCTGAAGACCCTGAACGAACGCGAACGTCACATCCTGATCGAGCGACGGCTGAAGGACAATCCGACCACGCTCGAGGATCTGTCGCAGCAATACGGCATCTCGCGCGAACGCGTGCGTCAGATCGAGGTTCGAGCCTTCGAAAAGCTGCAAAAAGCCATGAAGTCGCAGATCGCCGAACGGCGGCAACAGTCACACTCCGCTGCTGCCGCACGCCAAGCTGGGCGGACGAGCTAAACGGCCTGGTCCGGCTTTCCCGGAGGCTCGGAGCTGCCATCCAGTCTCCAGGCCTCCACCAGGCGCGCACGTTCCGCCTCGAGTCGCGTCTTCCGCGCGGTGCTGAGGGCGTCCAGCAGCGCGCGCACTGCGAGCGGCATCATCTCTGTCAGCAGCCAGCCCACGGCTGCAGCGCTCCATGCTGTCCCAACCACCCTTGGGTCGGTCAGCAATGTTGTCGCTGTGAACAGACTGTGACCCGAGGTCCAAAGTGTCCGCAACGGCCCCACTGATGCGGCCATACTGAACAAGGCGATGCTGCGCGCCCGCGGCCGGCCAGCGTCCTGGTCCAACGCGATCGCGAGGAAAGCGGGGGCTAGCAACACCCCCAGCAGCAGGGCTGTCGGTGTGGCCAAAGTGGCCAGAGCGCCACAAAGCAATCCTTGTAGCCAGACAAACGAGCGTTGCCGCCGTGGTTGCGTTGCGTCTTTCGCCATCCTCGCCTCAGCCGAACGCCGCAATCACCAATGCGACAGCCAGCGCGGCGAGGCCAGCGCCGGCGGCGATCTCTTGGCCCAGCCGCGCTGCTGTAGCCATCCTGCTCCCGGTCTCAACTTTGATTTGCGCCAATTCCGCCTCCAAGGCCTCCAGCGCAGCAGCTGCGCCTCGTGCCTCTTGTGCATCGGCGCTCCGCGCGTTCGGATCGTCAAGCAGCACGATAATCGGACCCAGATGACCCGCGGCCGCGAGCGGGCCTAGCTGCTGCTCAATCGCTGTCCGCCGTTCACGGTTTCGCCACGTCGCCATTGCAGGGCTCGCCCTCGCCGCGAGCCAGGCAGCCAGCGCCGGCAAGGGATGCGGGTGTAATCGAGACTGCAATTGAGCCAGGACCCGGATCTGAGCGAGACATGCGCCCTCGCTATCGATTTGGGCCAGGAGTTCTTGGTCCATGCGACGTTCGAGCCGCGCCGCAATAAAAGCAGCAATTTGCGTGTCGATCGGATCAGTCTGCTGGCGATCAGCCTGCCCTGCCACCTGCTCAAGTGCTGGCAGCAGATCAGCCAGGCGCGCGACCCAATGACCCACCAACAGCGGGCTCTTGCAGGGCAGCAGCGGATTGAGCAGGTAAACCAGCCGCGCAATGCCGCTGGCGCTTTGTCCTGCGCGTTTCTGCAACCAGCTATGCTGCTGCCGTGCCTCAACACGCAGTAACCCAATATCGGTTCGGTCAGCCCGGAGAGCGGCCCAACCGGCGGCCTCCTCGCGAGCGATCAGTTCCTGCAATCGCACGAAGACGTCTGGCGCGTCGGACTGCGTTACGGCGAGCGCCGGCCCGATACCGTCCGGCCAAAGTGCAACCCCGCGCCAACACAGCGGCGCCAGCGGGTCGATGAGCGCGACGGTTCGCATAAGCAGTTCCGCATCGGCGCAACCGTCTCCCGGGGCTGCGTCGTGTGCACGATGGCGCACCAGCTCCTCAACCCGGGCAGCGATCTGCGCATCGCCCAGGCTCCGGCGCAGCCATTGCTCTACCGCACCACCACGCACTTCTCGCTCGCCTTGGGCCGGGTCGACGGCGAGCGCCAGCGCAAGAGATCTTGCATCCCAGACCTCACTTCCTGCCAGCGCAATGGGCTTCTGCGCCCGACGAGGTGGTCGCGCGGAAACGCGACGAGCCCGTGCACTTGCCGGATCAAGCAGCAGCGCAGGAGGCGGTCGGTGCTCGGGGTCTTCGGCCAACATACCGCGCACCAGGTCACTGATGGCCGCAGGCAAGCGCTCGTCGCCTGCTGCCAGGGCCGCATAGCTGCCCCGCTCCAGCTTTCGCCGTATCACTGCGATATCGTCACACTGTTCCAGCGGCGAATGGCCCAGCGCAAGGCACAGCAGCAGCACCCCCAACGCATAGACATCGTCGGCGACCGCTCCCTCGCCGCGGCCGGAGGGAAGACACATTGCGGAGTAGGGCGGCTCAAACAGTGCCGGTTGTGCCATCGCCGGCGGCGCGGTCCAGGCGGTTCCCAATACGACCGGTTGCCCTGGTCCGCTCTGGAATAAGTTGTCGAGCCGGATTCCGCGATGGGTGATCCCGCGAGCCGCCATGACTTCGAGCACGCGCGCGGCCGGACGCAACACGCAGGTCAGCAGTTCTGCCTCCGACCATGGGCGCTCCCGCGTCTGCACGCCGGGCCCGGGCGGCGCCAAGCAGATGGCGTAGCAGGCATCGCGGACGTGGCCACAGACAATCGGCGTCAGCAATCCCTCGATCGGGGTCGCCAGCACGTGAAACGCCCGCGGGCGCGGTGGCAGACGACGGTCGAGTTGAATAGCCATCAGGTCGCGGCGCCCGGAGACGCGATCGGTCACCGCAAAGGATGCCAAGCCACCCACTGGAACGAGCTTGCGGCCGGTCTCCACCATATACCGATCGGCGATCAGAATCCCATCGGGCCGCGCTGCAGCAGGATTGGCCATCGCAGGGCCGATCCTCCTGGAGAAAGGTTGAGGATCGGTGATCGGACAACCTGCAAGCGATCGAGCTGGGGCGACGAGTGCACGAGATCGGTAGCATCGAACCATGCAAGATCGGCAACGATTGCTGCCCGAGCAGAAGCAGCCGGATGCGGCTGAAAGTCGCCGGTTCTGACTCGCCTGGCAACGCTCTATGGCTGCAGCTTTAGCCCTCGAACGGGTCGCGCATGAGAATCGTATCGTCGCGTTCGGGACTGGTGGAGAGCAGCGTCACCGGGGCTTCCACCAACTCCTCGATCCGCCGCACGTATTTGACGGCCTGGGCCGGCAACTGGGCCCAGGAACGCGCGCCCCGGGTCGAGCCAGCCCATCCCTCGACCACCTCGTACTCCGGTTCCGCCGCAGCTTGTGCACCGGGCGCCGCCGGAAGGTGCCGGTAGTGCGTACCTCGGATACGGTAGCCCGTACATATCTTGAGTTCTGGCAATCCGTCCAATACGTCGAGTTTGGTGAGCGCCAGCCCGTTGATGCCGCCCACCTTAACCGCCTGGCGCACCAGCGCGGCGTCAAACCAGCCGCACCGGCGACGGCGGCCGGTGACGGTGCCGAACTCGTTGCCGCGATCACCCAGCAACTGGCCTGTCTCGTCCGGCAACTCGGTGGGAAACGGTCCCGCACCTACCCGTGTGCTGTAAGCCTTGGCGATCCCCAGCACGAACCCGACCGCGGCCGGTCCGATACCGGCACCAGCCGCTGCCGTCGCGGCCACGGTATTGCTTGAAGTTACAAAGGGATAGGTGCCGTGATCGACATCCAACATCACCGCCTGTGCGCCTTCGAACAGGATGCGCCGGCCAGCGCGCCGCGCCTCGTCCAGCCGTTCCCAAATCGGCTCGGCGAATGGCAGGATCTGGGGCGCCAGCTTGGCCAGAAGTGCCAGCACCTCTTCCTTACTAAATGTTTCGGCACCAAGCCCTTGCAGCAGCGTATTGTGATGTAGCAGCAGCTCATCCAGCTTATCGGCTAGCGTCTGCGGCTCTGCCAGATCGGCCACCCTGATCGCGCGCCGGGCGGCCTTGTCCTCGTATGCCGGGCCGATACCGCGCCCGGTGGTGCCAATCCTGCGCTCGCCGCGCGCCGCCTCCCGCGCGCGGTCGAGCGCTGGGTGCATAGGCAATATCAGAGTGGCGTTTTCGGCAACCCGCAGGGATGCCGGGGTCACGTCGATGCCCTGCCCCCTCACCCGCTCAATCTCTGACAGCAGCGCCTCAGGATCGACGACGACGCCATTGCCAATAATGCCAATTTTACCGCGCACCAGACCCGACGGCAGCAACGATAGCTTGTAGGTCTGGTTGCCCACCACAAGCGTGTGCCCGGCGTTATGGCCGCCCTGGAACCGCACCACGATGTCGGCGCGGCTCGCCAGCCAGTCGACCACCTTGCCCTTGCCCTCATCGCCCCATTGGGCACCGATGACCGCAACATTCGCCATGCGTCACACTCCAGAACTTATTGGCACGGCAGTGCCGTTGCGGAGGATATGCGAGCACTCCAGTCGTCGCGCCTCCTCGACCGGATCGCGTTCTGGGCTGAGACCGGCGATCGCGGCGTAGCCCAGACGCCGCATGCGTGCAGCCTCGTCCTGGTCCGCACCAAGTGGCACATAGAGCCGCTGCCGGGCCGCACGCGGCGGAACGGCTCGCAACACCGCGTCGGGAAACACGGTCAGTCCAGTCGCCGGCTCGGCTTCCCCACAGACATACCGTCCGCCTCGCCCCAATTCCTCGTGCCGATCCGGGGCGTAAATTGTTACCGAGATGCCCGTCTCGTAACGAAAGCCGCGAAACTCCACCGGATCGATCGTGAGTCGCAGGGTAGGCGCCCTCGCCCTGACCGCGGCAACCGCTGCAGCAAGCCGATCTGCCAGCTCACGCCCCGCGGGCGGCAACGGCACCGACGCCAGCGCCTGCAGTGCCCGATCCGCTGGACCGGCCGCCAAGAGCAACTCGGTCAAGGTCGGCGCGAGTCCGCCGGCATCGCGTTGCACCGAGGCGGCATCCTTGCGATCCAACGCCCGCGCGAGCGCCGTTCTCGCCTGCCCAATCAGACCGGCATCGTCCAGCAGCATCGGAACCAGTGTCGGCAATGTCAGGTCGAAGCTGGTCCGTGTAAGCCCGACTGCGGCCAGTGCCTCGGCACCGACCAGAACGATCTCGGCATCAGCGGCCGGATTGTCGCAGCCGATCAGCTCGATGCCAGCCTGGGCGACCTGACGGTCTGGCGCGAGCTGGGTTCCGCGAACACGCAGACACTGCCCGGCATACGACAGCCGCAACGGCCGGGGCGCATGAACCAGCCTTGTGGTCGCAATGCGTGCGACCTGCGGCGTTGTGTCGGCGCGAAGCCCCATCATCCGCTGACTTTCAGGATCCATCAGCCGGAAAGTCTGCTCGGCCACAGCCGCGCCGGAACCGGCCAGCAGGCTGTCTTCGAACTCCAGCAGAGGCGGCTTCACCCGCTGGTAGCCATGCGCTGCGAACACTTCCATCAGCGCTTCCACCGATGCGGCTTCCGTTTCCGCCTCGGGCGGCAACAGGTCACGCAGGCCTGCGGGTAGCAACGCGGGATGGTTGGGCGCGTCGTCACTCATCTCGGCTTCCAGCTATCAGCTATCGTCGCCCGGCGGAACAGACCTTTACCCTTGGTTATGCCAGCGCCGGCACAATCCGTCGCGGCATGCTATTCAACTCGCCAGCATTCGTCCTAGGATTCCTGCCCATCTCGCTGCTCGGATTCTTCGCGGTAGGCCGGCTTGGTGGCACCGTCTGGGCGCTGCGATGTCTGGTCCTCACCGGCCTGATCTTCTACGGCTGGTCCGATCCGGGACTCGTCCTGCTGCTGGGCGGGTCTATTCTCGTCAATTATATATTGGCTGAGCAGATCACCCGGCGCGCGTCGCGCTGGTGGCTGATCGGCGGCGTCACTGTGAACCTCGCGCTGCTGGCATGGTTCAAATACGCTAATTTCCTGGTGCATGACGTGCTGCGGCTGCATGCGGCCGAATTCGATATCGTCCTGCCGCTGGCCATCAGCTTCTTCACCTTTCAGCAGATCAGCTATCTGGTCGAAGCCAGTCGTGGTGAAAGCCTGCGCCCTGGCCTACTGCCGTACGTCGCTTTCGTTGCTTTCTTCCCGTATCTGATCGCGGGCCCCATCGTCCGGCAACGTGAGGTCCTACCGCAACTGCTGGCCACCGATCTTGCAGTACCGCGGATCGAACAAATTGCGGACGGCATAACCATCTTTCTCCTCGGCATGGCCAAGAAGGTGGTGCTGGCCGATACGTTCGCCCACTACGCCGATATCGGCTTCGCTGCCGCCGACCAAGGCACGCAGCTGACCTTCGTCGAGGCATGGTACGCGGTCGCCTCCTACGCGCTGCAAATCTATTTCGACTTCTCCGGCTACTCCGACATGGCAATCGGATTGGCGCGCATGC
>JBKPOG010000161.1:0-12707 GCA_046732975.1 Pseudomonadota bacterium
CCATTTGGCGGCTTGGCGTAGCGGACCAGCCGAGGCCGTCGCCGGTGAATTGGCAGCAAATATCGAGCTCATATCTCCTGTAAAATCGGGCCTCCACTCGCTCAGCCTCGTGCGCGTGCGCTCGCCAGATGGGTCGCAAGAGGTTGCCGGCCCGGAAGGCATTTTGGGGCTTCCGGCATACTTCCGAGTTTCATCGGACCTAGCTACTGGGCCGGTAACTGAAGCGGACCTGCACTCCGCGGGCCGGGCTCGCGAAGAAGCCATCCAAAGCGCGATGGTAACGCCCGCCGCGAACGGCGCAAACTCGCTGGTGTACTCTGTCCACATATTTTGTGCGGCGACCCTCGTCCATGCGGAGCACCACTTTAAAGGCTTCTCGATCTACCCCCTCCAGAACGCATTGGCGGAGGAGAGCCTGCGCCGTGCGATGAACGCATTTACACAACGTCGTCTCGGTATCACCTTGCGTCGAGATGAGGCCCTCTCGGCGGCGTATCGGCAGAGCACGCCAGCGTTCGTGCTCACGCTGCATCGAGTACGTGCAGTGTCGCACGACGATGCAGTCCTGTACGCTCTCACCCATGCGGAACAGATCGCCATTATTCTCGGCATTGAACGGGGACAAAAGCCTTCAGCTTTCGGCTTCCTGACGCAGCAGGGACCCATCGTCCAGCATGCCTACATCTATCCCGGTTATCGCGGAAACCTGCTAGCTCCGATGTTAAACGAATTCGTCGACCTTCAGATCGAAAATCTACTTCCGAAGCTAAGATCTTCGTCTTGGGCGAGGCTTCTTACGGGTAATTATACTGAAGCTACAGCGGAACGAGATCACGGTTTTCAATACCTTCGGTTCTGGAGTCTGCTTGAGCTCATCGCGGCAAAGCACGTCACATCCGATCGACAGAATATCTTCAGGCCCGATGGATCGCTGGTTCTTTGGCCCAGCGGCCAACCCGTCTTTACCAGAGGCTCCAGGGCAAAGGTGTATTCCCATTTGACGGCGATCGGCACGCCTGCCAGCAACGAAACGTTCGCGGACGGAACTCAGGTCCACTTCGAGGGAAGTCAACCGGCGCCCGCCGGCTCCGCTGAGATTGTCTCATTGTGGGAGCATCTCGGAGCAATATACGCCATTCGGAATTCAATTGCGCACACCGGGCAATTTATCCCCGATGCGGCGGCAACTCCTGGGACCGACGAGGCGCGCGCGGCGCGCTTTTATGCATCGGAATCGCTTTACCGAAACCTGCGGGAGTTGGCTCGCATGGCTATGCATCGCGAACTTGAGGCGATCCCCGTCGTTAGGTGAACTGAGCCAAGGCCGGAGATGAGACTGCCGCCTTGTGTCCGCTTTGAGAACTTTGCCCAGCGCGGTCAAATGACGGACTTGAGTCAAAACTGGTAGTTGGAGCTGAAACACTACCCGAAACTATTATTCCTTGACGCGGCCGCCGGTCTGTGTTCCTGTTCTGTTCATGTCCGATGCGCCGACCGCCGCCAGCCCACAGACCCCACCAAGCCGCGTCGGCCGCCTGCTCGCCCTGGTCCGCAAGCTCATCGACTACGGCCGCGACCTCGCCACCAAGGTCCAGCTTCGCGATCCCGCTACCGACACCCGCCACTTCGACACCACCGACATTGCGCTGATCCTCGCCCGCATCACCCAGGGCCTGCAGCGCGCGCAGGTCCTGGAAGAACGCCTCGTCCGCAACGCCGCCCGCCTCGACGCCCCGCGCCGGCCACAGACCACGCCAGCCACACACAAGCCGCGTGTGACGCAGTCCGCCGTCGAGTGCAGCCAACCGAGTGATCCGCCTCTCGCCCGCTTGCCAACAGCGGAGCAGATCGCGGCAAGGCTTGCCACCGGGCTTGACCCGGTGGTGCGCCGCCGCCCGATCGGCGCCGTCCTCGCCGACATCTGCCGTGATCTCGGCATCCTGCCGAGCCATCCGCTGTGGCGCGAATTGAGCGAGGCCATCATGTTCAACGGCGGCAACCTCGCCCGCCTGGTGAAGGAGATCATCGCCCAGGGCGCTCGCCATTTCGCCCAGGCATGGGCCGAGACACCGATACACCCATTGCAGCTCCTGCCCTGCCCATCACGCGCCGGCACCGGTCCACCTTGAAGCTTTGTCCCGACCGTCTTGCCGCCACTCCGATGCAGTCGGTATGGCGCCGAAGGCGTTTGTTCGACACGACTCACGCAACGTGGCGCTCTATCAGCTGCCGCTGAACCAGTTGTAGCCATAGTCCTCCCAGAATCTCCCTGTATATACATTTGTCACTTCGATCGAGACGATGTGCTTTGGGTTTTGAACCCGAGCTCGGTCGGCACGCGAAGTTTCCCGGGAACCGTACCGGGCTGGCAGAGGTCGGGCGCTTCATGATTGTCCCCTCTCGCTCGAAGTGGCGGTCGGTGGCCGCTGTTCCCTATCGCGGTCAGGTGTCCGATCGGGTGCAGGCGACGGCGCAATTTTTCGCGGCTTGTTAAGCGACCGGCACGATAGTGCTTGGGATGAAGCGGCTGGTCTGCCTGGACGGCCTGCGTGGGGTGCTGGCGTGCTATGTCATGCTGAGCCACACGATGCCGTTTGCGCCGCTGCCACGCTGGTTGCACTGGTTGTTCCAACACGGGGGCGCCGGTGTCGACGTGTTCTTCATCCTCAGCGGCCTCGTCATCATGCAGTCTCTGGCGAGCTTTCACTATCAATCGGCGCCATTCCTGATTGCGCGGGTCGCACGCATCTATCCGGTGTTCCTGGTCACATTCGCTTTCGCGGTGGCAATCCAACCGCTGGAGACCGGGTTCGAGCGGATGGCCTGGATCGGCCCCGACAGTCAGGCGCACTACATCTGGTCAGAAGGTTGGCCATCCGGCGGGGGTGTGGGGATCGCCGCGCATCTCACGATGACGCACGGGCTGTTCCCCAACGGCACACTGCCCGATGTGTGGGTAGGATTCCTCGGCGCCGCATGGAGCCTGTCCACCGAATGGCAGTTCTACATTGTCGCATTGCTGATCGGGCAGCGCCTGGGGGTGTTGCGGCTTGCATGGTTATTCCTGGCGTTATCGGCAACCGCGACGCTGTGGCAGACACTGGGGCCAGACGCCTGGCAGTTCAGCCGCGCATTCCTGCCCAACAAGGCGCAGTATTTTGCATTGGGCATTGTCAGCACCATTGTGGTGCAGCAGCGCAGCGAACATCGAGGCTCGTATATCGCAGTATTGGCGGCGACGCTCATGGTCTGCGCGATCCAAGGCGGCATCGACAAGCTGCTGCCACCGCTGTTGTGGACGCTGTGCCTCGCGGCGCAACTCCAATCATCATCGGCGGCAAAGCGAGAACCCAGAGGCTGGTTCTTGCCGTTCGCGGCGATGGTGGGCCGGGTGCTCCAATCAAGACCGCTGGTCTGGCTGGGTGCCGTCTCCTATTGCATCTACCTGGTGAATGAGCCCGTGCAGAAACTGCTCGGTGTGACTTTGGCCGCTTTGGTTCAGGGCGATGCGGTGCTGTTCACCGCGCTCTGGCTGCCAGGCGCGGTGGTGCTGCCGATCTTCGCCTCATGGTGGCTGCACGAGCGGATCGAACGGCCCGCACAACGCTACGGCCGCGGCTTGGCGGCCTCGACAGTCAGCGTCGCTTGAAGCTCCAATACACAGGCGTGCGCTCTTCGCGCAGTGCCTTGGCCTCATAGCGGGTAGGCGGCCAACCCTGCGGCCGCTCGCGGGCGTGAAGCAAGATATCGAACAGCGACTGTGCGCCCATGACCTCATCCACCCAGGCCTGGTAGGTCGGATCATCGCTGGCGACACGCCATTCAGCGCCAGGCTTAAGCACGCGAGCCACCACCGGAAGCAGGACTGGGTGCACAAAGCGACGCTTGGCATGGCGTGCCTTCGGCCACGGATCGGGAAACAGCAGAAACAGAAGATCGACGCTGTTCTCCGCCAACAGCCGCAGCAGCGTGCGTGCATCGTCTGCCCATAGACGCAGATTGCCGGGCAACGGTACGGTCGCCTCCGCGCCCTCGGGCACCAGCCGTGACAGCAGCGAGCAGATGCCGTTCTCGAACACTTCGCAGGCGATCAGTCCCGCCTCTGCATGCGCTGCGCTCTGCGCCAAAGCATGTTCGCCGCTGCCGGCTCCCACCTCCACCCATAGTTTCGACCGGCGCGGAGAAAAGGCCGACAGCGGATCGGTTAGAAGCTCCGGCGCGAACGCCAGGCGCGGGAGAGTAACGTCGAGCAGCTTCTGTTGCCGCGCTCGCAACCTGTGGCCACGAGCGCGCCCGTACAGCCGGTCCGGCGGCGGCTTGACAGTGCTGCGAGCAGCCGCCCCGCCAACCCCGCGCGCGGTTAGCGGTGGAAGGCGGCCTTCAGGCTCGGTGCCAGATCCGTCCTCTCCCACGTGAAAGTGCCCTTGTCCTCGTCCGGCTCTCGGCCGAAATGGCCATACGCCGAGGTGGGCACATAGATCGGTCGGTTCAAATGCAGATGCTCGCGAATACCGCGTGGCGAGAGATTCATAAGTTCGTTCAGAACGCGCTCCAGCCGCGCCTCGTCCACGTCCTTACCGGTGCCCTGCAGGTCAACATACACCGATAGCGGCCGCGAGATACCGATCGCGTAGCTGATCTGGATGGTGCAGCGATCGGCCAGACCGGCGGCCACCACATTCTTGGCGAGATAGCGGCAGGCATAGGCAGCCGAGCGATCGACCTTTGTTGGATCCTTGCCACTGAACGCGCCGCCGCCATGCGGTGCCGCGCCGCCATAGGTGTCGACGATGATCTTGCGCCCCGTCAGACCGCAGTCACCGTCCGGGCCACCGGTGACGAACTTGCCCGTGGGGTTCACGTGGAACTCCGCCTCCGGGCACATCCACCCGTTCGGCAGCGTGCTGTTCACGATCGGCCACAGCATGCGCTTGATCTCGCCCTGCTCGAGATCTTCGACGTGCTGAGTAGAGACCACCACGCTCGTCGCCCCAACCGGCTTGCCGTCGATATAGCGCAGCGTCACCTGGCTCTTGGCGTCAGGGAGCAGGCCTTCCACGGACTTGTCGCGGATGTGCCGAAGCTCGCGAATGCGATGCAGGATGGCGTGGGCGTAGTGGATCGGCGCCGGCATAAGGGCGTCGGTCTCGCGGCATGCATACCCGAACATCATGCCCTGATCGCCGGCGCCTTCATCCTTGTTGCCGGCGGCGTCGACGCCTTGGGCGATGTCCGACGATTGCGCATGCAGATGGCAGACGACCTCGGCCTTTTCCCAGCTGAACCCGGGCTGGTCGTAACCGATATCATGAATGGCCATGCGCGCCAGGTGCGTCAGCAGGTCCGGCGTGACCGTGGCCGGTCCGCGCGTTTCGCCCGCGAACACCACGCGATTGGTGGTAACCAACGTTTCGCAGGCGACGCGCGAATAGGGGTCGGCAGCCAAGTACGCGTCCAATACGGTATCACTGAGCCGGTCAGCCACTTTGTCCGGATGGCCGTCGGAAACGGATTCCGAGGTGAACAGGAATTCGCCCGTATCGCGCATGGGATGGGGTCTTTCGTATCGCTTGGTTGCCGCTGGAAAGGGGGTTCCGGTGTGTGACGGAAACCCCCCGGAGGGTCAAGGTCGCGCTGATTGCACGATCTCCGGTGCCGTCCCGAACAGTCTGCCCACATCGACCCGGCCTCGGATCGCGAGTTCGGCAATCTTGCCGCCACGGTATGCTGAGACCGGTTGCAGCGTGTTCTCGTCGCGACGCACGCGCCCGCCGCCACGCACCGTCGAACCAGTGTTGATGGTGGCAAAAAATGCGCTGTCCTGGTGCCTTTCAAGAAGGGACGCGGTGTCGAAGTCGAGCATGACGGGAGGCGCCGACGCATCGGCCCGCATCCGCATGCAGGCACGCCTGAACGCGTCCCGTCTCCGCGCCTCCGCCCAGAAGAACACGTGCCGGTTGACATGCTGCCGCCAACCTTCCGGGCACCCGGCGAACCTGCCCGCCAGCGTTGGCATCAACCGACGATCCGGCATTTGCTGCGGCCGCAGAACAGCGACACCACCATTGTCCAAGGTGACGGAGACGAAGGTGTCCCGGTTCTCGCTACCGTCCCGCAAGACCGCAGCCGGCAGCAAACCCGTCTCCCTCAGCCAGGGCCCGGCGCCATCCGCCTCCATAACGTGCCAGACGGCCGGGTAGCGTGCCGCCAGCCTGCCGGCGCCGTCGCTCAAGCCATGCCCAGAACGTCCATCATTGAATACAGCCCCGGCGGTCGTCCGGCGGCCCAAAGCGCGGCGCGTATCGCGCCGGTCGCGAAGGCCCGGCGATCGAAGGCACGATGGCTCAGTGCGATGTGCTCGGTGCCGGAGGCGAAGATCAGCGTATGCTCGCCGACCACCTGCCCACCGCGCAATGCGGCAAAGCCGATGGCTCCGGTCTTGCGGGCGCCGCTGTGGCCGTGTCGCCCGCTTTCCATCACGTCGGACAGCGCGACACCGCGGCCCTTGGCAACCGCGCGGCCCATGCCGACCGCGGTACCCGACGGCGCATCCACCTTCTGCCGATGGTGCATCTCCATGATCTCGGCGTCGTAGGTCTCCGCCGGGAGTGCGGCTCCCATCCGCTCCGCCAGGGCCAGCACAAGGTTGACGCCCGCCGAGAAGTTGGACGCGTACACCACGGGGATGTCCCGCGCCGCCTCCGCGACCTTGGCCTCATCCGCATCCGAGAGGCCCGAGGTACCCAGCACCCACGCCTTGCCCGACCTGGCCATGGCTTCGGCGTATGGCTTCGCGGTCGCTGCGTTGGTGAAGTCCACCACCACGTCCGAAGCGCCGGCCAGCGCGGTGATATCGGGCAGCAGCGCGACACCCGTCGGTCCGGGTTTCGCCGAACCGGCCCGGCCGATGCCGCCCGCCAGGTCCGCGCCGGCGGCGCCAACCTCTTCCACCAGCAGGTGCCCCATGCGGCCGGTTACGCCAGCGATGCCGATGCGGATTGCCATGTCATTTCCCCCACCTTGGCTGCCCCCGATCCTGATAGTCCCCTTGGGAGGAAGCAATCGCAGGGCAGCCGTCAATCGGGCTTCGGAAGCTTATGCGGGCGGCGAACGACGCGCACCTTCCCGCTGTCGCCGCCGCCACAGAAGAACCGATCCGCGCCATCGGATTCGAGCCCCGTCACAGCGATCCCGGGCGCCATCTCCAACCTCGCCTCCACCTCTCCCGTTTGCGGATCGATCCGCCGCAATTCACTTTCACCGCCTTCCCAAGTGCCGTGCCAAAGCTCGCCGTCGACCCAGGTGACCCCGGTTACCATGCGGTTGCACTCGATTGTCCGCAAAACCGCCCCCGTGTCGGCATCGATCTGGTGGATTTTGCGGCCCCGATGCTGGCCCACCCAGAGTGTCCCTTCGGCCCACGCCAACCCCGAGTCGCCGCCTCCGCCGGGCGCCGGTATCATGGCAAGCACACGGCCGGTCTCCGGATCGATCTTCTGGATGCGATCCTCGGCGATCTGAAACAGGTGGCGGCCATCGAATGCCGTTCCGGCATGCCCGGGCACAGCGATCGCGCGCACCGGTTCACCGCTGTCAGGATCGAAGGCAAGCATCCGGTCTCCGGCGGCAAACCAGACGTGCTTCCCGTCAAAGGTCACTCCACGCACGTGGTCCACCTTCGGAAAGGGTCCGTATTCACAAAGGACTTCAGCCGCTGATGTTTTCATGACTCCAACCTAGTCACCCGGCAGCGGACCTCTGAGTAACAAGCTTGTCGGGAACCCGGGCAGAGGCGGAGTCATCCAGCGACGCGCTCGACCGCGACCGAAGGATTGCACCTTGCGCGCTGTCGCGAGTGAGTCGAGCGCTCGCTGGACGGTGCGCGGACTGGTTCCAAGCGCAATCGCCAGTGCCGAACTCGACCACGATTCACCATCGGCAAGGAAGGCAAGCACCGCCGCATGCCGCTCTTCGACCGGCGGAGCCAATACGACGACTTCGCGCGCAACGTTCGGCATGAGTGCAAAGCCTCGCTTGGTCGCGCCGACGTCTGCCAGCATCCGAAGTTCGCTCCGAAGCCGTCCGACCTCCACCCGCAACCGCGCACGATGCGATTCATCGGCATGCTTTGCGCGGAACGCGCACGCCAGCAATTCGACCCTCGATACGTCTCTCGGCCAGGCTTCACCCAGCGCGCGCAGCAAAGCGAAGAGCACCGGGCGCTTTGCCAGCGAGATCACCGTGCCAGCCTGCCGCACGATATGGCGGCACGCGTCTATGACGAGGGCGCCGGACGCCAGCAGCGCTTCGACGTCCTCGAGCAGGAGCGTGCGTTTCTCGCCCCGGGCGACAAGCCGCGCCGCGGGCGTGTTCAGGACAAGGGTGGCACTTTCGACCTCTGCGATCAGCGCCGGGATGTCTGCCTCGCGCGCCGCGTGCTCGGCCCGAACGAGCGCTGCGCGCGCTGCCTTCGTATGCAAACGGCGAACAGCAATCCCTGCGGCCACCAGTTGGAGAGCAACGATCCCTGCGAGTGACGGCAGTGAAGGATCGATGTTGGCGAGTCTGCCCTCCGCTTCGTCGAGCTTGCCGATCAAGAGCAGGCGACGGACTTCGAGGATCCGCGCGTGTGCTGCGTTCATGCGGTCGCCTCGCGCTTCGAGAGTCGCCGCAGCCGCGTCCAGAGCCTTGGTCGACCAGCCGAGGTCGCGCGACACCAGGGCGATCTCGGCCTCGGCGACGACACACCGCGCGCGGGCGACCGCATCTCTTGGACTGAATGCACGCGAGGCCCTCCGCAGAAGGGCCTTGGCTTTTGCGAAATCGCCCAGTTGCGCCATGGCGATGCCGCGCAGCGCCAGCGCGGGCGGGTCGTCACGCAGGGCGACCCGGTTCAGAGCCCCGAGCGGATCACCCCTGGCGAGCGCCAGTGCCGCTGCTGCAATCAGCGAGTCCATCGAAATCCCGCCACACTTGTAACTCTCACCATCCGATGCCGGGGCCCACGTTGTTGCACGGCTGACGAGCACCACGGATGGGAAAAATGCGCCCGCCTCTCTTCATCGGCAGATGGACGCCCAGGATCTTGTTCTCGCTGCAAGCGAAGCCTTATCGCCACGGAGAGTTGCGGCGCCATCTCGGAAGTATCTCGCAGCGGATGCTTACCAGAACTCTTCGTAATCTCGAATCGACAGGGTTGATCGTGCGGCACGCTACGAAGGCGAAGACGATTGCTGTCGAGTATTCCTTGACCCCGTTGGGGAGGACAATCATCGCACCGCTCCGCGGTATGTGCCATTGGGCCCAACACTATCGCAGGCAGCTGAGTGCTGACGTGTACTTCCCGGAGCAATGAGCGAAGTGGCCCGCGCATTTAAACAGTGCAAACACGCTTGTGATGCTAGGAACACTCATGTTCCTGATTGCCCTTCAGGGCGCCGATGGCCAAGCTGAATGCGCGCGAGCAGGGAAAAGTCGATGACGATCGGGCTGATCAGCGCTGTCACCACAGTTGCATCCACACGTGAGAAGCAGCCGCAAATGTGTAGGAGGAGTGCATGATGCAAGACCCCATTGGGAGCGAGCCGAGAGCACCTGCGGTGGTCGACCGGGCCACGTTCCAGGCCGAGATCGATGCGCTTCGTGTTCGAGAGAAGGCCCACACTCGCGAAGGCGACGCGATTGCCGCCGCCCGCCGGCGGTTGCCCATGGTTGAAGTCGATGCAGCGGCACCGCTGACCGGCGCGCATCGGTCTCTTACGCTGCTGGATGCGTTCGAGGACCGACGTATGCTGACCGCTTACTATTTCATGTGGCACGCCGGGCATCCTGCACCGGAGCAGTGTGAGGGATGCACGTGGTTCACATCGCAGGTGCGCGAGTTGTCCTATATACATTCTCGCGACGTCACCTTCGCCGTGCTCTGCCAAGGTCCGTATGCAGAGAGCGTCCGCTACCGCGACTTCATGGGCTGGGAGCTGCCTTGGTATTCGGCTCAGGATTCGCTCGATAAACTTCTGGTCGGCCGCCGGGTGGGCATGTTTCACCTCGTCTGTTACCTGCGACAAGGTTCGAATGTCTTCGAGACCTATTGGACGAACGGTCGCGGCGTCGAGGCGATGGACAACAGCTACGGTCTGCTCGACTTAACGGTGTACGGGCGGCAGGAGATGTGGGAGGACTCGCCTCGCGGCTGGCTTCAGCGGTCCAATGGCAAGCAGAATTTCCGTTCCGATGAGCGTCCAATAGCCCAATGGTCTCGGCTGAAGGCGGGATATTCCGACGATCTGGGCATTGGCAGCGGCTGACGACAAAACTCTCCCTCGGGTACCTGCCCTTGTGTTCGGCACATACACTTCAGGGCATCATCCGCGGCCGCCCTCGAAGAACTCCTTGACCTTGGAAAAGAAGCCCTCGCTTTCGGGACTACCCTTGCCGTGGCCTTGCGCCTCGGCTTCGAACTCCTCGAGCAATTCGCGCTGCCGGCGGGTCAGGTGCTGCGGCGTCTCCACTGAGACCTGAATATACATATCGCCACGCGCCGCGCTGCGCAGAACCGAGAAGCCCTTGCCGCGCAGGCGGAATTGCTCGCCGGTCTGTGTTCCCGGCGGGACCTTCACCTTCGCCTTGGTGCCATCGATTGCCGGCACCTCGATGTCGCCGCCGAGTGCCGCCTGCGTCATTCTCAGTGGAACTCGCATGAAGATGTTTGCGCCATCACGCTGGAACATCGGATGCGGCCGGATCGCCACATGCACGTACAGATCGCCGGGCGGGGCACCTTGTCCTGCGGCTTCTCCTTCGCCGGCGAGCCGGATCCGTGTCCCGTCCTCGACGCCTGCCGGGACGGCTACCTGCAGGGTGCGTTCACGCTGCACCGTGCCGATGCCGTGGCATACCTTGCAAGGATTGCGGATCACCCGTCCTTGGCCGCCGCAGGTCGGGCAGGTGCGTTCGATCAGGAAGAAGCCTTGCTGCGCGCGCACCTTGCCGCTGCCGCGACACGTCGCGCAGGTATCGGCCGCGCGGTTCTTGTCCTCCGAGCCGTTGCCGCTGCACGCATCGCATACCACTCGGGTTGGCACCCGCAGGTTGACCTTGGCGCCGGTGAAGGCGTCCGCCAGGTCGATCTCGACAGCCTGACGAATGTCGTTGCCGGCGCGGGTCCGGCCCCCAGGGCCACCTCGCCGGCCGCCCATGAACTCGCCGAACATCTGGTCGAAGATGTCGCCCAGACCGCCCGAGGCGGCGAAGTCGAAGCCGCCGCCGAAGCCACCGGGGCCGCCCTGCTCGAACGCTGCGTGGCCATAACGGTCGTAGGCCGCACGCTTTTGGTCATCCTTCAGGACGTCATAGGCCTCGCTGATTTCCTTGAACCGCGCTTCGGCCTTCTTGTCCCCGGGATTGCGGTCGGGGTGGCACTGCATGGCGAGTTTGCGGTACGACTTCTTGATATCCTCAGCGCCCGCTTCGCGTGCCACGCCCAACGTGGCGTAGTAATCCTGCTTCGCCATCTCAGCCCTTCTCGTTGGCGCTGAATGAAGCCGCGCCCGCCTTCGATGAAGCGCGGGCGCGACTCCTCATGCCTGTCGACCCGTAATTATCAGGCCGATTTCTTCTTCTTCTCGTCAACTTCCTCGAATTCGGCGTCCACCACCTTATCGTCCGGACCGCCGGCACCGCCCGGATGGGCTCCACCGGCCTGCGCCGTCGCCTCAGCGGTATTGTCGGCCTGCTGCGCCTTGTACATCGCCTCGCCAAGCTTCATCGCCGACTGGCTCAGCCGCTCGGTCGCCTGCTTCAGCGCCTCAGGATCGTTGCCTTCCATGGCAGAGCGCGCCGCGGCGATCGCTGCCTCGGCTTCACCCTTCTCCTGCGCCGGCACCTTGTCGCCATGCTCCTTCAGGTTCTTTTCGACCTGATGGATAAGGCCATCGGCCTGGTTGCGGGTTTCCACCTGCTCACGGCGCTTCTTGTCGGCTTCGGCGTTCGCCTCTGCCTCTCTCACCATGCGCTGGATATCGGCCTCGGACAGACCGCCCGACGCCTGGATGCGGATCTGCTGCTCCTTGCCGGTTGCCTTGTCTCTCGCCTGGACGGACACGATGCCGTTGGCGTCGATGTCGAACGTCACCTCGATCTGCGGCACCCCACGCGGTGCGGGAGGAATACCGGTCAGGTCGAAGTTGCCCAGCAGCTTGTTGTCGGCGGCCATCTCGCGCTCGCCCTGGTACACCTTGATGGTCACCGCCTGCTGGTTGTCATCCGCGGTCGAGAAGATCTGGCTCTTCTTGGTCGGGATCGTGGTGTTGCGCTCGATCAGCCGGGTGAACACGCCGCCCAGCGTTTCGATGCCGAGTGAAAGCGGAGTCACGTCGAGCAGCAGCACGTCCTTCACATCGCCGGACAGCACCGCGCCCTGCACCGCCGCACCGATCGCCACCACTTCGTCGGGGTTGACGTTGCGTGCGGGTTCCTTGCCGAAGAAGCTCTTCACCGTGTCGATGACCTTCGGCATGCGGGTCATGCCGCCGACCAGGATCACCTCGCTGATCTCACCTGCCGACAGGCCGGCATCCTTGAGCGCCGCACGACACGGCTCAAGGGTGCGATTGATCAGGTCATCCACCAGGCTTTCCAGCTTCGACCGGGTCAGCTTCATCACCAGGTGCTTCGGCCCGGACTGATCCGCCGTGATGAACGGCAGG
>JBKPOG010000162.1:0-12315 GCA_046732975.1 Pseudomonadota bacterium
TGTACAACCATACTACCGAGGGCGGCGAGAACGGCCCGACGATTTGTTTTCGCGGTTTCTCAAATGACACCTATTACATCCTCGCCGACGACAAATCACGGTATGCCGATTATACCGGCTGCGGCAACACGCTGAACGCCAACGATCCAATCGTCCGACGTCTCATAATCGACAGCCTGCGTTATTGGGTCACCGACATGCATGTCGATGGCTTTCGCTTCGATCTCGCGTCGATCCTGACGCGCGACGAGAACGGACGACCGATGGCGTCGCCGCCAATTCTCTGGGACATCGAGTCCGATCCAGTTCTTGCAAACGTCAAGCTGATTGCGGAAGCCTGGGATGCTGCTGGCCTCTATCAAGTTGGCAGCTTCGTCGGCGACAGCTGGAAGGAGTGGAACGGGAAGTTCCGTGACGATGTCCGCTCCTTCTTAAAAAGCGACAATGGCACTGCCCGCGCTATGGCCTATCGCTTAACCGGAAGCCCCGATATTTACGCACGCGAGGAGCGCGAGCCAGAGCAGAGCATCAACTTCGTGACGTCCCATGACGGTTTCACGCTGAATGACCTCGTTTCATTCAACGTCAAACACAACGAGCCTAATGGTGAAGAAAATCGTGACGGCGCGGATTACAATCTGAGTTGGAATTGTGGGCAAGAGGGGTTCACGGACGATCCTGATGTCGAGCGGCTGCGGACGCGGCAAATAAAAAATTTCATCACGTTGACGCTTTTGGCCATCGGCACGCCGATGCTCCTGATGGGAGACGAGGTAAGGCGCAGCCAGGGCGGCAATAACAACGGCTACTGCCAGGACAACGAGACCTCCTGGTTCGACTGGAGATTGGTAGAGAAGCACGCCGATATTCATCATTTTACGAAAAAGATGATCACGCTTCGCATGAATCGGGATCTCCCGGGCGATCGGCTGGACATCACCCTGTCGGAATTGCTGTGTCAACAGCCGATCGATTGGCATAGCGTGAAATTGAACGCGCCAGACTGGGCAGATCATTCGCACACCGTAGCAGCCACAGTGCCTCTGCTTGGGTACCGATTGCTGCTGCACCTCATCCTGAACGCCTACTGGGAGCCGCTCGAATTCGAGCTGCCGCTTCTCGGTGACGCCCAGGGTCCGTGGCGGCGCTGTATCGACACGTATCTTGCCTCTCTAGAGGACATTTGTGATTTGGCCAGCGCACCGCCTTTGGAAGGCCGGGTCTATCGCGCCCAGCCGCGATCGGTCGTTCTGCTGGTCGCCAACTTGGACTGAAACACGCGCGGTTCCGTTTCAAGGCGCCGGTTACGCCAAGGTATTGGTGCAAGAGGAGGGACGGCTCCAATGACTCCCCACATGCGATTGACCGATCATCCAGCCTGGACCGCCCTGGCAGCCCATCATGGCAAGATCCGCGATCTGCATTTGCGACAGCTTTTCGCGGATGATCCCACGCGCGGAGAGCGCATGACCCTGGAGGCGGTCGGCATCTATCTCGATTTCTCCAAGAATCGGATTACCGACGAAACCATTGGTCTCTTCGTGCAGCTAGCCAACGAAAGCGGGCTGGCCGCCCGGGTCGAAGCCATGTTTCGAGGCGACAAGATCAACGTCTCGGAAGAACGCGCCGTTCTGCATATTGCGCTGCGGGCGCCGCCGGCGGCGGCGATTTTGGTCGACGGCAGGAACGTGGTGCCGGATGTCCATGCCGTTCTCGGCAGGATGGCCGATTTTGCCGATCGTGTCCGCAGCGGCGCCTGGCAGGGTCACACCGGCCGGCGAATACGGAATGTCGTCAATATCGGCATCGGCGGCTCCGACCTCGGGCCCGTCATGGCGTATGAGGCTCTCAAGCACTACAGCGACCGCGCTATGACGTTCCGCTTTGTATCGAACGTCGACGGCACCGACTTTGCCGAAGCGGTCCACGATCTTGATGCATCGGAGACGTTGTTTATCGTGTCGTCAAAGACGTTCACAACGTTGGAGACGATGGCTAATGCGCAGGCTGCACGGGCTTGGGCGCTTGCTCACCTGGAGCATGACGAGCCGGCAATCGGGAGGCATTTCGTCGCGGCTTCCACGAATACCGCGGAGGTCATTAAGTTCGGGATCGATCCCGCCAACATGTTCCCCTTCTGGGATTGGGTCGGCGGTCGTTATTCAATGGAGTCGGCGATCGGCCTGTCGACCATGATAGCCATCGGTCCACAAAACTTCATGGCAATGCTCTCGGGCTCTCATGAAGTCGACGAGCACTTCCGCGCCGCCCCCTTCGATCGTAATCTCCCTGTCCTGCTGGGCTTGTTGTCGATTTGGTACAACAACTTTTTCGGAGCCCAAACCGTCGGCGTCTTCCCTTACGAGCAGTACCTGAAGCGCTTCCCCGCCTATCTGCAGCAACTAGCGATGGAGAGCAACGGCAAGCATGTAAGCGTACGGGGAAGCCACATCGACTATGATACCAGTCCGATTTACTGGGGCGAGCCCGGTACGAACGGACAGCACTCGTTCTATCAATTGATTCATCAAGGCACCCGATTGATACCCTGCGACTTCATCGGTTTTTGCCAGACGCTGAATCCCGTGGGGCAACAGCACGACATGCTGCTTGCCAACATGTTCGCGCAAAGCGAAGCTCTCGCCTTTGGAAAAACGCCCGAGGAGGTGCGCGCGGAGGGATCTCCCGATTGGCTGGTGCCTCACCGTACGTTCGAGGGCAATCGGCCGTCAAACACGCTGCTGCTGCAGCGGCTGACGCCCGCGACGCTAGGCAAGCTGATTGCTCTTTACGAACACACCGTATTTGTCCAAGGGGCGATCTGGCAAATCGATTCGTTCGATCAATGGGGCGTCGAACTTGGGAAGGTGCTGGCCTCGCGGATCGTTCCGGAACTCGATCGAAATGCGCGACCCGAGCTGGGCCATGACAGCTCGACGAATGCGCTAATCCGCCGTTACCGCCAGTTCAGAGAAGTCTGAACACCGGTAAGTTATCGGCTCACTTTTATTTGGGGCGGTAGCGATGCCGGTCTGCGAGCAACGCAGGTAGGTCATACGCGATCAGATCGCGGATGCTCTCGACCGTGACATCGGCCGGCGGATATGACCTCGTATCTGGACCCAGAGCAAACTGACCCTGGCGGGGCAACACTGTAGTCACGCGATCGCCCCAGGCCGATTTGACAGCTGCGAGGATACGCGGCTTGTCGTCGACGAGAACGTAATGCGCAGCCGGATAGCGCCGCTGCACGTCATCGAGCTCCTGCTCCTTGTGAATGTAGATCAATACATGCCCATCGACCGCCTCGAAGATCCCCGACCGCTCCACCTTCCGCGGCTGAAACACAACATCACCGTCAGATAAGATGACAGTTTGACCCCAGCCCCGGAGCCGCTCGATGACGTCGAGGGACCCCGGGTACAGGCGGTTTGCAAACGGATAGTCGACCAAATACGACGACATCGTGAGCAGGTGGATGTCCGTCGGGTGTTCGACCCGGTAGCGCTGCAGAGCTCCGAGGTAATCGCGATATCCGAGTTCGGCAAACAGCTGTTCTAGGATTGTCCAGTAGCGATCGCGGCACGCAGCGCCGAATACGCGCTCGAGGTGAAGCCTCAGATCAGCCTGGATCCGATCGTTGTCCAGCAATGTGTTGTCGACGTCGATTAAGAAGACGATCGGATCAGGAGTGGTCACGGGCCATACTCCGGCAGGACGCAGGACTTTAAGATGCTCGGTTCCAGGTCTGCGTCAGATCATGCAGCCACCGGAAGGTTTCGGGCGTCAGCATGTCTTCGGTAGCTCGCCAGCGCCAATTGTCTTCAGCATAGCCAGGCAGATTCATCCGCGCTTCGCTACCCAGGTTGAGAATATCTTGCAACGGCGCGATTACGAGCGCCGCCGCCGATGACCATGCCAGCTCTATAAGAGCCGGGGCAGCGTCAACGCTCTCGCCGGAGGGGCGCTTCTGGTAATTCCACAGATTTTGCCGTTGATCCGGCGGCAGTTCCTCATACCAGGAGCGGGTGGTCGCGTTATCGTGCGTCCCGGTATAGACAACCGTGTTGGCCGCGAAATTGTGCGGCAGGTGCGGATTACTCCAGTTGCCGTCGAAGGCGAACTGAAGCACGCGCATACCCGGTAATTTGAACTGGTCCCGGAGCGCGCCGACGTCAGGCGTGATCAGCCCGAGATCTTCTGCGATGAACGGAAGATCCCCCAACCCTTCAGCGACCCTGCTGAAGAACTCTGCGCCTGGGCCAGGCACCCAGTGACCGACGCGGGCCGTTGTTGCGTCTGCCGGTACGTGCCAGGCAGCGGCGAAAGCCCGGAAATGGTCCAGCCTGACAATGTCGACATGGCTGAGCAGCGCACGCAGACGCTCCAGCCACCATTCGTAGCCGGTGCGGTGCAGCGCGTCCCAGTCATAAACGGGGTTACCCCAGAGCTGCCCTTCCGCACTGAAATAGTCGGGCGGCACGCCCGCGACCAAGGTCGGACGATGGTTATCGTCCAGCAGGAAAAGCTCCGGATTGGCCCAAACATCGCTCGAATCGAGAGACACAAAAAATGGCAGATCGCCAATCAGGCCGATCCCCTTAGAGCGGGCGTGTTCCTTAACCCGGCTTCCCTGTCGGAATAGCAGGAATTGTGCAAAGCAGACCTTCTCGATGTGGGACGAGAGCTCCCGCCGCGCTGCGTTGAGCGCCTCCGGCTTACGCTTGACTAACTCCAGCGGCCAGTCGAGGTAACAAGCGCCGCCATGCTTGGCCTTCAAAGCCCGAAACAGTGCGTAGTCTTCGAGCCAGTGCCACTGTTCATCGCAAAATCGGACAAGCAAAGCCCGCATATCAGGACGCGCGCCGCCGCTGAGGTTTGTCCAGGCTGATTCCAGAAGACGGCGCTTGAACGTGAAAACGGCGGGGTAATCGATAGCCGCCCCGACCGGTACGCCCTCGCAGTCGCTCGCTCGCAACAACCCGTCTTCGATAAGGCGGTCCGGACTGATCAGGAGTTCATTTCCCGCGAAAGAAGACAGCGAGCTGTAGGGGGAGTTGCCGTATCCGGTTGGACCGAGCGGCAGCGCTTGCCACCAGCGTTGGTTTGCTTCGCTCAGCCGATCGATCCATGTCAATGCCGCGGGTCCGAAATCACCGATGCCATAGGCCGATGGCAGCGACGTGACTGGCAGAAGTACGCCGGAAGCGCGATATCCCGGTGGAAACGGAGGGCTGATGATCCGTTCGCCGTCGCCGCTCATACCGTTTCCTTGCGTCACTCGATGGATCTAGCGCTGCCTATTGCCAGCGCACCGTTCACGATCCGGCGTGCCTCATCGACAATCGCCTCGAGGTGAGCTTCGTTCTTGAAGCTTTCGGCGTAGATCTTATACACGGCCTCGGTGCCGGAGGGGCGTGCCGCAAACCAGCCGCTCGCGGTCACGACCTTGAGCCCGCCGATCGGCGCGTTATTGCCCGGAGCGCGGGTTAGCTTGGCGGTGATCGGCTCGCCCGCTAGGTTGTCTTCCTTGACCGCCGAGGGTGACAGCTTGCTCAGTGTCGATTTCTCCTCGGCGGTCGCCGGCACATCGATGCGCGTGTAAAGCGGCGCGCCGAACTCCGACGTGAGCTCGCGGTAATGTTCGGATGGGTCCTTGCCGGAGCAGGCGGTAATCTCCGCAGCTAGCAAGTCAAGGATCAGGCCATCCTTATCGGTGGTCCATACCGTGCCGTCCTGGCGCAGAAAGCTAGCGCCGGCGCTCTCCTCGCCGCCGAAGCAGCACGAGCCGTCGAACAGTCCTGGAACGAACCATTTGAAACCGACCGGCACCTCGCATAGACGACGGCCAAGCTTTTGGACGACGCGATCGATGATACTGCTGCTGACCAATGTTTTGCCGATCACTGCCGCGGCGGGCCAGCGCGGGCGGCGCGTCAGCAGATACCGGATCGCCACAGCAAGGTAATGGTTCGGGTTCAGTAACCCGGCCGAGGGCGTCACAATACCGTGGCGGTCGGCATCAGGATCGTTGGCAAACGAGAGGCGGTATTTGCCCTTCAGCTCCAGCAGGCGTGCCATGGCATACGGGCTGGAGGGGTCCATCCGTATCTTGCCGTCATGATCGACAGTCATGAACGAGAAGCTCGGATCGAGCGTCGGATTGGCGATCGTAATGTTCAGGTTATGGACAGAATTGATTGATTCCCAATACGGCAAGGCCGCACCGCCGAGCGGATCGACCCCCAGGGCGAGTCCGGATCGCCGTATTGACTCGATGTCCACGACGTTCGGCAGATCGCTGACATAGGGCAGAATGAGGTCTTGCTGGTGGATCGTTTTTGCCTTAGCGGCCGCATCGAACGGCACTCGCTTGACCTCGCGATTGCGGTCCTTGAGTAGGAGGTTGGCCCGCTTCTGCACCCAATCGGTTACATCGACATCTGCCGGGCCCCCATTGGGTGGATTGTATTTGAACCCGCCGTCCTCGGGAGGGTTGTGCGACGGGGTGATGAGAATGCCGTCGGCGACGTGCTGCGGCCGGGCGCGATTGTGCACCAGCACGGCCCATGAAATCACCGGGGTCGGAGTGACACCATCGTTCTGTTGAATAATCGCCTCAACCTCGTTGCCCGCCAGCACTTCGAGGGCCGTGCGCTGAGCCGGCGAGGACAGACCGTGCGTGTCCTTTCCGAGATAAAGCGGGCCCGTGATACCCTGCGCGCGCCGGTAATCACAGATGGCTTGGGTGATCGCCAGGATGTGTGCCTCGGTGAAGGAACCGTCAAATGGCGACCCGCGGTGTCCGCTGGTTCCAAAGCTGACCAATTGATACGCGTTGTCCGGGTCGGGTTTCTGCTCGTAATACGAACGCTCGAGCCTGCCGACATCGACAAGGATTTCCCTGGGAGCCGGTTTGCCGGCGAGCGGCGAAATCGTCATGGGCCGATCCCTCGCGCCCAGACTCCGGTCATTACCTACGAAACTGGGCATGGTCTCGCATCCCAGATCTCCGCGGCGTACTCCGCGATCGTGCGGTCGCTTGAAAATTTGCCGGAGCTGGCGATGTTCAGGATCGCCTTGCGGGCCCAGCTCTCCGGGTCTGCATAGAGCGCGAGCAGCTTCTGATCCGCGTCCAGGTACGACGTCAGATCTGCCAAGTGCAAATAGTGATCCCCATGGGTCAGCAGTGTCTCGCGTATCGGATCCAGAATACCCGGCTCATAGCGGCTGAAATGGCCGGAGAAAATCAGATCGAGAGCGGCGCGTGTTTCGGGTTCGTTTTCGTAGTGCCAATGTGGGTTGTACCAGCTGCGGCTGTCTGCCACCTGTTCCGCGGTCAAGCCGAACAAAAAGAAGTTTTCCTCGCCGGCGGCCTCGGCCATCTCGATCGTTGCACCGTCGCGCGTCCCAATCGTGAGGGCGCCGTTCATCATGAATTTCATGTTGCTGGTGCCGCTCGCCTCGTAGCCGGCGGTCGAGATCTGATTTGACACATCGCTCGCCGGGATGAGGCGCTCGGCCAAAGACACGCAGTACTCCGGCAGAAATACGACCTTGAGGCGGCCGCGCACCGCCGGATCCCCCTCGATCGTGCCGGCGAGATTGTTCAGAAATTTGATGATGAGCTTCGCGAGGTGGTAGGCCGGGGCCGCCTTGCCGGCGAAGAAAAATGTGCGCGGGGCCATGTCGAGGTCCGGGTTCTCGCGAATGCGGTTATACAGGACGACGACCCGCAATCCGTTCAACAGCTGCCGTTTGTATTCGTGAATGCGCTTCACTTGGCTATCGAAAACCGAATCCGGATCGACAACGATGCCGCTCGTCGCTTTGAGCCAATCGGCAAATCGGGATTTGACGTCTCGCTTGGCGCTGCGAACCGCGTCTTGAAAACCGCGATCCTCTGCCAACGGCTTCAGCAGCCCCAGATCAGTCAGGTCGGTCACCCAACCGTCGCCAATCGCCTCGGTGATCCGTCCCGCAAGAGCCGGATTGGCCATCAGCAGCCAGCGACGCGGCGTCACGCCGTTCGTCTTGTTGTTAAAGCGCTCGGGAAACATTTCGGCGAGATCCTTGACCGTCGCCGTGCGCAGCAGCCTCGAATGGATCGCAGCAACGCCATTCGTGCTATGCGAGCCGACGATCGCGAGGTTCGCCATGCGCACTTTGCGCTCTGCGCCGTCCTCGAAGATGCTTGCTCGCGCGATGCGTCCCTCATCACCCGGAAAGCGCGCCTGCACGTCCTCCCGCAGCCGACGGTCGATCTCCCGGATGATTTCCAGATGACGCGGCAGCAACAGCTCAAACCAGCGCAGCGGCCATTTTTCCAATGCCTCCGGCAGCAGCGTATGATTCGTGTAAGCGAGCGTCCGCCGGGTCAAATCCCAGGCTTTGTCCCAGTCGAGATGCGCCTCATCTAGCAGGATACGCATCAGTTCCGGCACCGCGAGGCTGGGGTGAGTGTCATTAAGCTGGATTGCAACCTTATCGGGTAATGAGCCCCATTCCGAATTGTTGCGGCGAAAGCGCCGCACGAGATCCGCCAGTGAGCAGACGACGAGAAAATACTCCTGCACGAATCGCAGCCCCTGTCCCATGCTCGTCGAATCGTCGGGATAAAGGACGCGGGTAACAGATTCAGCGGTCAGCCTTTCTGCCAGGGCACTCACAAACTCCCCCGCGCTGAACGCCTGGAAATCGAAGACGTCGGGAGCCGCCGCGGCCCACAGTCGAAGCGTATTGACGGTGTCGCCGCCATAACCCACCACGGGGCGATCGAAAGGCAACCCGATCAGGCTGGAAGGCCGGTTGATGACGACACGCAGGTTCCCGCCATGAACTTCGAATGAGCAACCCAGTTCGATTTCGACCATGTCCTGCGGGCGGGCGACTTCCCACGGGTCCGGGCGACGCAGCCAATTGTCGGGCTGCTCGTTCTGCCAACCGTCCTTGATCGTCTGCTTGAAGATCCCGTATTCGTAGCGCAGCCCGTACCCCATTGCGGGCAGCTGCATCGTTGCCATCGAATCAAGAAAACACGCCGCAAGACGGCCGAGGCCGCCATTGCCGAGCCCGGCATCGGGCTCCTCCTCGAGTGTCGCAAGGGCATCGATGTCCTTGTCATCGACGAAACGCCGCGCGATTTCGTCGAGCCGAAGATTGAGAATGTTGTTGCCCAACGAGCGACCGATCAGAAATTCCATTGAAAGGTAATACACCCGTTTCGAGTTCTCACGATCATAGGTGCGCTCGGTGCGGTGCCAACGCTGCGAGAGGATGTCCCGTACCGAACGCGCAATCGCCTCATAGCGCTCGCGTGGTCCGACTTCCGCCGGATCGACAACGCTGTCGAACATCAGATGGCGCTCGTAGAGCGCATCGTCGCTCCCCGTGAATTTGATTGGGCCACAGCCATACTTTTCCAACAGCTCCGGTATGTCCGGCGCGGCCGACCTGCTCACCCGCGCCATCGCTTTGCTGCTCTTCACGATCTCACCCTCTGCTTTCTCCTAAACCGCCCGCTGGTCGCAGCGCTTTATTTGCTATGACTACGGAATCCCAACCGCGCTAACCAGTCAGCGCGCCATTCCAGACTTGTAGGGCGGGAACGTCGCGGTAGTAGCCCAGGATGCACAGTGTTCCGGTATCGAGCAGAAAATGCTGTCCGCCGCTCGCCGGCAATCCGATCCATCGCGCGACAAGGGCGCGCAGGACATGGCCGTGCGCGAACAGCGCGACGTCGCCTTCGGCGCCGCGCGCCCGAGTCATGACCCGATCCACTCGAGCGCCGACCTGTTCCGGAGACTCCCCGCCCGGACACCCGTCGCGGAAGATCAACCAATCCGGCCGCGCTTCGTGTATCTGCTTGGGCGTCAGTCCTTCGTAGTTTCCGTAATCCCACTCCATGAGATCGGGCTCGACGAGGGCAAGATCGCTGAGGCCCGCCAGCGCACAAGTTTCCCGCGCGCGCTGTAGCGGGCTCACCAACACAAGCGCGAAGGTTTCCTTGGCTAATGCGGGTCTTAGCCGGTCTGCAAGCCGACGGCCGTTATCGGTGAGCGGTATATCGGTTGTGCCGGTGTGCTGCCCGCTCAGGCTCCACGCGGTCTCACCGTGTCTGATCGCGAATACCCGCACGCCCACCTCCCCGATCAGACATTGTCGGCTTCCGAATTGCGATGTTTAACCGCGGCCGTCTGCCCCCTAACGTCAGCCACTGATCGCGGGCTTCTTGTCGCCGTACCGCGACATAAAATCCGATCTGTATATTCATGATCATGTTTACTTCTCCCACCGCTTGCCTCCGATTTTTTCGAGAGCTTCTACTTTTTGCAGACGTCTCAAATGTCGCTCGGCCTGACTAAATTCGGCGGCCAAGAAAATCCGTACGAGGTCCCAGGCTATGGCTGAGCCCATCGTCTTACCTCCCAAGCAGATGATGTTCATGTGATCGTCTTCGACGCCTTGCTGGGCGGAGAAATGATCGTGGATTAAGGCTGCGCGTGCTCCGGGAATTTTATTGGCGCAGATCGATACACCAACACCGCTGCCACAGACGGCCACGCCGCGTTCGACTTGTCCGGATGCAACCGCGTGAGCAAGCGGGACGACAAAGTCAGGATAATCGTCATCGGGGCGAAGGCTATTCGCGCCAAAGTCAACAAACTGATGTCCCGCAGCGCGAAGATTTGTGACCAGCTCCTCTTTTAAATGAAAACCACCATGGTCCGTGGCGACACCTACACGCATGGTTCACTCCCGTACGAACGCGCGCGTGTGCTGAGCCCGGAGGTCTCACCGCGTATGATGACGAATGCCCCGCACGCTCGGTTTTGGCGTTAGCCACGGATCAGACATTGTCGGCTTCGGTCGAGCTGCCCGGTTTGGCTGCGGCTTCCTGACCCCACCGCCAGCCGCTGATCTCAGGTATGTCGTCGCCATGACGCGAGATGTACTCTCGGTGCTCGATGAGCTTATCGCGGATGGCCTGTTTGGCATAGGCCGCGCGAGCGCCGGCCTTTGGCACGCGATCGATGACATCGCCGACCAGGTGAAAGCGATCGATGTCGTTCATCACGCACATGTCAAACGGCGTGCTGGTGGTTCCTTCCTCCTTATATCCGCGGACATGAAGGTTTTTGTGGCCGTTACGGCGGTAAGTCAGCCGATGAATGAGCCACGGGTAGCCGTGGAAGGCGAAGATGATTGGCTTGTCCGTCGTGAACAGGGCGTCGAAATCCCCATCGGGAATCCCGTGAGAGTGCTCGCTGCGCGGCTGCAGCGTCATCAGGTCAACGACGTTGATGACGCGGACCTTCAGTTCCGGCATGTGGCGACGCAGCAGGTCGACCGCCGCCAGTGTCTCTAGGGTCGGCACGTCGCCGCAACAGGCCATGACGACGTCTGGTTCTTGGCCGCGATCGTTGCTCGCCCATTCCCAGATGCCGAGCCCCGCCTCGCAATGCTTGATCGCCTCGTCCATCGTCAGCCATTGCGGCGCCGGCTGCTTGCCCGCAACGATCACATTGACATAGTTGCGGCTGCGCAGGCAGTGATCCGTCACCGAAAGGAGACAGTTGCCATCGGGTGGCAGATAGACGCGAACGACCTCCGCCTTTTTGTTGACGACATGATCGATGAACCCCGGATCCTGATGGCTGAAGCCGTTATGGTCCTGCCGCCAGACATGGCTCGACAAGAGATAGTTCAGCGACCCGATCGGCCGGCGCCAGGGAATCTCATTGCACACCTTCAGCCATTTGGCGTGCTGATTGAACATCGAATCGATGATGTGAATGAATGCTTCGTAGCAGGAGAAGAAGCCGTGCCGGCCGGTCAGCAAATAACCCTCGAGCCATCCCTGACATTGGTGCTCGCTCAGCACCTCCATGATCCGGCCGTCCGGAGCGAGATGGTCGTCCCAAGGCTGCGTTTCGGCCATCCATGCCCGGTTGGTGACTTCGAGCACGTCCTGCCAGCGGTTCGAATTGTTTTCGTCGGGGCTGAACAGGCGAAAATTGCGCGCTTCCATATTCAGCTTCATCACATCGCGCAGATAGGCGCCCATTCGGCGCGTCGATTCCGCGCTCGTTGCGCCAGGCGTCGGCACGTCCACGGCATAATCGCGGAAATCGGGCAGCCGCAGATCGCGCAGGAGCAGGCCACCATTGGTATGCGGGTTGGCACTCATCCGGCGATCGCCGCGCGGCGGGAGTTCCGCAAGTTCGGGGCTAAGGCGGCCGCCGTCATCGAACAGTTCTTTGGGTCGATAGCTGTTCATCCACTGCTCGAGGATGTGCACGTGCTCCGGGTTCT
>JBKPOG010000163.1:0-7452 GCA_046732975.1 Pseudomonadota bacterium
GGTCTGCGGGGGCCTGGTGCTGACACGCCTTGCACACATCAACGAGCCAGCCAGACGCCAAGTGGGTGCGCGCGGTCGGGAGGTTGTCAGACATGGTGATGCGCAGGGGCAGGCGCCAGCCTCGCCTAATGGTTGGCGCAGCTAGCCCATCCCCCGCTTGCGCAAGTAGCGCGTGATCAACGCATTGTATTCCATCACCTCATCCGGTGTGATGAAGTTTGCCGCAATAATCTCGCGCTAGTTCACTCTTAGGGCTCGCCGAGAAATTACTGCGTCAGCGAGGTTGTTGGTTAGGTCACCGCCGCGCCGTTGCTCCTCCCGGGTTATGTTGGGCACAGTGCTCGCCGTGGTGACATTGCCGATTTGCGGTCCCGCCGCTTGGCGGCCGTGACGATGCGCGAGCCAGTGATCGCAGCGGCCTGGGCCTGCCTTCCGCCATGGCGGGGCATCGGTAGCGACAGGTCGAGGTGCCTGATGCGTGCCATCATCCTTGGACGCCCATTGGACGCCCAGCTTCTGCGATTTGGTGAGCCCGGTGGGACTCGAACCCACGACCCCAAGATTAAAAGTCTCGTGCTCTACCGCCTGAGCTACGGGCTCGCCTGCCGCTCTAACAGCGCGAACTGGGCGCCGCGGTCAACCTTTGACGTCAGCGGCCACCCGCATGTGCACGATCCGGTCCGGGCTCGACACAGCGCCGCCCGAGCCGCTGCCCCGCTTGATCTGATCCACCAGTTCCATGCCTTGTACCACCTGACCCCAGATCGTGTACTGGCCGTCCAAATGCGGCGCCGGAGCGAACATGATAAAGAATTGGCTATTGGCGCTGTTGGGGTCCGAGGTGCGCGCCATCCCGCAAGTGCCACGTAGAAAGTGTCGCTTTGTGGTGAACTCCGCTGGCAGGTCCGGCAGCTTGGAACCACCCGTGCCGGTGCCGGTTGGATCACCGCCCTGCGCCATAAAGCCCTCTATCACGCGATGGAAGGGCGTGTTGTCGTAGAAACCCTCGCGCGCCAGCGTCTTGATCCGTTCCACCGCCTTGGGGGCAATGTCCGGAAACATCTCGATTACCACGCGTCCCTGCTTGAGGTCGATGTATAGCGTGTTGTCGGGGTCCGACTTCTGTTGGGCGTTGGCGTCGCTCATGATGATCTTCCCTATCGATGTGGCGATCGCGGCGCCCGCGATCAGACTGCGTCGGTGCATCGGCGCGCTCCTCAAATTGCGGTCGGGAACAGAGGTCAGCCGCGGACCCGATGCAATACGCGCTCCAGTGTCAACGGCGGCACGAAGGAAGAGATGTCCCCGCCCAATGCAGCAATCTCCTTCACCAGGCGTGACGCGATGAACTGATGCCGCTCGCTTGCCATCAAGAACACCGTCTCAATATCGGGGGCCATCCGGTAGTTCATGCCGGCCATCTGGACCTCATAGTCGTAGTCGGAGACTGCACGCAAACCGCGCACAATCATCGACGCGCCGACCCTGCGGGCGAAGTTGACCAACAGCGTATCGAAGGGCATCACCTCAATAACCATACCGTTCTGCGTCGCAATCTGCGCGATCTCGGCTTCAACCAGTTCGACGCGTTCCTCCAATGAGAACAACGGCCTCTTACCGGTATTGATCGCCACCCCGACCACAAGTTTATCCAGCAGGCGCGCTGCACGCGCGATAACGTCGAGATGACCATTGGTCACCGGATCGAACGTTCCCGGATACAGGCCGACGCGCAGTTTTTTCACTGGCTCAGCCATTAGTCCTCTTCCTCGGGTGCGCCGTTGTCATCGCCTACATCCTCCACCACCGGGAACACGCTGGTAACGTGCTCGCCTGCATTGACGCGGAACAGCGTCACGCCCATCGCCTGACGCCCGGTGATCCGCACCTGATCAGCCGGCACGCGAATAAGCCGCCCGGCATCCGTCACTAGCATCACGTCATCGCCCTGCCGCACTGGGAATGTTGCCACAACCGCGGTGCCATTACGCGGCGCCAGAGTGATGTTGGCAATGCCCTGGCCACCGCGGCCACTGACACGATACTCGTAACTCGACGAGCGTTTGCCAAATCCCATGTCGGTCACGGTCAACAGAAATTCCTCGTTCAGTTCCAGCTCAGCGAAGCGCTCCGGCGTCAGGGTCACCTCGGGGACCGGCTCCTCGCTCTCTATCGTCGCTTCACCATCTTCATCGCCGTTGCCGCGACGCCTGGCGTTCGCCAGCTTCAGATAAGCTTCACGCTCCGGGATATTCGCCGCAACGTGTCGGAGCACGGTCAGGCTGATAACCGCATCCCCACCGAGTAACCGAATGCCGCGGACGCCACTTGAATCGCGCCCGGCGAATACGCGCACCGTATCGTCAGAGAGCTGGAAGCGGATGCAGCGGCCCTTCCGTGTTGCCAACAGCACGTCATCGCCTTCATGGCACGTCGCGACACCAATCAGCCGGTCGCCTTCGTCCAGCTTCATCGCGATCAGGCCAACCGAACGGACGTTGCGGAAATCTGACAGCCGGTTGCGGCGTACGTTGCCTTGCGCCGTGGCGAAAACCAGATGCAGGCTCTCCCAGAGCGTCTCATCCTGCGGCAACGGCAGCACCGTCGTGATCGTGTCGGCGCCGAGCTCCGGCAGGAGGTTGATGAGCGCCCTTCCTTTCGCAGCGGGCCCGGCTTCCGGTAGCCGCCACACTTTCTCGCGAAATACCTTTCCACCGAGCGAGAAGAACAGCACCCACTGATGGGTGTGCGCGTGGAAGCTGCGCGTCACAATGTCGTCGCCGCGGGTGGAGGCACCGGTGCGCCCTCGCCCGCCGCGGTTCTGCGCCCTAAATGTCTCCAGCGGCGTCCGCTTGATGAACCCGTCGCGGGTGATGGTCACCACCATCTGACCCGGCTCGATCAGGCTCTCATCATCCTGATCCGATTCGGCTTCTATGATGTCGGTCATCCGCGCCGTGTCAATCGCGGTGCGTGCCTTCAGCAACTCATCGCGCATCACTTCCATTCTGCGCGGCCGTGATGCCAGGATCTCCAGCAGTTCGCGGATTTTTGCCGCGACCTCGGTCATCTCATCCTGGATCTTCTCGCGTTCCAGTCCGGTCAGCCGCTGCAGGCGAAGATCCAGGATGCCGCGCGCCTGTTCCTCGGTCAGCCGCACCGTGCCCTCAGGCGTGATCACGTTCCCTGGTTCATCGATCAGCATAAGCAGCGCGCCAACATCTCCGGCGGGCCAGTCGCGCTCCATCAGCCCCTGCCGCGCCGTGCCAACATCAGAGCTCGCACGGATAAGCCGGATTACTTCGTCGATATTGGCGACGGCGATTGCCAACCCGACCAGCAGATGTGCTCGATCGCGTGCCTTGGCCAATTCGAAGCGAGCACGCCGCAGTATCACTTCTTCGCGGAACGCGATGAAGCACAGCAGCGCGTCCTTCAGTCCCATAAGCCGCGGACGGCCAGCATCCAGCGCCAGCATGTTGATGCCGAAGCTGACCTGAAGCTGGGTGAACCGAAACAGTTGGTTGAGCACGACCTCACGCGTCGCATCGCGCTTCAGTTCGACGACGATGCGCATGCCAGAGCGATCGCTCTCGTCACGCATTTCGCCGATGCCTTCGATCTGTTTGGCACGAACCAGTTCGCCAATGCGCTCGAGCAGCGCCGACTTGTTCACCTGGTATGGAATCTCGGTAAAAACGATCGCCTCGCGATCACGCCTCAGTTCCTCGAATTCGGCCCGTGCGCGAATGGTGATCGAGCCACGCCCGGTTTCAAAAGCAGCGCGAATGCCGGATCGGCCGACGATCAGACCACCGGTCGGAAAGTCTGGTCCGGCCACCAGGCGCATCAACTCGTCCAATGGGGTGTCCGGATCGGCAATCAACAGCAGTGTGGCGTCGATGATCTCGCCTGGATTGTGCGGCGGGATGTTGGTCGCCATGCCGACCGCGATGCCGTTGCCGCCGTTGATCAGCAAGTTGGGGAACCGCGCGGGAAGGACGCGAGGCTCCTTCTCCGTCTCATCGTAGTTCGGCTGGAAATCGACCGTGTCCTGGTCGATATCGTCCAGCAAAAGCGAGGCGGCACGCGCCAGCCGCACCTCGGTGTAACGCATCGCCGCCGGATTATCGCCATCGACGGAGCCGAAATTGCCCTGACCGTCGATCAGCGGAACCCGCATAGAGAACGGCTGCGCCATGCGCACCATGGCGTCGTAGATCGCCGCGTCGCCATGCGGATGGTACTTGCCCATCACATCGCCGACCACGCGTGCTGATTTGCGATAAGGCCGGTCCGCCGTGTAGCCGGCATCCTGCATGCCGTAGAGGATCCGCCGATGCACTGGCTTCAGCCCATCGCGGGCATCGGGCAGCGCCCGCGCCACGATCACACTCATGGCGTAATCGAGGTAGGAGCGGCGCATCTCCTCCTCGAGGGTCACAGGCTGAGTGTCTTCGGGTGGACCCGGAGGCGCGTCGTCGGGACTATCGCTCAATAAAGGCTCGGTTCACTGGTTCGCGGCACGCACCAGGCGCTCCAGCGCTGCACCGCATCATGCAGTGTTAGATAGGCGAATTCGCGCGGAATGACGAGAGGCTGCAGTCCTAAGGAGTCGCCTGCAACCGCGCCAGAAGCTGTGGAGACGGTACACCATCGACCGGCAGGCCTGACACGCTCTCGAACTGGCTGATGGCAGCGCTGGTCTGTGGCCCAGAGACGCCATCCGCTGGCGAGCGCAGATAACCCAGGCGGTTCAACTGCGTCTGCACGGCGTAGGTCAGATTACCGCTCGGCGGAGGCGGCGGGGGTGGTGGCGCATTGACCATCATTGGTCCGTAGCCGGGCACCATGTTGCCCTTCGCGTACATGCACTGCGCAAATGCGTTATCGTACTGCGCTTGGATGCCGCCCTGTTCGTTCGAACTCATGCCGCCGCCGATCCCAGCACCGCCAAGTGCACCGCTCGCCGCGCCGATACCGGCGCCCCGGCCGCCGCCGATGGCAGCCCCGAGGCCCGCGCCCAGCACCGTGGTAATTGCCGCAGCCCCGACACCGCGCGTGTTGGCGTTCTGCGCCTGCCCGGCCACCGCGCCCTCGGCGAATTGTTTGCAGCCCGCCTGATCATAGGTGAACTGATCAAACGATTTGCCGGGTCCCGGCATGACCTGGACCGTTGGACCCAGCGGGGTCTGCGCACAGCCCGATACCAGAAGGCTCAGCATGACCGCGCCGGATACCCGGGCGCTCGTCCGACGGCGTTGATTCACTTCACGTTTCCCCAGTGGGTTGGCGACCGCGGCTGTTTAATGGCTCGGCCATTGATATCGCAAGCAAAACCCTCCGGCCGCGGCGTTCATCGTTTGGGCAAGACGATCGCCCAATCGAACCGCGCCGGCGCATGCCCGAGCGGAGGCACATAGGGCAGTTCGATCGACGGTTCCGATCGAACTGTGCCGAGGCTGTTCAGCCAGGGCGGGGGCCCCAAGGGCGGCTGCCAGATGAACACCGCGCCATCCCGGACCAGCGCCTCAGGAGTAATCCAAGGGCTCTTACCGCAATCGGCATCGATGAACACGGATGGCCGCTCCTGGCTGTAAAATGCAATGCTGCCAGCCAGCCAGACGTCGCCAGCCACGATGGCCAGCGGCGCGCGACCAACGACCTCATGCCAGCGTTGTTCGACTGCCGCAGCGAGTTCCCTGCCAGGGAACTGCCCGCGCGTGGGCTTTCGCATCAGATAGCTGCCAATCGTTTGCTGAATCGCGAAGACACCCGCAACGGCGACCAGAATGGACGCCCAGGCGATGGCAAATCGCTGCAGCCCACCGGCAGTAATCGGGCCGACAGCTTCGGCCATCACAAACAGGCCGATAAAGCACCACATTGGGGAGCCCCACATGTCCTTCAGATGCAGCCCCAGGATGAAGGATGCAGCCACTGCGAGGGCGGCTGGTCCCCAGGTGATCGTCCAAAGGTAGGCGCGTACCTCCGCTGCCAGCGGCGTCTGCTGGCCGTCAAAGGATGCCTCACCCTCGCGCCGCCACCTCAACAACGCCATCGCCAGCAGCGCTGGAGCGACACCTCCCAACTGCGCGGCCGAGAACTGCAGCGGGTAAATTATGTGGTCGTACCAATGGTGCGCGGCAGGTGCGCGAGCGAAGGGGAAAAAGAACGGGGCAAAGTCGATCCGCCACAGACCGATCAGGTGCGGCAGCAGCAGCAACAACGCCACGCCGACCGCTATGTACGGGCCCCATGTGGTCCACAACTTGCGGAACGCCGGGTGAAAAACCGCCAGTCCAAGCAAAGACACCAACAGCAACGCAGTCGTGTATTTGCCGAGCATGCCCAGCGCCATGAGTGCGCCCAGCAAGACCCAGCTGCCGTTGTTGAAGATCGCGCGGTACCCGGCCAGTCCGATCGCCGCCCACAGCGGCAGCAGCACCACATTGTGGTTGAACTCCGGCGTGAAGAACGTGAAGTACAGCACGCATTCCTGCGCCAGCGTGGCGAGAAGCGCGCGCCGCCTCCCAAGCACCTCGCACCCCAATCGCCAGACTGCCAATAGCGCCAGCGCAGATGCGAGCGGACCTGCCAAATACATCGCCGGCGCCCAGCGCCCGAAGAGCACGGCGATGGACTCCAGAATCCACGCAGGAAGCGGAGGGTGCTTGAAATAGACGATCTGCCACTCGCGTCCCCATGCGAGTTGCTCGATCACGTCCAGCGGAAGGTTGTGCTGCAACAGTGCTGGCAACAGCCACCAGACCAGCACGTGCAGAACAAGGAACCCGGCAACCAGCACTCCCCCTCCCCTCGCGGGAGGAGCCTGCCCCGGACTTGATCCGGGGGGTCGGGGGGAGGGGGCGGGCCCACCATCGACACCCCCTTCCCCCAACTCAGCCGATAAACTCAGAAGGGAATCTCGTCGTCCAGATCGCCGCCCTTCGGCGCATCCCACGACGGCCCGCCGCCGCGCGACGCGCCCACAGGCGCGCGTTGGGCCGGCGCACGCTCACGATATCCACCGCTGCTCTCGGCCATTCCGCTATCGCCACCACGCGTATCGAGCATCGTCAGCTCGCCCTTGAAGCGGCTGATTACCACCTCGGTCGTATAACGCTCCTGGCCCGATTGGTCGGTCCACTTCCGCGTCTGCAACGCGCCTTCGACATAAACCTTGCTGCCCTTGTGCAGGTATCGCTCAGCCACGTCGCCGACTCGGTCATTGAATATGACCACGCGGTGCCACTCGGTGCGTTCCTTGCGCTCGCCGGTCTGGCGGTCATTCCAGTTCTCGCTCGTTGCCAGCGTCAGATTGACGATTTTCTGGCCGTCCTGCGTGGTGCGGACCTCGGGATCCTTGCCCAGGTTCCCCACCAGGATCACCTTGTTGACACTGCCAGCCATCGCGCGAATCCCTTACCAAAGGAGGCACTCTAGCCCCCG
>JBKPOG010000164.1:0-7852 GCA_046732975.1 Pseudomonadota bacterium
CATCACGATAGACCATGAACGGGCCCGGCACTCGCTTGACCTCACTGCGGGCGACTATGTGCTGGTGTCTGTGACGGATACCGGCGCCGGCATGGATCCCGACGTTGCCGCCCGGGCCTTCGAGCCATTTTTCACCACGAAGGAGGTCGGCAAGGGCACTGGGCTGGGATTGAGCCAGGTCTATGGCTTCGTCAAGCAATCAGGCGGCCATATCGAGATTGAGAGCACCCCCGGCGTCGGCACGACCTTCCGACTGTATCTGCCGCGGTGTGAGGACATCAGGAATACCAAGGACGCGGGAATTCAGGCTGTTGGAAACGCTCCAACTGGCAATGAAACGGTGCTTGTCGTTGAAGACAACGCCGAGGTGTTGGAACTGGCGGTCGCTACGATCAGCGAGCTGGGCTACAAGGTCCTGACTGCTCCGGATGGACCATCGGCGCTCGATATCATGCGAGGGAACAAGGCCATCGATCTCCTGTTCAGCGATGTGGTTATGCCCGGCGGCATGAATGGCTTCGAACTCGTGAACGAGGCGAGAAATATTCGGAGCGATCTTAAGGTGTTGATGACATCCGGCTATGCCAACGTGCATCGCCCCGGCAGCAATCGGCCGGACGTGCCTCTTCTGCTGAAGCCATACAAGTACGGGGACCTCGCACGATCGATTCGGATGACGCTGGACGAGAACTGAGCGGCGTAGTGAAAATAAACGGGGAAACGGTTACGGCGGTCGGCGGATGACGCAGCGCATTGGCATCGATATCGGCGGAACATTCACCGATCTGGTGTCGATTACTGCCGACGGGCGCGTGCTGACGCACAAGGTCGCCTCCACGCCGCACGATTTTGGCGACGCAATCATCGAGGGCTTGACAGGGCTCCTGGCCTCGCATGATGGCACCGTCGCCGATGTGCTGCACGGTACGACAATCGGTTCGAATACAATATTGGAAGGCAAAGGCGCGCGCACTGCGCTGATCACCACCAAGGGCTTCCGCGATATCCTCGAAATTCGCGATCTGCGGATGCCGGTGCTGTACGATCTGCACTGGACCAAGCCGCATGCGCTGGTCGAACGGCGGCTTAGGCTGGAGGTGATCGAAAAACTCCGCCCCGATGGCTCGGTCGCCACGCCGCTCGATCCAGACAGCGTTGCAGCGGCAATCGAAATGCTGCGACGGGAGGACGTGCACAGCGTCGCTATTTGCCTGTTGCACTCCTACGCCAACCCCGCGCACGAACGTGCAGTCGCTGACCGCATCCGCGCGGCGCTGCCCGATATGGCGATCTCCATCAGCCACGAGATCCTGCCAGAGATAAAAGAGTATCCGCGCACCAGCACAACGGTCATCAATGCGTATGTGCAGCCGGTGGTGCGTGCCTATGTGACGTCGCTTGTCGCGCGCCTGAGAGCACTTGGCATCAAGGCGCCACTCCAGCTTATGCAGTCGAACGGTGGACTGGCATCGGCGGAGTCCGCTGCAATCGCGCCTGCGCATATCATCGAAAGCGGCCCCACAGCTGGCGTTGTTGGCGGTGCAGCGCTGGCCAAGAAACTGGATGAACCGCGCATCATCACCTTCGATATGGGTGGAACGACGGCCAAGGCCGGTCTGGTAGAGAACGGGGAGGTGCTTCGCAGCGAGGCGCTTGAAGTAGGTGCCGGCGTGATGGCGGGTTCACGGCTGCTGGTCGGCGCGGGCTATCTGCTGAAGCTGCCCGCAATCGACCTCGCTGAGGTTGGCGCTGGCGGAGGATCGATATGTCGCCTTGATGCCGCCGGTGCGCCGAAAGTTGGTCCGGACAGCGCAGGGGCGGATCCCGGGCCGGTCTGTTATTGCCGCGGCGGCACCGAGCCGACCATCACCGACTGCAATCTGGTGCTCGGCTATCTCGATCCCTCAGGACTGGTCGGCGGTGCGCTCAGGCTGGATGTAGAAGCAGCTCGCAGCGCCATTGCGCGCACGCTGGCGGAGCCCCTGCACCGATCCATTGAGGAAGCCGCCTACGGGATGCTCCGCTTGGCATCAGCATCGATGATGCGGGCGATCCGTGCGGTGTCGGTGGAACGCGGGCGCGATCCACGCCAGTTCGCTTTGCTGGCGTTTGGCGGAAACGGTCCGCTGTTCGCCGCGGCGATCGCCGCTGAATTGGGCATTAGCAGCGTGATCGTCCCGCCGTTGCCCGGCGTGTTCAGTGCATTCGGATTACTGGTCGCCGACACCGAACACCATGCGACGCAGAGTCTCCGCATGGGTCTGGACCAAGCCGATGGCGCTCGCATTGCCTCCGTGCTGGATGCCCTGATGGCGGCGGGCGAGGAGCGACTGGCACGTGACGGCTTCCCTCCCGAGCGACGCCAGTTCCGGCGTGCTGCTCTGGCACGCTACGTCGGACAATCGAGTGAGATAGAAGTAGATCTGCCGGACGACGACGTCCTGAGTTCGCTCACCGAGCGATTCGGCAATGCCCACGAGCAGAATTACGGCTTCCGTGCGCCGCCCAATGAACCGGTTGAATTGGTCGGCCTGTCGGTCATTGCTCGCGGCATTCCAGAACGCGGCCGCCTGCCAGAAAGTATTCCGCCTGCCGCCATCGCTGTTGCCACTAGCCGCCGAACCTGGTTTCCGGGCACCGGCTGGATTGAGGCTCCCGTGATCGACCGAGCCGCCCTCAAACAGAAAGCGCACCAAGGCCCCGTCATTATCCAGGAATACGACGCAACCTGCCTCGTGCCACAGGGTGTGTGCGCAGCGCTGGACGATTTCGGAAATATTCGTTTGAATTGCCTGGGAGGCCGCCTCTAGGACTGAGGTCTCTGCCGCCGCGTTTTTTCCTATTCCATTCTGCTCAGAATCCTAGGACACTAGGAGCTCTATCGATTCGCACCCCAGGCCCCGCCTATGAAGCACGATGACATCTGGCGCGCGCTGGACACGCTCGCCGCGGAAAACGGCCTCTCTGCATCGGGCTTGGCCCGCCGGGCGGGGCTGGATCCGACCACCTTCAATCCATCGAAGCGGCGGATGCAGGACGGCCGCGCCCGCTGGCCCAGCACAGAGAGTGTGGCGAAGGTGCTGGATGCCACCGGCGCCAGCCTCGAAGCATTCACTGCGCTGGTTTCGGGCGCGCGTGCCCTCGCCTCCAATGGCCTTGCACGCAGCGTGTCACGGCGCATACCCTTGGTTGGTTTCACTCAGGCCGGGAGTGACGGCTACTTCGATGATGGGGGCTACCCCGTCGGCGGAGGGTGGGACGAGGTGGCGCTGCCGGAGGTCGGCGACCCCAATGCCTATGCACTGGAAATCTCCGGCGACTCTATGGAGCCGGTCTATCGCGATGGGGACATGGTGATTGTCTCGCCGTCCGCGCCGATCCGGCGTGGGGATCGCGTGGTGCTGCGCACGTTGCGTGGCGAAGTGATGACCAAACAGCTCTCCCGCCGATCAGCGCGCCGAATAGAGTTGCGCAGCCTCAACCCGGAACACCCGAACTACAGCTTCGACCTGACCGAGGTGTCCTGGATGCATCGGATCGTTTGGGCAAGCCAGTAGCCACCGAGGAATTCGATTGACCTTCCAGGACGGCCCCGCAAGATGACGGGAGCTACCGAGGGACATCGGCCATGCGTGCGTTTGTCTGGCTGTCTGCCGCCTGCATCAGTTTCGCCGCACCGGCGCAGGCCGCCGACAGTGTCGATCTTACCCTGGTGCTGGTATCCGACGTCTCACGCAGTATCGACGATGCTGAATTCAAGCTGGAAAAGGAAGGCTACGCCTCGGCGTTCACGTCCAAGCAGGTGATCGAGGCGATCCAGGGCGGCAACGTTGGTGCGATTGCCGTCGCCTATGTCGAGTTCGCCTCCAGCTTCGAGGTGCGCACCGTGCTGGATTGGCAGGTCATCCACGACCAGGCTTCGGCGCAGGCGTTCGCCGATAAATTGGTGGGGACACCCCGCTCATTCTGGGGCCGTACCGCCATAAGCTCCGGCATTGACCGCGCCGTCCAATTGCTGGCCGAGAGTGGCTTCGAGGCGCAGCGACGTATCATTGACGTGTGCGGCGATGGCACAAACAACGCCGGCCGCGACGTCTCCGAGGCACGCGATGACGCGGTCGGCGCCGGCATCACGATCAACGGACTGGCGATTATCAACGATCACCCTGTGTCCTGGACATATGCGCATGTTCAGCCGCCAGGCGGTCTGCCGAACTATTATCGACAAAACGTCACTGGCGGCCCTGCCAGCTTCGTGCTGGAGGTGCACGACTTTCACACGTTCGGCGAAGCGATGACGCGCAAGCTCGTGACCGAGATCGCCGAACAGGTGGTGCCGGTTCGGCTGACCGCGGCAGAGTGAATCGCGCCCGCGGCGGGCACGGAGTATCATGGCGGCTATCGGGGATGACAGGGGACCGCGATGGGCGTGCTGATCGATGGCGTTTGGCATGAGCAGGAACCTGGGCGTGCGAAGACCGATCCCGCTCGAGCGGCCGGTCGGTTTGAACGGGTGCAAACGTCTTTCCGGAATTGGGTCACCCCAGACGGCCGTCCCGGTCCCACCGGAAGCGACGGGTTCTCCGCGGCCGCCGGTCGGTATCACCTCTACGTGTCACTCGCCTGTCCCTGGGCGCATCGCACGCTGATCATGCGCGCCTTAAAAGGACTCGAGCAGATCATACCGGTCTCGGTCACGCACTGGCTGATGGGGGATCAGGGCTGGACCTTTTCGCCGGGCGAGGGCGTGATACCTGATCCGCTGTTCAACAGTCGCTACCTGCACGAAATTTACAGCCGCGCGGACACCCACTACTCCGGCCGCGCCAGCGTCCCGGTGCTGTGGGACCAGCACACCCAGACAATCGTCAATAACGAATCGGCCGAAATTATCCGGATGTTCAACAGCGCGTTTGATGCGGTGGGCGCGCAGCCGGGTGATTATTACCCAAAGGACAAACGCGAAGAAATCGATACGTTCAACGCACGCATTTATGACACGCTCAATAATGGCGTCTACAAGGCCGGCTTCGCGACGACGCAATCCGCCTATGAGGAGGCAGTGACGCCGCTGTTCGAGACGCTGGATTGGCTGGACGACACCCTGTCGCAGTCGCGTTTCCTATGTGACGACACGCTCACCGAGGCGGACATCCGCCTGTTCACAACATTGGTGCGCTTCGACGCTGTCTATCATGGCCACTTCAAATGCAATGTCCGACGGATCGTCGATTATAAGAACCTGTGGGCTTACACCCGCGACGTCTACCAGATCCCTGGTGTCGCGCAGACCGTGAACTTTGCTCACATCAAGCGCCACTACTATCAGAGTCATAAGCTAATCAATCCCACAGGTATTGTCCCGATCGGACCCGCGCTCGATTTTGACGCGCCGGCGGAACGCGGCAAGGATGTCGCTCGCCTGCTCACCTTCTGAACCAAGGAACTCCAAGTTGGAAATCCGCAATCTCGGCGCATCCGGTCTGCGCGTGTCCTCGATTGGTCTCGGCTGCAACAACTTCGGTGGTCGCATCGGCCTGGAAGACACTCGCAAGGTCATCCACAAGGCGCTCGACCTCGGTATCACCCTGTTCGACACTGCGGATACCTACGGCGAGCGCGGCGGCTCGGAAACCTGCATGGGCCAGATCCTGGGCGACGACCGCAAACGCATCGTTCTTGCCACCAAATTCGGCATGCCGATGGACGAGGAAGGCGTGAAGGTCGGTGGTTCGCGTCGCTACATCATGAGCGAGGTTGAAGACAGTCTACGTCGGCTGCGCACTAACTGGATCGATCTTTACCAGATCCACCAGCCGGATCGACGCACGCCGATCGAGGAGACGATGCGTGCGTTCGACGACCTCGTCCATCAGGGCAAAGTTCGTTACATCGGCTGCTCGAACTTCCCGGCTTGGCAGGTGATGGAGGCCCAGTGGACAGCCAAGACGTGCGGACTGAACGCATTTGTCTCCTGCCAGGATGAATACTCGCTGGTCTTCCGCAAACCCGAAGCCGAGTTGATGCCGGCCATGCGCAAGCTGGGGTTGGGGCTGCTGCCGTTCTTTCCTCTGGCGAGTGGACTGCTGACGGGCAAGTATCGACGCAACGTTGCCCTACCGGCAGGAACGCGGCTGGCCAACACGCAGCGGCTGGCCGATCGTTACCTGACGGAGCGGAACTGGGTGATTGCGGAGGAGCTTGGCGATTTCGCCGAACGGCACGGCCGCTCGATGGTGGAATTGGCATTCAGTTGGCTGCTGGCACAGAGCCCGGTGGCCAGCGTCATCGCGGGCGCAACCAAACCAGAACAACTGGAGCAGAACGTTAAAGCCGGTCAATGGAGGCTGTCGGCCGACGAACTCGCTGAAATCGACCGGATAACCCAGTCATAGTGTCATCTCCTAATTTGCCGAGTCATCTCGCGCCGTAGTTGCACCGCCCTAGACACGCGGCTTAAACAACGTGCCGTTCGAGGCGCGGGAGGGCGTCAACTGCATGAGCGGGACAATGCCACCAGCCGCAACCAGCGAGGCCCCCGAACTGGCACTCGCCCGCGCCCAGACCGCTGGACAGGCCAAGCGATACGGCGAGGCTGCCGGGATTTGCAACGACGTACTGGCTGCATCCCCCGATAACCCCACCGCACTCGCCTTGTTGGGCATGATTTCCGCGCACACCGGTGATCCGGAGCGAGGCGTCCTGATGCTGGAGCGCGCGACAGGTCTGCGCGCCGGTGTCGCCGGCTGGTACGCCAACTTAAGTGCGCTGTACAGGATGACCTATCGCCTTCAGGACGCGCTGCGCGTCGGCAAGGAAGCGATCCGGCTGGAGCCACAGAACGCCGATCATCTGGTGAGCCTTTCACTGGTATTCGCGGATCTGGATGACCGCGAACAGGCAATCGCCTGCCTGTTGCGCGCAGTTGGGCTGCGCCCTGACCACGCTGATGCGCATCTGGCGCTCGGTCAGAACCTATTGGCGATGGGGCAGTTCGAGCCGGGCTGGATCGAGTACGAGTGGCGCAACCAGACCGAGGCCGGCAAAGGCTCGCTGCCGAAAATGACGTCCGCGACGTGGAACGGTATGCGGATCAGGAACGGCCGCCTGCTGATGGTGGGCGATCAGGGCTACGGTGATACGATCCAGTTCGCCCGCTATATTCCGCTGATCGCCGAACGCTGCCAGGAACTGATCCTGGGCTGTAGCGCCGAATTAGGCCCGCTGCTGGCCAACATTCCTGGTGTAAAGCAATATTGCGGCCGCTGGACCGATGTGCCCGGCCACGCCGCGCACTGCCGCTTGTCCAGCTTACCGGGGTTGGTTCACACCACGCTCGAAACCATCCCGGCGAAAGTCCCCTACCTGTTTGCTGAACAGAACCGCATCGCCGCTTGGCGGCAACGGCTGAACACGACGCTGCCCAATTTCCCTCGCCGCATCGGCTTCGCCTGGGCCGGACGGCCGACACATCCGAATGACCGCCGACGGTCCATACCCTTGGCGCGTCTGACGCCGATCGGCAAAGCTGCTCAAGCATCTTTTGTGTCCCTGCAGAAGCCTCTTCCAGCAGCAGACCAGTCGGCGCTCTCGCAGTTTCCCGGCCTTATCGATCTCTCCGCCGATCTCATGGACTTCGGCGAGACCGCCGCCGTCATCGCCAACCTTGACCTCGTCATCACCGTGGATACCGCGATTGGTCATCTGACAGGTGCGATGGGTAGGCCAGTCTGGATCCTGTTACCCAAGGCAAGCGATTGGCGCTGGCTGCTGGATCGTACCGATAGCCCCTGGTACCCGACGGCGCGGCTGTTCCGCCAAGCCACCCCCGGCGACTGGGATTCGGTGATCA
>JBKPOG010000165.1:0-30524 GCA_046732975.1 Pseudomonadota bacterium
TGTATAAGAGACAGATTACCAACTGTGAAAGTGGTCGTAGCCATGTCGATATCCTCCGTCGCCGCAGTCGATCCTAACGGGCGCGGCGGCAGCTTGGCTACTCCGCCGGCATCGCTAGAACTCGAACTCCTGTCCGTCGACGTACCGGAACCGCTCCAGCGCATCTGCACGCAAGGTAAAACCAAGACCCGGTCGTTCGGGGGCATGCACCATGCCGTTGGGACGAATGTCGAATGGTTCATTGAACAGGTCCCACATCATCGGCATATAGCCTTGCGTCACCTCGAGAATATGGCAGTTCGCAGCGGCCATCGCGACGTGGATGCTTGCCGCGAATAGTACGCCACTGCCCCAGGCGTGCGGCGCGAGACGCACGCCGTGAGCCGAGGTCAGTGCTGCGATGCGCCGGATCTCGGTCATACCGCCTGCGCGGGCAACATCAGGCTGCGCTATATCCAGAGCGCGGCGCTCGAGCAGATCTTGAAAGTCGAAGCGGGTGAACTCTCGCTCGCCCGAGGCGATGGGGATCGTTGTCGATCGCCGTACCTCGGCCTGGCCGGCATGATCGTCCGGTGAGACTGGCTCCTCGAACCAGGCGATATCGTAGGGTTCCAGTTCCTTGGCCAACTTGATGGCGGTCGCAACCTCGAGCGAGCCATGCGCGTCCACCATCAGTTCGACGTTCGGGCCTAGGCCCCGGCGCGCCGCCTTCACCCGGCGAACGCAGTTGGCAATAGAAAATCCATCGCGTCCGACAACGCGCATCTTGGCCGCGGTGAAGCCCTTCGCCGCGTAGCCCGCAAGTTCCGCCGCCGCCTCGTCGCCCGGCGCCCAGCCGCCGCTGGCATAGCCCCGCACAGCACTCCGAACAGCGCCGAGAGCCTGGTAGAGTGGAATGCCGAGTGCTTGCGCCTTGACATCCCACACCGCGATGTCGACGCCGGCAATGGATTCCATGATGACGCCACGGCGCCGACTCTCATCGGCCTGTGTGATGCCACGTTCGAGTGCCGGTCTGCTACGCGAGCCGTTATACATCTTTTCGTAGATGCGCTCGGAGAAGATGGGATCTTCACCTACGCATTCCGGTGCGAGTTCGTGCTCGACGATGGCTGCGACGATCGGCGGCGTGCCGAGAGCAGCGCCGATGCCGGTGAGCCCGTTATCGGTCTCGACGCGGATGAGTGTCGCGTCGCTCTTCACCTTTGTTCCGAGATCAGTGCGGTGACGCTTTTCCTCGGGAACCGGTGCAGACATCGGGATCGCGGACACCTTGGCGATCTTCATGGCTCGCTCTTTCCATCAGTCGGTTAAAGCGGTGAGCGGCCTACGCTGCCAGCGCGTGGTCAACTCGACAAGCGACCCACCGTGAAACGATGGTAAGGCACAGCAGGAGTATGAGACGGCGTCAGATCGGAGGCAACCGGCAGCGGTATCGAGCCATTGTTGGCGTTCGCAATCCAATAATCGATAATTGATCGAGGCCTGCAGTGAAATCGCGCGTAAGCTGGACTGGAAGACACTCTTCCGTTCATTGTTGACATAGCCATGCCCAGCCATGTCATGAGTTTCGTGCGCCATGCCGCATTATGCGCCTGCCTTTTTGTGTCGGCCTGCGCTCTCGGCGAGGTCGACTTAGTCGACCGACGCTTGGCCGCTGATCGGCACGATACCGCTAGCAGCGGGTTTGCCGGCCGTATGAGCTATGTTCCAGGACCGCTTCAGCCAAATAACTGCGGAACTCCCGACGCGTTTAAGCCGTGCATTCTTGCCGCAAGCCGCCCCGAGAAGCCGATAGTGATGATAGAAGAATTGGGGATCGCAAATACTGAGCCACTTGCTCACATGAGCAACGCGCTATTCGACTACTCAAGGTTGAGCATTGAGCATCTCGTCTTGCCCGATAGGTGAGACTCGTACAGTCCCAGCCATGAAACAGCGCGCGGCCGCCGGCCGGAACGGATCCACGTCGCCGTGATCCCGGTCGCGTTGGATCTCACCAAACCAGAATAAGCCAGATCCACGGCGTCAAAGCGAAGGATGCCGCAGCGGCAATCAACGCATACCCGGTCAGCCTGTCGCCCGATAGGTCGCAGAACGCTTTCATTGCAGTCCTTCGGGGTAAGAACTGCCAGCGGAACTGTATATACCCAGAAAGCATAAGCACGCCGCACCAGACATGGCGGCCGTTACACCGCATCCACCAAAATGCGCAGGCCTGCTAGCCGTTAGAATGAACCTAAAGGCATCCGTCGCAGCCAACGACCCTTTCCGCGCATCAGGCGCCTCAACCGCTATGCCGCGGCAGGCAGTCGATGCAGTTGGGCGCCAAGAAATTCGGCAATTGCGCCGGGACCAGACCGGCTGGTCTCGGCACGCCCAGACCGCGCCTCCGCCTCAGGATTATAGTTCGTATTCGTGTTGACGTCGTAGACCAGCGTCCGACCGTCGTTGTCCGTGATGAACTCGATCCCCGCCACCTCGATGCCGGTGGCCGTCAGGAAGCGCTCCAGTCGCGTCCGCAGCGCACTCGGGATGCCGTCGATGATGGTGAATTTGTGCCGCGGCGCCTCGCCGACCGGGCAATTGGCGTCACCTATGGCGCACGCATCGGCCGGGCAGAGCTGGAAGCCGTCGCTGGTATCGACTTCGACAGCGTAAAGGAAGCGCCCGCCGACGAATTCGGCGCGGGTGATGAACGGGCGCTCAGCCCGGACGTATTCCTGCAGCAGATGGATCCCGTCTACAGGTGCTTCATAGGCGTCCGAGCCCAGGTATGCCGTGAGGCTGTCGACCGACGCGAAAAGCTGGACGCCGAGGCCTTTGCCACCGCGGTTGGGTTTCAAAATGAACGGCTGGTCGGCGAAGTAGCGCAGTCCGGCGGCGGCAACCCGCTCGCGCCCGCCGATCAGCACCGTGCGCGGCGTAGCAATGCCGTGACCCTCAAGAGCGGCATACTGGCGTGCCTTGCTGATTTCCAGGTCCAGCGCACCGGGACCATTGACCACGCGGCGGCCCCACCGGACCAGCCACGCCAGAACCGCTGCCGTTAGCTCAGCCGCAAACCGATGATCGCGTGTATGCGACGAGGCGCTCATCCGATTGTAGAACACGCCCTGCGGCGGCGGTGCGGCAAGATCGAACGTGCCGGCGTCGAGGAACCACTCGGTCCAGGGCAGGCGCCGTTGGTCGAAAGCCTGTGCCAGTGGCGGCAGCCAGGCGGAATTTTCGTGCAGGATGTGGATACGGCTCACGGCTCCAGCCTCCAAAGGCGTCCACCAATGGAGTTATATTTTTCGCCGACACGCAAGAAGCCGGGGTGAAAAGGTAAAAATCAGGAGTGACCACTCACAAATCAGAAAAGTCTTGTCGCTGATGCGGCTGCGCAGAGTGCAATCCTGCTCCCTATCCGCGAGTCAAGGATTGGCCGACGCCGCCAGCCCCCGCCGCCCGATATCCTGCCGGCAAAATCCCCCCGGCCAGTCGATCTGCCGGACCGCCGAATAGGCCGCATCGCGCGCAGAGCGCAGATCAGGGCCGGTGGCGCAGATATTCAGCACCCGCCCGCCTGCCGCGCGCAACCTTCCTCTCGTGTCAGCCTCGGTCCCGGCATGGAAGATCAGTACCCCCGGCACCGCTGCCGCCTCCTCCAGTCCGCGGATCTCGCTGCCGCGTTCCGGCTTCTCGGGGTAGCCGCGCGCCGCCATGACCACAGCGATGCTCGCCTCGTCGCGCCACCGCAGGTTGAAATTCGCCAACTCTCCATCATACGCGGCCTGTAGCGCGGGCAGCAGGTCGGACATCAGTCGAGGCAGGAGTGCCTGGCACTCCGGATCGCCAAACCGAACGTTGAATTCGATCAGCTTGGCGCCGCTCGCGGTCAGCATCAGCCCGGCATACAACACTCCGCGGAACGGCGTGCCACGCCGTACCATCTCGGCGAGCGCGGGCCGGATGATGCCATTTATCGCCGTCTCCTGCGCAAACTCGGGAAACGACGGCATTGGCGAATAGGCGCCCATCCCGCCGGTGTTGCGGCCAGTCTCCCCCTCGCCGACCCGTTTGTGGTCCTGCGCTGCCCCCAATGGCAGCGCAGTGGTGCCGTCGCACAGCGCGAAAAGCGAAACCTCCTCGCCTTCGAGCCACTCCTCGATCACCAAGGAGGATCCCGCCTCTCCAAATGCTTCCGTATCGATTATAGCGTCGATGGCTGCCAGGGCCTCCGCCTCGCTCGCCGCCACCACCACGCCCTTGCCGGCGGCCAATCCGTCGGCCTTCACCACGATTGGCGCACCGCGTCGCCGAACGAACTCACGAGCCGCTTCTGCATCGTCGAACCGCTCCCATTGCGCCGTCGGAATACCTGCCGCGTCGCAGAGTTCCTTGGTGAATGCCTTGCTTCCCTCCAACTGCGCCGCGGCACGCGATGGTCCGATGCATGGCACACCCGCCGCCTCCATTGCGTCGACAATGCCGCCGACAAGTGGCGCCTCCGGTCCGGGCACGACAAGATCGATCTCGTTGTCCTGTGCGAATGCCACCAGCGAGGGGAAGTCCATCGGCCCGATCGGCACGCACTCCGCAACCTGCGCGATGCCTGGGTTGCCTGGCGCGCACCATAGTTTGGTCAGCAACGGGCTGGCGGCGATCGACCAGCACAGAGCGTGCTCGCGGCCACCCGATCCGATCACCAGTACGCGCATGCCTGTCTCCCGCTGGTTCGGCGCCCGAACCGGCTCTAACATGGCGCATCGTTATCCGGCGAGGCACCCCATGGCACCTCCCTTTCCGATCACTCGTCTCCGCCGCCTGCGCCAGTCGGCAGCACTGCGCGGCATGGTGCGCGAGACCACGATCACCGCCCATGACCTGATCCAGCCGATCTTCATCGAGGAAGGCATCGACGAGCCGTTGCCCATTGCCGAGATGCCAGGCGTTTCGCGCGTCCCGGAGCGCAAGCTGCCGCACGTGGTGGAGGCCCTGGCGCGCGATGGGGTAAAGGCGCTGATGCTGTTCGGCATCTCACATCACAAGGATGCATCCGGCAGCGATGCCTGGAACAGCGACGGCCTGGTCGCACGCATGGTGCGCGGCGCCAAGCGGGCCGCGCCGGAGTTGGTGGTGATCCCCGACATCTGCTTTTGTGAATACACCGACCACGGCCATTGCGGTGTGATCGAGCACGACTACGTCGCCAACGACATCACCATCGATAACCTCGCACGTCAGGCGGTGACCGCCGCCGACGCTGGTGCCGACATGGTGGCCCCTTCGGCGATGATGGATGGCCAGGTTGCCGCCATCCGCAATGCGCTGGACCAGGCAGGGCATCCCGATAAGCCGATCATGGCCTATTCAACCAAGTTCGCCTCGGGCTTCTACGGCCCGTTCCGCGTCGCCGCCGGATGCGAGTTGAAGGGCGACCGGAAGACTTACCAAATGGATCCGATGAACGGTCGCGAGGCACTGCGCGAGTCGATCCAGGATGAGGCCGAGGGCGCCGATATGCTGATGGTGAAGCCGGGCCTTGCCTACTTGGACGTACTGGCACGATTGCGCGAACGCACGCTGCTGCCGCTTGCCGTGTACCAGGTGTCCGGCGAGTACGCGATGATCAAGTTTGCCGCCGCCGCCGGTGCGGTGAACGAGGAGGTGATCGTCCGCGAGACGCTGGGCGCGTTCAAGCGCGCAGGGGCCGACTTGATCCTGTCTTACTTTGCCCGGGACGTGATCCGCGAGGGCTTCTGATCAACCACCTGCAGGTGTCGGGGGTCAGGGTCGCATGGTGAATCGCGATTCTCCGGGCGTCCGCAACGGGGCCGCCATGTTGGCGAACTCGCAGAGCAGCCGCCGCGTTTCGCGTGGGTCGATCACCTCCTCGACCCAGAACGGCTCGGCGGTGCGGAACGGCGAGCGCAGCCGGTTCAGCCGCGCCTCGATCTCATCCATCTTGGCCTGCGGATCGGGCGCGGCGTCGATCTCGGCACGATAGGCTGCCTCGATGCCGCCTTCCAGCGGCAGCGACCCCCAACTTGCCGAGGGCCATGCGTAGCGAACGCAAAGATGGCTGACCGGTTGGTGCCCCAGTCCCCCGACGCCGTAGCAGTTGCGCACCACGATGCTGCACCACGGCACGGTGGTCTGATTGATCGCGGACAACGCGCGCACGCCCCAGCGGATGACCGCGCTGCTTTCCGCCGCAAGCCCCACCTGGAAGCCGGGGCAATCCACCAGGTGCACGATCGGCAGATGGAAGGTCTGCGCCATATCGACGAAGCGGACGATCTTGTTGCACGCATCCGCGGTCCAGGCACCGCCGTGGAATAGCGGGTCACCGGCCATCAGGGCGACCGGCCAGCCATCCAGGCGACAGAAGCCGGTGATGATCGGCCGGCCGAACAGCTGCCCCATCTCGAAGAAGCTGCCCTTGTCCACCAGCGCCTCGATGATCCGGCGCATGTGATAGGCCTGCTTCTTCTCGCGTGGTACGGCAGCGATCAGGAATTCGTCGCGCCGCTCAGGACTGTCCCAGCCACGCACCCGTGGAGGCAGGTCCCAGATCGAACCCGGCAGATAAGACAGAAAGCGGCGCGCTGCGGCGAACGCCTCATCCTCGGTGTCGACTGCATGGTCCACCGCGCCACAGGAAAGCTGTACTTTCCAGCCGCCAAGCTCCTGCTTGCTGCGCGGCTCGCCCAGCCGCTCCACCACCGGTGGGCCGGCAACGAACACAGCGGCGATATCCTTCACCATGACGGAATAGTGGCTGGCGGCCAGTCGGGCCGCGCCTAGACCGGCCACCGAGCCAAGCCCCAGCGCCACCACTGGCACCGCACCCATGTTGTTTGCCACGAGGTCAAACGACGTCGTCTCCGATAGCCCGCCCGGCAGGTTGGCGCGACCGGTCGTCTCGATTGTCTTGACCGAGCCGCCACCGCCGGAGCCCTCGATCAGCCGGATGATCGGCATGCGGAACTGTGCCGCGATCTCTTCCGACATCTTCGGCTTGCCCTTGATCGAGGCATCCGCCGAGCCGCCGCGCAGCGTGAAGTCGTCTCCGGCGATTACCACCGGGCGGCCATCCACCGTGCCACGACCGAACACGCAATTCGCCGGCATGAATGCGATGATGTCGCGACTGTCCGCGTCATACGTGGCTTTGCCAGCGGTGGCACCGATCTCGTGGAAGCTGCCGTCGTCCAGCATCCGGTCGATGCGTTCACGCACGGTGAGCCGCCCGCCGGCATGTTGGCGCGCGACGCGATCCGGTCCGCCCAGTTGCCTGGCCAGTGCGATGCGGGCGCGGAGTTCGGCGAGTTCCGGTTCCCAGCCAATCGGCTCAGTCTTTTGCGGGCGCGGCAGGGCGGCATCGTCGGGCATTGCAACTCTATCCTGGCTGGCGGACCGGTGACGCTATGGCACCGGCATCTTGCCTGCAACGTCGCGACGCAACAGCGCCGTTCGGTTGACGACCTGCGCCGCTGATCGTCACAGTCGGCGCCGATCAGGAGAGAATGGCATGCGGATCTGTGTCTACGGCGCCGGGGCAATCGGCGGCCATCTTGCGGTGCGCCTTGCGCGCGGTGGCGCCGATGTCTCGGTGCTGGCGCGTGGTGCGCATCTCGCCGCCATTCAACGCAGTGGCCTTATCGTGCGCACGACCAAAGGTGAGCTGCACGCGCGAGTGTTGGCGAGCGACGATCCGAAGTCGCTCGGTCCGCAGGATGCGGTGCTGGTTACGGTGAAAGCACCGGCGTTGCCGGCCATCGCTGCGGGCATCGGACCGCTGCTCAAGCCCGACACGTCAGTTGCCTTCGTGATGAACGGCATCCCCTGGTTCTACTTCCATGGTATCGGCGGCGAACTTGAAGGCCGCCGCCTGCCGAAGATCGATCCGGGCGACGCGCTATGGCGCGCCGTCGGGCCAGAGCGGGCCATCGCCGGCGTGGTGTACGCGGCGAGCACGGTGATTGAGCCGGGGGTGATCGAGCTGGAGAATGCCAACCCGCGCGTTGTGCTGGGCGAACCGGATGGCCGGAAGTCGCAGCGCGTGCAGTCGATCGCCGCGCATATCAACGGCGGCGGCATGCAGGCAATCGTGAGTGAGACGATCCGCGACGAGATCTGGAACAAGCTGCTTGGCAATCTCGGCAACGGTCCGCTTTGCGTGCTGACGCAGGTCAGCATGCAGCAACTGTACGAGGAGCCGTTGTGTGTCGACGCGGCATTGCGGGTAATGCAAGAGGCGCAGGCCGTGGCGAATGCCCTCGGCGCGCACCCGAGCGGCAATCACGGCAAGCGGATCGCGCACAGCCGCGGCATCGATCACAAGCCGAGTATTCTGCAGGACCTGGAACTTGGCCGTCCGATGGAGATCGACGGCATTTTCGATGCGCCGCTGGAACTCGCGCGCATGGTCGACGTGCTGACGCCGACACTTGACCTGTTGGTGGCGATGGCGAAGGTGCGCGCGCGAGCGGCGAAACTTTATTGACGGAGGGTTGCAATCATGGAGATGCGGACATTCGGACGGACCGGATTGCAGATATCGATCCTGGGCTTCGGCTGCGGTGCGGTGGGCGGGTTGATGGTCCGCGGCGCGCCGGAAGATCAGGAGCGCACCATCGCACGTGCAATCGAAGCCGGTGTGAACTACTTCGACACCGCCGCGATGTACGGCAGTGGCGAATCAGAGAAGAACCTTGGGCGTGTGCTGGCAAAACTGAAGCCGAACGTCATCGTGGGCACCAAGGTGCGCATCCCCTCCAAGGACTTCGGCCGTATCGCTGCGGCGGTGACCGAGTCACTCGAAGCGAGCCTGAAGCGGATGGGACGCGAGCAGGTGGACATCTTCCATCTGCACAATGCGATCACGGTGAATGGCGGCGGTGAATCGCTGTCGGCCAAGGCTGTGCTGGAAGAGGTGGTGCCGGCGTTCGAGAAGCTGCGTGAACAGGGCAAGCTGCGGTTTCCTGGCATTACTGCGGTTGGCGACACGCCCGCACTGCACCAGGTAATTGACTCACGCACGATCGTTTCGGCGCAGGTGAGCTACAACATGCTGAACCCGAGCGCGGGCGAGGCGCTGCCGCCCAACTACCCGGCACAGGACTATGGCCGAATGTTCGAGCACACGCAGGCCGCGGGTGTTGGGGTCGTCGGCATCCGCGTGCTGGCCGGGGGCGCCCTGAGCGGCACGGCCGAGCGTCATCCGATCGCCAGCCCACCGCCCGATCCGATCGGCTCGGCCAATGCATATGACGCTGACCTGCAGCGCGCGCAGCGGCTTTTGCCGTTGGTGCAGCAGGGACACGTCGCCAGCTTGGCGGAAGCAGCAATACGCTTCGCAATCAGCCATAAGGCAATGGGCACGATCCTGGTCGGCATGGCGACGCCCGAGCAGTTCGATCAGTCGCTGGCGGCGGTGAACAAGGGACCGCTGCCGTCGGCGGCGTTGCAGAGCGTGGTTACGCTACAGCGCGGGTTTGCCGGCGAGCGGCGGTAGGCGCAATTCGCCGCGCAAGTCCTGCACCACTTTGTCGCGGCTGCGCGTATTCCATCGGGAGCGTCGGCCGATCGGCTCGTTCTCGACTTCCTGCGCGACCTTGAGTGCAACGAATACCGGGCCTGGCTGGGCGAGAATGCCTGGCAGCTTCGTGGTGAAGTCGGCGAGTTCGGTGAAGGCGAAGGCGCGCGGGTAACCCGCGCCACGCGCCAGCACGTCATAGGCGACATTGCTTGCATTCGGTACCGGCTGGCCGCCTGTGGTTGCGTAGCACTCGTTGTCGAGCAGGAAGTGATAAAAGTTTGGCGGCGCCTGCTCGGCGATCGTCGCGAGCATGCCAAGGCTCATCAGAATATCGCCTTCTGAGTCGAACAGCACCACACGGCGGTATGGCTGCGCGATGGCGAGACCAAGTGCGAAGCCGGCGTGGCCGCCCATCGCCGGGTCGCCCAATGGCACATCGAGCGTCTCGTGCGTGGTCAGCTTCACCCAGTGTCGGCCGCCACGTCCCGGTACCACGATGGCATCGCCACGGTGTTCGGCAAAGACTTGCAGCAGTTCGGCAGTGTGCATCATGGCTGCGCGTTCCTTAGCGGTTGAAGCCGTGGTACTCGTCGCCGACCAAGACCACGACGGGGCGCTGGGTGCGCGCCGCTTCCTCGAATGCCACGGTGATCCGTGACGCGTCGGCGTCGCTCTCCACCAGGTAGTAGTCGATGCCGAACGCCATCAGGAATCGTTCGGTGTAGGTCGCCGCTGTGTCGGTGTTGACTCCATGCCTTGTCCAGCCGCGATAGCCGACCATCAGCACCACAGGGACATTCATCCCCAACAGCCAGCCGCGAATTGAATCGCCCGATTCCATCATGCCGGTGTTCTGGATCAGGATCAGCGGCTTGCGGCCGCCGGCGTGCAGACCCGCGGCGATGGAGCACGCGTGGCCTTCCCGCGTCACACCGATCAGTCGCAGCGACGGCTCTGCCTTCATCAGCATGTAGAGCCAGTTTGTCTCGCTGTCAGGCAGCCACACCACGTCGGTGACGCCATTCTGCTTCATGTGCTGCAGCACGGTTTCAGGGCTCAGCGCCGCTGTGGTCGCATCATTCATGGCAGCCTTCCGGATGGGGTTTGTCGGCGGGCAGAGCGGTAGCTAACATCATCCGTACCAACCATCCAAGGGAGCGAGGCCATGGCCAACACATTCCGGGCAGGAAACATGACCATCCATCGGATTGTCGAGATGGAAAGTGGCATGAGACCCGCGGTGGAGTTCCTGCCGGACCTGAAGCCCGAGGTGCTGGCCGAGAACCGATCCTGGCTGGCTCCCGCCGCGCTGGATGCGCAGGACAACCTGGTGCTGTGTTTCCAATCATACATCGTGCAGACCGGCCGCCACACGATCCTGGTTGATAGTTGCATCGGCAACGATAAGGATCGGCCGCAGCGCCCCCAATGGCACCAGAAGAAAGATGACGCTTGGATGAAAGGGTTAGCTGCGGCCGGCCTCACGGTGAACGACATCGACTTCGTGATGTGCACGCACCTCCACGTTGATCATGTCGGCTGGAACACGCGGCTGGAGAACGGGCGCTGGGTGCCGACCTTCCCCAAGGCGCGCTATCTGTTCTCCAAGAAGGAGCTCGACTACTGGCTGGCCGAGAACGACAAGACTGCGCTGCCGCCGATCGTCGACAGCGTGATTCCGATTGTCGAAGCCAAGCGCTGCGATCTCGTCACCAGTGACCATGCGGTGGATGACACGGTGACGCTGCTGCCGACGCCTGGCCACACCATCGACCACTACGCTGTGGCACTCGGCCAGGGTGGGAAAGACGCAGTCATCACCGGCGATCTGATCCACTCGCCGCTGCAGGCCCGCTATCCTGATCTGGGCATGTATGTCGATTACGATGTGAAGCAGGGTGCTGCGACGCGGCGCAAGTTCCTGGAGACCTATTGCGACACCAGCACGCTGTGCTGTTTCGCGCACTTCCCGTCGCCTTCGCGCGGCTACGTGAAGCGCTGGGGCGAGGGGTTCCGCTGCGACTACGTCGATAACTGACCTGACGTGCGGCTGCTCGCCTGGAACATCCGCCAGGGCGGCGGCACGCGGCTTGTCGGCATCATGGCCGCAATTATGCGCCATGATGCCGATGTACTGATCCTGTCGGAGTATCGTGGCGGCGACTCGGCCGAGCGGCTATGCGCGGCGCTGAAGGCGACGGGTTATCGCTATGTGACGAAGCTTGTCCCGCCGCCCCAGCGCACCGGCGTGCTGGTTGCGGCGCGACGACGGTTCGTCGAGCGAGGGCCGGTGTGCCCGCACGTGTCAGAGCCGTGGCGGCTGGTCGATGTCGATCTCGGCGTGTTGCGGCTGACCGGCGTCTATATGCCGAACCTCAAGGCGAAGCTGCCGTATTGGCAGACGCTGGTGGCCGCGTTCGCGGCACGCTCGGCGAGCGATGCGCTGGCGATTGGCGACTTCAATACGGGCCGCGCCTATGTGGACGAGCCCGGCGCGATCGATGTCATGGCGCACTTCATGGACAGCATGGATGCGATCGGCTTTTGCGATCTATGGCGGCATCGCTATCCCGACGGTCGCGAGTTCACCTGGTACAGCCATCGCGGCAACGGCTTCCGCATCGACCATGCGTTCCTGTCGCCAAGTCTTGCGGCGCGTGCGGGCGTCATCCGCTATTCGCATGAGGAGCGGTTGGTGGGATTGTCGGATCATTCAGTGCTGCTGCTGGATCTGCAGCGACCTCGAAGAGGTGCAATGTCATGAAATTCGGCCTCCGCTATTGCAACACCGGTCGCTACGCAGATCCGGCTCGCGCGGTTGAACTGATGCAGGCCGGCGAGGCCGCGGGGTTCGAGTCCGCCTGGACCGTCGAGCACACGGTGATTCCGCGCGGCTATCAGTCGGCGTATCCGTATACATCGGATGGACGCCTGCCGGGTGGCGACGGTGATTTTCTGCTGCCTGATCCCTTGATCTGGATGGCTTACGTCTCTGCAGCGACGTCGCGCATCAAGCTGGCCACCGGTATCCTGATCCTGCCGCAGCACAATCCCGTTGTTGTCGCCAAGCAGGTCGCGACACTCGACCACATGTCGAACGGTCGCATCCTGCTCGGGATAGGCGTCGGCTGGCTGAAGGAGGAGTTCGACGCGATCGGTGCCGCATTCGAGAACCGCGGCCGTCGAACCGACGAATACATTGCGGCGATGCGCGAACTCTGGTCAGCCGACGCCCCCAACTTCTCTGGCCGCTATGTCAGCTTCAAAGACGCCTTCATGCGTCCGAAACCGGTGAACCGCAGCGTTCCAATCATAATCGGCGGTCATACCGAGGCAGCCGCACGCCGTGCGGGTCGGCTTGGCGACGGCTTTTTCCCCGGTCGTGACCTGCCGATAAACCTGATCGAGACCGTTCGCCATGCCGCCCGCGATGCGGGCCGCGAGCCCGGTGAAGTGGAGATCACTGTCGGCATTCCCGACGACCTGTCGCAGCTTTCCAACTATGCAGCTGCGGGAGTGTCACGCGTGCTGTTGCCGGTCACCGGCGTTGCCGGACTCGCACGGAAGGTTGCTGGCCCGCAGGACCTGCTGGCCTGGCGCGAGACGATCGAGCGCTACGCTAACCTGTAGCTTCGGGTCAGGCGGCGCGTTGGCTGCCGGCTGCCAGCGAAGCACGTACTCGTTCGAGTGTCTCGCCGGCCACGACCAACGGTGCGTAGCCGTGCTGCTCCCATAGCATCGCATAGTGGTCCTGTGCCGGCGTGAACTCAGGATGAAGCTGAATGACGGCGTCGCCGTTGCTGAATGCGCTGCGCGCGCCCGCCTCCAGATAGGACTCGGCCGGCATGCCATCCGCAAGCAGCACGTCATGCTGCTGCAGTTCGATGTGATAGTAAGTGATTGCGCGGCGTTCGATTTGCGTGATGGTGGTCCCATTGATCAGGTGGCGGATCGGGATCAGCACACCCTCGACGTACACCGCGTGATCCGGTGACAGGACAAGGTTGCGCTTGGGCTGCTCTGGGCCAAACGCGTGTGCCGCGATACGCACCGGCAAGACACGCTGGCGGTTAGGGTGACGGCGAAAGTCGACACGGCGGCGACCGATCCAGCGGATTGGCTGCGGGCGGCCTGAGAGCGTCATGACAAGCTCGTCGCGGTGCAGGCGCTCTATCGGCTTCTCGCCGCGCGGCGTGAGGATCCGAGTGCCAGCGGCATAGCAGATGGCGGTGACGGTGATGGCCGATCCGGTGGCACCATCGCTCGCGACAGTGAACTTGCCCTGGGAATAGTCGCCTTGCAGCGACAGCGTCGCGACAGTCGTGCCGCCGTTGGCGATCATCAGCGTATTGCTCGACAAAGTCGCGGTATCCGCCTTGATGCCGGTGAGGTCGATGCTATCGCCTGTCTGGAAGCCGGTGATCGAGGCAAGGAACTTATTCGGCTGCCCAAGCCGGAGCACACCAGTATTGTCGACGAAGTCGAACGTCTGCGTCTTACTCACGGTGACGTTCGCAACGTCAACGGTGCCTTTGCTGACCACCTGGATCGTGCCGGAACCCGCCGCGATGGCTGTTTTCACGTCCAGGGTGTCGCTGTTGCCGGCAGTGATCGTGCCGTCGTTGCTGAATGTGCCGCCGCTGTCCGCCAGGGTGAACGTGCCGCCGGTGGCGACCGCATCGAGTGTCCCACCGAAACTTAGGTCGGTGCCACTGCCGACGTTCAGAGTCGCGAGTGCCCCTGCCGCGCTGCTGTCAATCGTTACCGCAGGCTCTATGGCGAAGGTACCGGGGCCACTCGCCTGCACGACGGCTGCTGCCTTGGTGTTGCCGATATTGAGGATGGCGTTGTCGAGGAGGGGAACTGTCGCAAACTGCAGCGCCGCACTCATCCCGGTTAGATCAATCGTCCCCAATGAGACGCCATCGCTGCCCAGGAAGCTGGACAGACCTGACACCGTCGCACTGGCACCGACGTTAAGGAGTTCCATCGGCCCCTGGTACGTCACATCTGCCAGGGTTCCGCCATTGAACAGGATTCCGCCACCGGGATCTTCCACGTTGCCGCCACTGATGGTGCCGGTGCTCGCCAGTGTCAGCGTCCCAAGCGGTGTCCCAGTGCCGACGGTCAGGATATTGGCGGCGTTGTCCAGCAGGCCGGCCTCGGTAACGCCCGTTGCGCCGGTGATAGTACCAAGTCCCGACGCGGCGAGTGAGCCGTCGAGCACCAGCGAAGCGGTGCCGGAGAGAGCGATGGTACCCGAGGTGTTGTCCCAAGTGCCGAGTGAGCCGCCCTGGTCGAAGCCGATGGTTGCTGTCTCGCTGCCGACGAGGATGGTGCCCTGGTTGGTGAAGTTCAGTGGCGCAATGCTCAGTGAGCCGCTCGGAGCGCTTGCGTCGATCGTGCCCTGATTGATGACGGACTCGCCGCCCGCCGTTGTGCTGTCCAGGACCGCGGTCGGCCCGGTTTGGGTGACCACCTCGCTCGGGCCAAGGATCAGCGCACCGCCCGCCTGAGGCTGCAAGGTTCCACCCAATTCGATTGGGATGTTGTCCAGCGTTTGGACGCCTTGCGTGGCGAGTAGCGCGTTGTCCTTGATCGCCGAGGCAGACAAGGTTCCGACATCGATGAGCGAACCGGCATCGATGGTCACCGTTCCCACGGTGTTGAGCGAACCTTTGACTTCCAGAGTATCGTCCGGCGAATTGATCAGCAGATCGCCCACCACATTTGTCGCGCCAGTGGCGATGGTGACGCTGGTGCTGCCCGGGTTGGCGATCACTGCGGTGTCGAAGCTGCCCGGAATGATGGCCGGCGACCAGTTTGTTGCGGTGTTCCAGTCGTGACCGCTGCTGGAGGTCCAGTTCAGCGTCTGGCCCGTGCCGGCGCCTGCGATGTCGGTGCCGCCCGTGCCGTCGGGTGCGAACTGGAAATCCTTGATGTCGGACTGGTCCGGGAAACTCAGCGCCGCCTGGAGATTGCTACTGTCGGTGAGCGTCAGCGTACCGTTTGAGAACGATTCGGCCGTCGCGGCGAAACCAGTCAGATCGACGACGTCTCCAGCGGCAAGGCCGACGATAGACATCGTACCCAGACCACCTTGATCGCCCGAAATGTTCCAAGAGCTGCCCTTGTCGAACTGCAGGGTGCTGAAATTGGTGATTGTGCTGCCGAAACCGTACAACGTCCCCGTACTGCTGCCTGGCGCCAATTCCACGACGCCACCGCCGCCATACACCGCACCGACAAACACGGCGCCTGGATCGACTGTCAGGCGATAGTTGGAACCGCCACCAGTGCTGAACAGCACGGCAACACCAGAAGTGCCGATGATGGTGCCCGCATTGGTGACATCGCCACCGTAGCTAGCGAAACCGTAGTTGAATATGCCGTAATTACCGACGATTGTGCCACTGGCGAGGTTGGTGACCGAGCCACCCTCCTCTAGGAATATCCCTGCACTGCCGCCGCCACTAATAGTTCCGCCGTTGAAGACAGTACCAGGTCCTCTTAGGTCGACTCCGGCGCCAATACTGCCTGTGATTACGCCGCCGGAGACGTTTGTGACGGTGCCTCCCAGGAATTCATCGACCCCAGAGCGGCCTGTAACGCTACCTGCGTTGTAAACCTGACCACCGTAAAGATAGATGGCGGCACCAGACGTGCCGCTCGTGCCGGTGTCCAAAATCTGGCTGCCGGCCGCGTTGGTCACTGTTCCCGGACCGCTGATGGCGACACCAAACTGGCCGCCACTGATCGATCCACCTGCGTTGGCGAGCAAAGCCGTGCCGCTGTTATCAATCAAAGCTCCCGCAACGCCGCCGGTGATCGTTCCCGTGGACCGGTTGGTGACAATTGCGGTGCTCACATAGCTGTTGGTGTTCCCAAGCTGTAAGCCCTTCCCGCCTCCGGCAAGGACTCCCGAATTGTCGATCGTCCAGCTATTGCTGCCGCCACCAAGGCCATAGAGCGCGCTAAGAGTGCCCGTCTTGCTGACGACCGCCCCCGAAGCGACCGTCACCGGGTTGTCGCTCTGGAGCGTCAGCGTGATGCCAACGGTGTTTGTGCCGGTGATCGTCCTCGCCATGCCGTCCTCGCTGCGCGGAGGACAATCTCGATAGCGAGCCGGTGATTAATGAAAGATGAAGGTCGGACCGACCTCAGCGTCTGAATCGGCCGCCACCACCGCCGAACCTCTCGCCGGCCGGAGCCGAGTACTCGCGCCCACCCTGCGTGCGCGCAAACCGGTCCTGGTTGAGCTGCTGGTAGCTGTCGTTGCCGAATGTCGAGCGCGTTCCGCCTCCCAGGTTCCCTTGCGTACGCGCACCAGAAGGCGACTGCCAGCCATTGTTCCACTTCGACCAGCCATCGTCGGTGTGGCGGTACACGTTCCCGTCGGCGCCGGCATAGACGTTGCCGGAGGGGGTGCGCGCCACGCCGGCATTGCGGCCGGTGGCATCGCTATGGACCCCGGCACCGGCGGCACCGGTGCTGGAACTGAACGCACCAGCCGAGCCCCGCGCGTTGCTGGCGCTGGCGGTGTTCACCGTCCGAGTGGGCGTGCTGATCGTGCTCGATCCCCAGCGCGAATAGGCATTGGCATTCTGGGTCGTGTTGCCCGCGACACCGTAGCGCGGGTTATAGTAGTTCGCGTGTGCGGTTCCCCCATTCGGCCCCCACACCGCACCGCCGCGCGCGTATGTGCCCGTGCTCGGATTGTAATAGGACCACGCGCCGGCGCCGCCATAAGGTCCGTAGACGGCGCCACCGCGGGCCCAGGCGCCCGTGGCAGGATTGTATGCCGCGCCGGCCTTCGCCACCCCGCCATACGGACCGTAGACCGTGCCGCCCCTCGCCCAGGCCGCGGTCGCAGGATTGTACCAGACGGCGCCAGCATACGAATACGGATACGGATAATACACCGGCGTGACGCCCGGCACGATATAGGGCGGATAATAATACCCCGTGCCATATACCAATGCTCCGGCGGTGATGAACCCCATCGCATAGCCGGCCGTATAGCCATAGGTGACCGTTTCGGGCGTGGCGGCGTACACGTTCACATAGCTGACGTTGTAGACCGGACTGCTCGGCGGGATGCTGTGGATCGCCGGCGGTATGCTGTCGGCCAATGCCCATGGCCCGTTCGGCGTCGGTCCGACGAACCAGGCTCCCTGATAGCAGACATAGTACTTGCCGCCGCTGCCGATCACCTGGAACGATGTATTGACCGCGTAGATAAGATCGGTGCCCGGGATCGGCTTGAATTGCGGCTGTCCGGCGTAGGTCACCGTCAGCTTCGCCTCTGATCGCTTCAGCGTCGCCTGCTGTGGGATCTGCGCCTTGATCACCGCGAGCTGGGCCTCCGACGTGCCAGGCACCGACGCCAGAACCTCGCCACGCGTGCTCTCCGGTGGGATCAGCGAAAAATCCGGCGGCAGATCATTGGACGCAAAGGTCCAGGGGCCGTCGAGGCCGCCTGCCGAGAACCAGCGGCCGGATATCAGATAATAGAACTTCCCCTGCGCCGTGTCGAAGAACAGGTCGCTCGCGGTGTTCTTCACGTACTGCAAACTGGTGCCAGGGATGGCGGCGAACTGAATCGCACCGTCGGTGACGATGATCTCGGCTGGCTTCATGCTGATGAAGATCGTCGGCACCTGCGCTGCGGCGACCGGTCTAGCCGAGACTGCCTTGCGGACATCCGCAAAGTTGGCGTCCGATGGCAGCCTGCTGAAGGCGGGCGGCAGTTTCGTGACTGCCTTGTAAGGACCCGTGGCTGCCGGTGCTGACAGCCAGATGCCGTTGTTGAGCAGATACCAGGTACTGTCGGCGTCCTGGAACACGTCCCAGTTGGTATTGACCGCGAACTTCAGGCCACTGTTGCCGGCGGGCGCCATCACTGGGTCACCATCGAACACCACCAGGCTGGCCGGCCGGTCGGCATGAAAGATGGTCGGTGGATCGTTGTTCACCGCCACCGGCTGAGCGGTCTGCGGCAGGTCCTTCAGACTCAGCACGATGGCGTCGAGCGGGACCTGCTTGAGTTGAAGGGTAGGCAGGAGCGCGCCGATCCTGTCCTGGAGTTGACCGGCCTGCCCGGTGTCCAGTGTCGGAAAACGCGACGCGATCAATTTGGGATCGCTGAGCGTGACCAGATGGGTCGTATTGTCGACAACGGTGGCAAAGGAGATCTCGAGCGTCCCCAGTACGGGTGTTTTCGCCCCGGCCGGCGTTATGGCGAGCGCCATTCGCGTCGTCAGAGTCTTCTGGTCAGGCCATGAAATCGCCTGGGGCTGGTAAACTGTAGCTGTAGCGCCATTAGGTGTGGCGACGGTGTGTGGCCAGTCTGGCTCCTGCGCCATCGACCCTAAAGGCAACAGCATCATGCAAGCGAACAGCAGCAGCCGCACAAGGCGCATCCGGACCATTCCCCCCGAAGTTTCTCTTATGCCTCAGCGGCAGCCTTACGGGCCATAGCCTCTTCCGCTGAAGATATGCCCCCGTGTGCGGCTGACCAGGCGACCGGATCTTCCAGGAAACGTCGCACGCCGGCGAGCGCCGCCTCGGCGAAGTAGGGCCGTTCGTTACATGCCTCCAGCACGTCCCACCAAGTGCACAGGTGGTGCAGTGCGATGTCCATGCGCGCCAGTGTCTCGAAGGCGCCGGGAAAGACGCCATAGAAGAACACCACGAAGGTATGGTTGACGATCGCACCGGCATCGCGAAGCGCCTGCGCAAAGCGGATCTTCGACTGGCCGTCAGTGGTAAGGTCTTCGACCAGCAGCGTGCGCTTGCCTTCCGGCACGTCGCCTTCGATCAGCGCATTGCGACCAAAGCCTTTCGCCTGCTTGCGCACATAGGCCATTGGCGCCGACATGCGGTCGGCGATCCAGGCGGCGAAGGGGATACCAGCCGTCTCGCCGCCGGCAACCGCCTCAATCGTCTCGTAGCCGACATGGCGGTTGATCTTTTCAACCCCAAGCTCGCAGATCTTGTTGCGCGCGCGGGGGAAAAAGATGATGCGGCGGCAGTCGATATAGACCGGAGACTTCCAGCCCGAGGTGAAGGTGTAGGGCTCGTCGGGACGGAAATTGATCGCCTGAATCTCCAGTAGGATACGCGCCGTCGTCAGTGCCGCGTCACGGTCCCAGTCGCTGGTGGCTGGTTGCTTGGCCATGGCCCTCTCGCCCTGATCGCCGATCGCTGATAACTGACCACCGGGCGAGGAGATAGTCCATGGCAAAGACGCACAGGATAGCGGTCGTCCCCGGCGACGGCATCGGCAAGGAGACGGTGCCGGAGGCACTGAAGGTGCTGGATGCCGCGTCCCGGCGTTTCGGCTTCGGTCTTGCGTTCGCACATTACGACTGGTCGTGCGAGACCTATAAGAAGACCGGCGCGATGATGCCGGCCGACGGCATGGACCGGCTGGCGCAATGCGACTCAATCCTGCTGGGCGCTGTCGGCTGGCCGGACGTGCCAGACCACGTCTCGCTTTGGGGACTGTTGATCCCGATCCGCCGTGGCTTCGACCAGTACGTCAACCTGCGTCCCTGCAAGCTGATGCCAGGCGTCCGTACGCCGCTGGCCAATCGGACTGAGGCAGACATCGATTTTTATGTCGTGCGGGAGAACACCGAGGGCGAATATTCTTCGGTCGGTGGCCGAATGTTCGAAGGCACCGAGCGCGAGTTCGTTACCCAGCAGAGTGTATTCACTCGCCATGGCGTCGATCGCATTCTCAAGTTTGCCTTCGACCTTGCCCACTCGCGATCGAAGAAGCATCTGACGTCCGCCACCAAATCGAACGGCATTACCTTCACTATGCCGTACTGGGATGAGCGCTTTGCCACCATAGGGAAGAACTATCCCGATATCCGCACTGACCAATATCACATCGACATTCTTTGTGCGCATTTCGTGCAGCACCCCGACTGGTTCGACGTGGTGGTCGGCTCAAACCTGTTCGGCGACATCCTGAGCGACCTGGGTCCTGCCGTCGCAGGTTCTATCGGCATCGCGGCGTCTGCCAACATCAACCCGGAGAGAAAATTCCCCTCGATGTTCGAACCCGTGCACGGCTCGGCACCTGACATTGCGGGCAAGTTGGTCTGCAACCCGATCGGCCAGATATGGTCCGCTGCGCTGATGCTGGAACATCTCGGCGAGGCGGCGGCAGGTTCCGCCATTGTCGCCGCGATCGAGACATTGCTGCGTGAGAGTGGTCCCAAGACGCGAGACATGGGTGGCCAGGCCGGCACGGCCGATGTCGGCACGGCGCTGGCGGACATTGTGGCGCGCGGCTGACCAGCGAGGACGGATTGCTGCAGCGCCTGGCACTGGAACAACCGCACGGAGAGGAATCCAAACCGATGTCCCAATCGATTGTCGCTGAACTCGCCCCGCATGGCGTGCTGCGCGCCGCCATCAACATGAGCAATTTCCTGCTGGTGACCGGACGCACACCTTCGGGCGATCCGGACGGCGTGTCGCCTGACATGGCGCGCGCCATTGCCGATCGGCTCGGCGTTCCGGTGAAACTTGTGCCGTTTCCCAAGCCCGGCGAACTGGCGGACGCGGTTGGCACCGACGCGTGGGATATCGGCTTGATCGGCGCCGAACCGGCGCGTGCCGAGAAGATTGCCTTCACCCCGGCCTACGTGGAGATCGAGGCAACTTATCTGGTCCCCGCCGGCTCACCGCTGCAGAAGATTGAAAATGTCGACAAGCCTGGCGTGCGCATTGCGGTGACGGCACGTAGTGCCTACGACCTATGGCTCGAGCGCAACATCAGACATGCGACGCTGGTTCGGTCCGACAGCCTGGCGAGTGCCACGGAGAAATTTGCGAGCGACAAGCTGGACGCGCTTGCCGGCCTGCGTCCCGGACTGTTGGGCGACATAACCAAGTTCCCCGGCGCGCGCATCCTTGACGGCCAGTTCACCGCCGTTCAACAGGCGGTCGGCACTGGCCGCAGCCATTCCGCCGGCGCCGCCTTCCTGCGCGACTTTGTCGAAGAGGCGAAGCGCTCGGGACTGGTCGCGCGGCTGATCGAAAAGCACGGGGTGGTCGGGCGTCTATCGGTGGCGCCGCCAGGCTGAACCGGGCGGGCCTGTCACCTCTCGGTTCAGGTCCAGGAGGGACGGCCGAGCCCGACAACTTTTGTTGCTCCGACGCGGGTCGGCGTGGCAGATACGTGCGCATGCTGAAACGTCGCGTGGTGCTCGCTGCATCGCTTTCTGCGGTCTGTGCGGCGCCGGATGGGTTCCAGAATTTCCTAAATGGCTTGCGCGCGGATGCGCGGCGCGCCGGGATATCGCCCGCCACACTGGACCATGCGCTCGCGGGCGTGCAGCCGAACCAGAAGGTACTGGATCGCGCCAGCCACCAACCCGAATTCACCATGACCTGGGCGCAGTACCGCGCCATGCTGATCACCGACCAGCGAATCGCCAACGGACGTGCTGCCTATGCCCAGAATCGGGCGCTGCTGCAACGCGTACGCGACCGGTTTGGCGTCGAGCCTGGGGTGATCACCGGCATCTGGGGGTTAGAGTCCAGCTTCGGTACTGGGATGGGCGATTTCCACGTCATCGAGGCGTTGGCGACGCTTTCCTGGGAAGGGCGGCGCACGAGCTTCTTTCGCAGCGAACTGATCGCTGCGCTGCGCATTCTCGATCATGGCGACGTGTCGCCGGCTCACATGCTGGGTTCGTACGCCGGCGCGATGGGACAGCCACAGTTCATGCCTTCTTCGTACCTGCGCTACGCGGTCGATTTCGAGGGCCATGGGCGACGCGATATCTGGACCAGCAAACCCGACGTGCTGGGATCCATCGCCAATTACCTGGCCCAGTCTGGCTGGCGGAATGGCGAATCGTGGGGCCAGCCGGTCACGTTGCCGGCGGGCTACGCACGAGTTGCGACGGGGCGGGATGAGCGCAGGCCGCTGGCCGAATGGACAAGGCTTGGTGTGCGGCCGGCCGATGGCAGGCCGTTGCCGCGTGGTGATGCTTCGGCTGCGGTGGTACAGCCTGACGGCCCGGGCGGCGAGGCGTTTCTGGTATATGCGAACTTTGCCGCGATCCGCCGCTATAATCCCTCGGACTACTATGCGCTGGTGGTCGGCCTGCTTGGAGACGCGATCGTCACGTGAAGCTTGTCTTAGCCGCGTGTGTGGCGGCGCTGGCGGCGTCGTGCCAGCACCCGCCGCCGGCGAACCCGCACTACGTACTTGGCGCTCCCTACCAAGCCGGCGGAGTTTGGTATTACCCGCGCGAGAGCTTTGAAGGCGAGCAGACGGGTCTGGCAACCATGTACGCCGGGGAGCATCAGCCGCTGACCGCAGATGGCGAGGTATTCGATCAATCATCGCTCGCCGGGGCGCATCAGACGCTGCAGCTTCCAGCTATCGCGCGCCTGACAAACCTGGAGAATGGTCGGCAAGTGACGGTGCGGATCAACGATCGTGGTCCTGCGACGCCGCATCGGCTGGTCGAGGTCACCCGCCGCACTGCGACGCTGCTGCAGTTCGCGCAGCAGGATGGAGTGCGTGTTCGCCTGGAGATTCTTCCGGCGGAAAGCCATGCGGCGGTCGAAGCGGTGCCTGGTGCGCCGAAGCTGAACCTGACTGCCGCACCGGTGATCGCAGTGCGGCAGAGCGCGCTGCCGCCGCCTGGCAGCATGGCTCAGCCGATCGCTATGCGTGAGCCCATTGTCACTGAAGAACAGAAACCGGTTGCAGCGCCGATTGAGCGGCTGCCGGAGACCGTAACTCAGGTGGCGGCCAATCCCGGCCGGCTGCTCATTCAACTTGGCACATTTCAGAACTATCGATACGCCGAGATGCAGCGTGCCAAGGTCGCCGCACTGGGCGCCAGCATCGTCAGCGAATCGGCTGGGCGAAGGCAGTCGAACCATCGCGTGGTCATTGGCCCGCTCGCGAGTGTGGAACAGGCTGACAAGGTGCTGGACCAAGTGCTTCACGCCGGGGTAACGGATGCGCGCATCGTGGTCGAATAGGAGTCGAGTCGAGATGCTCACTCGTCGCCAAGCCCTATTGGTTTCTGCAAGTTTCTGCGCAATGGCGCCCGCCGCGATTGGCCAACCTCGTCATCCAACGCAGTCGAAAGCCGGGTCGCGCGGAAAGAAGGACCCGGCATCGGCCGGAAGCCCGGCGGATACACCAATCGGCCCGGTCGATACCCTGGCGCGATGGGCCTACGTCATGGACTACAACACCGGTGCATCGCTGCTGGAAAAGAATGCCGACGTTGAGATGCCCCCTTCATCGATGACCAAGCTGATGACGATCTACCTGGTCTACGAGCGGCTGAAGCAAGGCAAGATGCGGCTTGAAGACGAGCTGCCGGTCACCGAGCGTGCCTGGAAGATGGGCGGGTCAAAGATGTTCGTGCAGGTCGGCACACAGGTGAAAGTAGAGGACTTGGTTCGTGGCGTCATCGTGCAGTCCGGCAATGACGCCTGTATCGTTTTCGCCGAAGCAATCGCTGGATCCGAGGAGCAGTTCGCCGAGCTGATGAACCAGAAGGCCAAGGAGCTGGGTCTGACCAACAGCTTCTTCAAGAATTCAACTGGCTGGCCGGATCCGGAGCAGCACATGAGCTGCCGCGACATTGCCACGCTGGCGCGGCGCATCATCCACGACTTCCCAGAATACTATCACTACGACTCGGAGAAGACGTTCAAGTACAACAATATCGAGCAGGGCAACCGCAATCCTCTGGTGCAGAAGGGCACCGCGGACGGGCTGAAGACCGGTCACACCGAGGCTGGCGGCTATGGACTGGTAGCCAGCAGCAGGCGCGGCAATCGACGGATGATCTTGGTGCTGAATGGCCTGGAGACGATGCACGCACGTGCCGAGGAGGGCGAGCGCCTGATGGACTGGGCGTTCGCCAACTTCGAGGATGTAACATTGTTCGCTGCCGGCGACGTTGTGGAGCGTGTGCCGGTCTGGCTGGGCGTGTCACCGACCGTGCCGTTGATCGGCGGACGCGACCTCGTCGTGACGATGCCGCGCAACTGGCGGAAGAATGCCGCGGTGAAGGTGAGTTACGATTCACCGATTCGGGCGCCGGTTGCGAAGGGAACCACCTTGGGCAAGCTGGCAGTCAAGGGTGATGGCGTTCCGGCAATGGAGGTACCGCTGCTGGCTGGCGCCGACGTTCCAAAACTCAGCTTGCCAGGGCGAGCGATCGCGGTGCTGTCGCACTATGTAACGGGTGGCTAGCTTCATCACGCTGGAGGGCGGGGAAGGCGCCGGCAAGTCCACCCAGGTCGCGTTGCTGGCGGACGCGTTGGTCGCTTTGGGCCTGCCGGTGCTGCGGACACGTGAGCCAGGTGGCGCACCTGGAGCCGAAACACTGCGTGGCCTGTTGCTGGGCGGCAGCGAGTGGTCGCCACTGGCGGAAACGCTGCTGCATTTTGCCGCGCGCGCTGAGCACATCGCGAAGACAATTCGGCCAGCGCTCGATGCAGGCATGTGGGTGATCTGCGACCGCTTCTACGATTCGACCATGGCGTATCAGGGCTATGGCCAGGGTGTAGATCGCGGCGTGATCGCGTCGCTGATCGGACATCTCGGCATCATTCCGGATCTCACGCTGGTGCTGGACGTGAGTGACGAAGTCGCAGTGAAACGGCGAGTACTGCGTGGTGGTGCTACAGATCGCTACGAACGCCTCGATGCGGCATTCCACGCCCGCGTGAGGCAAGGGTTCCGGGAAATCGTCGTGGCAGAACCGGCGCGCTGTGTGCTGCTTCCGGCGGACGAATCGCGGGAAGGCGTGCACGCTGCCATTATGCGGGTAATGCGTGAGCGATTGTCGTTCCCGCCGCAGGTAACGTAGCCGCGCATTTTGCGGCCGGCTTGCCTTATCCGCGACCAGACAGGCTAGAGCGACGTGCTTGGGCGAGTTCCTGGTATCCGGGATCAGATGTAAGACGAGTGAACAGGCTGTGCCGAGCCATGCCGGCCGCCCTCTCGAAATGTTCGATGATCTGGCGCAGGCCCTTCTGAATTTTCGGAAACTCGCGCGGATCCTCGACATCATTGGTGATATACGGGATCACCAGCTTGCGATGCTCCACTTCAACCACGACCTGTCCGCCTTCGGTCACACCGACCCGCAGCGCCGCGAAGTTTGGTGCCCTGAGCGCCGCCATCGTCGCGTATACCGGCTTTTCCGGATCTCCCTCGAGTATCGGGTTGAAGGCATAGGCCCACCGCGACCGCTTATCGTGGGCATAACCCGGCGTTGCCGCGGCGAACGCCTCGATTGCCTCCTTGAGGAAGAGCACAAACTGTTCCCGGAAAGGCTCCGAGAATCTAGATCCAGGTCTTGGACTCATGTCGTGCATGCGTGACAGCATCTGATTGGACCGTACAACGGTAACGCGTGCCTAGCGCAGGCAGCAAGGCTTTGCCTTAGTGACGGCTGCCGCGCAGCCCGAGGTCATATGGGGCCGTGTCAGACCTGCCCTACCCCTTGGCCCACCAATCGCGCGATCGTGCGGCACCAGCGCGCCGTGAGATTACTCCGCCGCCTGGGCATACGCTTCGAGTGGCGCACAGCTGCAGACCAGGTTGCGGTCCCCGTACACGTTGTCGACGCGCCTGACCGGCGGCCAGTATTTTGCCGCCGCGACCCATGGCGCCGGAAACGCCGCCTGCTCGCGCGAATAGCTGTGCGTCCATACATTCGCCATAACGTGTGCTGCGGTATGCGGGGCATGCTTCAGCGGGTTGTCCGCCTTGTCGAGTTTCCCCGCAGCGATCGCGGCGATTTCCGCGCGGATCGCGATCATCGCCTCGCAGAACCGGTCGAGCTCGGCTTTGCTCTCGCTCTCGGTCGGCTCGATCATCAGCGTGCCGGCGACCGGCCAGGACATGGTCGGTGCATGGAAGCCGAAATCCATTAGCCTCTTGGCGATGTCCTCCACCATCACGCCGGCTTCGGCCTGGAAGCCCCGGCAGTCGATGATACACTCGTGCGCCACCATCCCTCCCGGTCCGGAGTACAACACCGGATAGTGCGCTCGCAGGCGCTTCGCCACGTAGTTCGCATTCAGGATTGCCACCTCCGTCGCGCGTTTCAGTCCGGCGGCACCCATCATGCGGATATACGCGTAGGAGATCGGCAGGATCATCGCACTGCCGAACGGTGCGGCTGATACCGCGCCGAAGCCGCTCGCAGGACCTGCGTCATTGCGCAGCGAATGATTGGGCAGGTGAGGCGCGAGATGCACCGCGACGCCGATCGGCCCGACCCCAGGGCCACCGCCGCCATGAGGAATGCAGAATGTCTTGTGCAGATTGAGATGACAGACATCGGCGCCGATCGCGGCGGGGCTGGTCAGGCCCACCTGTGCGTTGAGGTTGGCGCCGTCCATGTAGACCTGTCCGCCGCGCGCATGCACGATGTCGCAGATCTCGCGAATAGCTGTCTCGAACACGCCATGCGTGCTCGGGTAGGTCACCATCAATGCAGCGAGATTAGCTGCATGCCTGTCCGCTTTGGCTTTGAGGTCGTTCACATCGATGTTGCCATCGCGGTCACAGCCGACCACCACAACCTGTAGCCCTGCCATCGCCGCGCTCGCCGGGTTGGTGCCATGCGCGCTGGACGGGATCAGGCAGATGATGCGATGTGCTTCGCCGCGCGCCTCGTGGAACGCACGGATCGCCAGCAGTCCGGCATACTCGCCTTGCGATCCTGCGTTCGGCTGCAGCGTCACCGCGGCGAAGCCGGTGATTGTCTTCAGCCAATCGGTCAGGCGTTCGGTCAATAGGGCATAGCCCTGTGTCTGGTCCGGCGGCGCGAAGGGATGGATGTCGGTGAAGCCCGGCAGCGTGATAGGCAGCATTTCCGCCGAAGCGTTCAGCTTCATCGTGCAGGAGCCGAGTGGGATCATGCTGCGGTTCAGCGCGATATCCTTCTCCTCCAGCCGCTTTAAGTATCGCAGCATCTCGTGTTCTGCGCGATGCTGGTGGAATACCGCTTGCTCCAGGAATGGCGTGTTGCGCGCAAGCTCTGCCGGAATGGAGGGAGGCGCATCCAAAACCTTACCGCCCAACACACCAGCGAGGCGTTCCAGCTCCTCGCGCGTCACCGTCTCGTCGAGTGATATGCCAATGCGCACGTCGCTGATCCGTCGCAGATTGAAGCCCTGCGCCAGTGCCGCGTGCAACAGCGCATCGGCGGATGCAGCTTCAAGCGTGATCGTGTCAAAGAAAGAATTGTGTACCAGACGATGGCCGCCTTGCTGCGCGGCAGCAGCCAGCAGCCGTGCCTGCAGGTTGACGCGACGCGCGATTCGCTTCAGCCCCTCTGGCCCGTGCCAAACCGCATAGCAGCCGGCGATGACCGCCAGCAGCACCTGCGAGGTGCAGATGTTCGACGTGGCCTTTTCGCGCCTGATGTGCTGCTCGCGCGTCTGCAGAGCGAGGCGCATCGCAGGCTGGCCGGCGGCATCAAGCGACACGCCGACCAACCTGCCTGGCATATGACGCTTGTAGGCGTCGCGCGTCGCCAGGTAGCCGGCATGCGGGCCACCGAACCCCATCGGCACGCCGAAGCGCTGCGAGGAGCCAACCACGACATCGGCGCCCATTTCGCCAGGCGGCGTCAGCAACGCCAGCGCAAGCGGATCAGCGCAAACGATGACCAGCGCGTCCGCTTCGTGCGCAGCCGCAATTTCCGACGAAAGCTCGCGAATGGCGCCGGTGGTGCCGGGATATTGCAGCACCAGCGCAAACGGCTGCGCCGCCTCGATCGCAGCAAGGTCTTGGGGTGCGACGTCGACCAACCTGATGCCGATCGGCCGTGCGCGTGTCGCCAACACGGCACGGGTCTGCGGGTGCAGGTCGGTGGCGACCGCCAGCACATCAGACTTCGTCTTGCTGACGGCGTGCGCCATTGCCATGGCTTCAGCGGCAGCGGTTGCCTCATCGAGCAGCGACGCGTTGGCGATTTCCATCGCCGTCAGCTCGCAGATCATAGTCTGGAAGTTCAGCAGCGCTTCCAGCCGGCCCTGCGCTATTTCCGCCTGGTACGGCGTATACGCGGTGTACCAGCCTGGGTTCTCCAGCACATTACGCAAGACGACGGGTGGCGTGTGCGTACCGTGATAGCCCATGCCGATCAGCGATTTTGTCCCCGCGTTCTTCGCCGCGAGTGCGCGCAGTTCGGCCATTACCGCGGCTTCGTCGATTGGTGGCGGCAGATCCAGTGGCTGGCTGCTGCGAATCGCTGGCGGGACAGTCTTTGCCGCGAGTTCGTCAAGGGTCGCTGCACCAACTTCGCGCAGCATTGCGGCAATCTCGGTTTCGGACGGACCGATGTGACGCGAAACAAAACTATCCGCCGCTTCCAGCGCAGCGAGCTCGGCAAGAACGTCCATCAGTCCAGCGTCTCCAGGTATTCGTCGTAGGCGGCGTGATCCATCAGCGCCTCAAACGCATCGGTGTCGTCGAGTTCGACGCGAAAGAACCACCCTTCGCCCTCGGCATCGCTGTTCACCAGCGAAGGGTCGTCGATTATCGATTGATTGGTTTCAACAACTTTGCCGGTGAGCGGCGCATAGACGTCGGAAGCGGCCTTGACGCTTTCCACCACGGCGCAGGCCTCGTCTGCCGCGACATCGCGTCCGACTTCCGGCAGCTCGACGAACACCACGTCGCCAAGCTGCTCCTGCGCGTGATCGGTGATGCCGACAGTCGCAATGTCGCCGTCAAGCCGCACCCATTCATGTTCTTTGGTGAAGCGCATATCGGCAGGGGGTTTCGCCATCGGACGCTCCTTATGTCAGCGGGCGTAGCGGTGGGGGACGAACGGCAGTGACACGACGCGCGCGGGCAGTGGCTTGCCGCGCACCTTCAGGTGCAGTGCCGTGCCAATAGCGGCGAGGTCCTTTCGGACATAGCCCATGGCAATCGGCGCGCTTACCGTGGGCGAGTAGCCGCCGGAAGTGACGGTGCCGGCCTCGGTGCCGTCGCCCGCGACAATTTCGGTAAGCGCGCGGGCTGGCGCGCGCCCATCGGGACGGATGCCGACGCGATGGCGCGGCGCTCCATTTTCAATCTGATCGCGAACCGCGGCAGCGCCCGGAAAATCCCAGTCGGTGCGGCGGCGTTTGCCGATCACCCAGGTCAGGCCGGCCTCGACCGGCGTCGTCAGTTCGTCGATGTCGTTGCCATACAGGCAGAGGCCAGCCTCGAGCCGCAGCGAATCGCGTGCACCGAGGCCTGCTGGGGCCACCTCGGGCTCATCCATAAGCCGCTGGGCCAACTCCTGCGCTGCCTCTGCCGGGACCGAAATCTCGAATCCGTCCTCGCCGGTGTAGCCTGAACGGGACACGAGGCACGGAATGCCGGCCAGCGCGATCGGTGCGGCGCTCATGAACGGAAGCTGTGCCGCCTCGGGCAAGATGCGCCCGATCACGGCCGCGGCGGCTGGCCCTTGCAGCGCAAGAAGCGCGCGATCGTCGTGCAACTGAAGCTGCACACCCGGCGGCAGGTTGGCCGCGATATGGGTGAAGTCGATGTCCTTGCGGCTGGCGTTCGCCACCACGAACAGCCGGTCATCGCCGAGCCGTGTCACCATCAGGTCATCGAGGATGCCGCCCGCCTCGTTTGTCAGCAGCGTGTAGCGCTGCCGCCCAGGCTTCAACGCCACCATGTCGCCTGGCACCAACTGTTCGAGCGCTGCCGCGGCGTCGGGTCCGGACAAAGTTGCCTGGCCCATGTGCGAAACATCGAACAGTGCGGCGTGTGAGCGGCAATGCAGGTGCTCTGCCAGCACGCCCTGATACTGGACGGGCATCGAATACCCGGCGAACTCGACCATCCTCGCACCGAACGCGCGGTGCCACGCGTCGAGAGGAACGGTCTTCAGCGGCTTGGGGGTAGGATCGTCCGGCAGGGCATTCTCGATCACTGGGCCGCTCCACAAGGGTCATGCACCAGCGA
>JBKPOG010000166.1:0-9956 GCA_046732975.1 Pseudomonadota bacterium
GTGCCACGCTGGTATAGGCGGCACCCGCCTTCCCGCGTTGCGGGAGTGCCGGTGGTTTAAGCGCTCTGCGGTAGCGTTATCGCGCACATGGCGGACATTTTCATTTGATCGTAACTGGCGGGTCAGAAACGACAAACGGGCATGGTGGGTTCGGTTATCTATGGTAGGACCCGGATTAGGGCTGATCTCCACATGAAGAGTTCGTATTCGATGCAGCCGATCGGTATGGTCGTTGACGATGACGCGTTGGTCCGCGAGACGGTCGCCGAGGTGCTGGAAGACCTATGTGACCATGTCTACCAGGCCTCGAATGGTGAGGAAGGTCTCGAGGTGCTGCGGGAGCACCCGGACATTTCGGTCGTTGTCACCGACATAGCGATGCCGCGACTGGACGGCGTCGCATTTGCCAGCCGGGCGCGCCAGATGCATCCGGAACTCAAGGTGCTGTTCGTCAGCGGGCTGCAGCGTCCGCCTCCGCAGGAAGAGTTCCTAGCGAAACCCTTTCCGGCGCGTGCGCTGGTTTCGGCGCTACACCACCTGCTTGAGGCGTAGCAGCGACGGATTCAGGCCGGGCTCGCGCCTGGTGGTGGGATCACGCTTTCGATCATGGCCAACAGCGCGGTCAGGCTAAAAGGTTTTTGAATACAAGGTCGCTGTACCCCCGGCACCCGCTCCATCATGTCGGGATGGCCCGACATAAGGATCACCGGGACGCCTGAGTCATCCGCCATCGGCACCAGAAGCGGGTCGAGGCCTCCTGGCAAGGTGCAGTCCAATAGCATTGCATCGATGCCGCCTGCTCGCAGCGCCACCATCGCGTCAGCGGAATTCGCGGCACGACTGGTATCATAGAGCCCATCCAGCGCGTCGATGACCACTTCGGATACAAGCGGGTCGTCCTCGACGACAAGGATCCGTTTTTGTGGCCGACTCTCCATTGCGCCCCCGTCTCATTCCAGCGTTCCATGTCGCAGATGGAAGTAAGAAATGCATACAAGCGTTCGGAAAGTATCTGAAGTCCAACTATGGTCCGCTCGCGGTTTGTTTATGCGCATACTATAGTGATTTTGTTGCGCATATGCGTCAGGCTTGCACCTCCTTGCCAAGCGCCTGCTCGTATACGCGAATGACCGAGCTGCTGTCGTCGCCGCCCATTCCCTTGGCGCGCGCGATGCGCATCAGGTTCATCACCTGTGGCGCTATCATCCCCGGCACCCCCAATTCATCAGCCAACTCCAAGGCGAGGCGCAGGTCCTTGTGCGCCAGGTCGAGCGCGAAGGTCGCGGCAAACTCGCGCTTGAATGCCTTGTCCGAGATGTTGCGGAACGCCGAGGAGTTGCCGCTGGCATTGCTGATAACCTGTTGCAGCTTGCGCAGATCGATGCCAGCCATGGTGCCGATCATCAGCGCTTCGGCCGCGGCTGCGGCGTTGCAAAAAGCCAGCATGTTGTTGACCAGCTTGGCGACGGAGCCCATGCCGATCTCGCCGACATGCACCACCTCGCCGCTGAATGATTTCAACAGCGGCAGCTGGGCATCGAACACCGCCGTATCACCACCTACCATGATGACAATCGTGCCGTCGGTCGCTCGTGGCACACCGCCGGAGACAGGTGCCTCCAGCATCTGAATACCCTTCGCACGCATCAGCTCATCGACCCGGCGCGCCGTGGCCGGCGAATTCGTCGAGAGGTCGATGTAGACTGTGCCGGGCCTGGCGCTGGCGGCAATGCCGGCGGCGACCTCCTCGACATTGCGCGGCATTGGCAGCGAGGCGAACATCACGTCGCAATCCGCCGCGACCTGCTGGACCGATGTGCCCGCGCTGGCACCCAGGTCGATACAGGCCTTGATCGCCGCCGGATTGAGGTCGAAGACGACCACGTCATGGTTGGTGTTGCGAATGATATTGCGGCACATGGGTCCGCCCATGTTTCCGACGCCGATGAAGCCAACCTTCATTGCTGTTTCCCCAACTTACATCGCGCCCGCAGCATGGCGTACCCTGCCGGACGGCGGAAGCGCCTGCCTTGTTGCGCCACACGCGAGCGCGCTCGCTTGCACAAACAACCAGCCTGGATGACGCTGCAGTAGGAGGAATGGACATGCCGAACATCCACGCGCGACTGGCCCACATGGGCATCTATGTGCACGATCGCACGACTATGGAGCGCTTCTACGCCGAGGTTCTGGGGCTGATGGTGACCGATCAGGGCGAGGGCCGGGCGGGCATGCATCTGACGTTCATGAGCGGCAATCCGGAGAACCACCATCAGCTGGTGTTGGTCAGCGGCCGGCCCGATACCTCGGGCTTCAATCCGATCCAGCAGATGTCGTTCATGGTCGACACGCTGGCGGACCTGCGCGAAGTGCACCAGCGCGCATTAGCGCTCGGCGCAACAGAGATGCGCCCGGTCAGCCACGGCAACGCCTGGTCGTGCTACTTCAAGGATCCAGAAGGGAACACCGTGGAGGCCTATCTGGACACACCCTTCCACGTGCCCCAACCACACGGCAAGCCGCTCGATCTCAGCAAATCGGACGAACAGATCCTGCGCGAGACGGAGGCGGCCTGTCGCCAAGATCCCGGCTTCATGCCGATTGAGCAATTCAAGCAACAGATGGCAGCCCGTCTCGGCGCCACCGCCTAGTCTTGTTGTGTTGGCCGGGCATGTCCCGGCCAACCGCCGTGGCGCCAGACGACGTCCGGCGCGCAGCGACGCTACTTTTCCTTCTGCGCTGGCTCGACGTTCTCGCTGCCGGCGCGGCTGCCCCCAAACCGGTCCGCGCCCTTTTCATCGGGCGCCCCTGGTTTCTTGTGAGTACCGGTGTTTTGCTGATCGTCGGTGTGACGTACGGTCTCTTCTGTATGGGACTGCTTCACAGAAATTCTCCTTTGCCAATTGGGGATGTGGTGAAAGCCGCCGACGAGGTGCCAACTGCGCTCGTCAGAGCGGGGTCGGCATCGGTTCCGGCGGACGTGGATCTGGCCGCGGGGGCAGCTCGATCGGAGGCGGCGGTGCCGGATTGGGATCCGGATGTGGGCCAGGTGGCGTGTCGGGTGGCCGCTGGAAGTTCATCTGTCCTTGCTTCATGCGATTACAAACATGTCAGCTGCCACCAAAGTTCCGCCGCGATACCGCCGCCAAACAGTCGCCAATCGCCCCCACTATCAGGGTCATTGCACGAACAGGGAGGTCCGAACCGTGCGCAAGACTTTGATAGCTCTAGCGGCCACAACCGGCCTTATCGGCCTGAGTTCCATTGGCGCCTCTGCCGCAACCATGGTTCCGGCACCGGCCATCGACCAATCATCCGCCGTACAGAAGGCGGACTGGGGTTATTGCGGCCCCCGCTGCCAATACGCGCAGCACCGGCGTTGGGAGGCTCAGCGCGAATGGCGTCACCACGAGTGGCGTGAACATCACAACCCGTATTACGGCTACAACTCCTACCGCGGCTACTACCGCTGATTTCAGCCGGGCATGGCACGGCAGCAAGGCGGGGCCATGCCCTTTTCTTCTCCGCCGCTTGGCCTACGCTCCCGCCGAACAAAGCGGAGCGAGGCAGTGCCAACCATCCCGAAGACCCTGCAGCCACATATCAACTCGGCGTTTCCCGAGCACGTATGCCTGGTCGGCACCGTGCTGCCGAACGGTCACGCGCAAATCACGCCGCGCGGCAGCACGATGGTGTTCGACGATGACCACATCGCACTGTGGGAGCGCGGCAAGGGCTCGACCACCGCAGCGCTGCGCGACGGCACAAAGGTGACAGTGTATTTCCGCAAACCGCAATTGCGCGCAGACGGCGTATTGCCGAAGGGCGGCATAGCCCGGTTCTATGGCACGGCGCAGGTGGTGAAATCAGGGCCGCAGTACGAGGAGGTGTGGCGCCGGCTGGTGCAGCCCGAAAAGGACCGCGACCCGGACAAGAAGGGTTTCGCGGTGCTGATCAAGGTGGAGCGTGCCGAGGATCTCGACGGGGAGCCGCTCACTGTTGACTGAGCCGGAAGCCGGTCGCCACCACATATAATTCGCTCGATTCCTTCCGGCTCGCTGGGGGCTTGGCGTGCCGGACCGAGGCGAAGTGCCGCTTGAGCGTGTTCAGCATTGCCTTCTCAGCGCCGCCCTGAAAAACCTTGGCAACGAAGCCGCCACCTTCCCCCAACACCTCGAGCGCGAATGCCAGCGCTGCCTCGGCCAGCGCCATGATGCGCAGATGGTCGGTGGCAGCGTGACCGGTGGTGTTGGGCGCCATGTCGGACAGAACCAGATCAGCGCTGCCGCCAAGTTCACCGATCAGGCGCTGCTGCATCTCGGGATCCGTGAAGTCGCCTTCGAGCACCGTCGCGCCTGGCACCGGATCGACCGGCAAGAGGTCGACACCAACCACGGGCGTCGCCCCGCGCTTCACTGCAACTTGCGTCCAACCGCCGGGTGCGGCGCCGAGGTCCACGACCCGCGCACCGCGGCGGATCAACCGGAACCTCTCGTCGAGCTCCATCAGCTTGAACGCGGCCCGCGAGCGCCAGCCCTGCTGCCTTGCTGCGGCGACGTAAGGATCGTTGAGCTGCCGCGCGAGCCAGCGCTGCGAAGCGGCGCTTCGCCCTTTGGCGGTGCGCACGGCCACCGACAGGCCGCGCGGTGCTGCCGGTTTGCGGCCTTTCACCCCCGACCGCGCTGGCGGTCGCCTCGGATCATGCGCAGCAGCATCCCCTCGCGGAGCCCGCGGTCCGCGACGATCACCCGCGGCGCAGGCCACATCCGCACCAGCGCAGCAAACACGGCGCAGCCGGGCAGCACGAATTCCACCCGCTCCGGCCCGACGCAGGGATGTGCCTCCAGCCCCGCACGCCCCAGTTCCCGCAGGCTGGTGAGCGCCGCACCAGCCGCTTCAGCACTCAGCACCGCGCCGTCCACCAGCGGCCGGCGATAACGCGGCAACCCAAGTGCCACGCCCGCCAACGTCGTGACCGTGCCGCTGGTGCCCAGCAGTTGCACCCCACCGTCGCGGATCTCGCGACCGATGCAATGCACCGCCTCAAAACTCTGCAGCCGGGCCACGACGTCATCCACCATGGCGTCGAACCCGTCAGGGTCGAAGCCGGCCTCGCCGAACCTCTCGGCCAGCGTCACCACGCCAACCGGCAGCGAGGCGTAGCCGATCAGTTCCGTCCGTCCGTTGGGGCCAAGCCGCACCCAGGCCAGCTCGGTCGACCCGCCGCCGATATCGAACAGCAGCGCGCGACGCCCACATCCGGCCAGCAGCGGCGAACAGCTCTCCAGTGCCAGCTCGGCTTCCTCGCGCGATGAGATCACGCCGATGTCGAGACCGGTCTCGTGCTTCACCCGAGCAAGGAAAGCAGCGCCATTGGCGGCGCGACGGCACGCCTCGGTCGCGACCGCGCGCAGCCTCCGCACCGGACGTCGCTCCAGCCGCGCGGCACACGCCCGAAGCGCGGCCAGCGCGCGCTCCATGCCATCAGGGCCCAGCCGGCCAGTGCTGTGCAGCCCCTCGCCTAGCCGGACGATCCGGCTGAAACTGTCCAGTACGCGGAAACTGTCGCCCGATGGCGAGGCGACCAGCATGCGGCAATTGTTGGTGCCGAGATCCAATGCCGCGAAGGCAGGCCCGGAGAACCGTCGAGGTTCACTCGACGGATACGCCGCAGGTTCGACCGGAGCATGGATGGGCCGAGGCTGCATGGCGGCATTGTCGTCTCTGCCTGCCATGGCGAGCAAGCGCTGCGGCGGCGCGTTGCGGCGAATTCATCCGGCTTCTCGCGCTCTTGGCGGCGCGAGGATGCGCAGACACGGACGATCGGCCTCGGGGTCCACCTCCACCAATGCGCCGTGTGGCACCATGGCGGTGATATCCACGTCGAACCCCGACAGCATGGTGAAATCGGCGAGCGCCGCGCCCTGCACCATGATCGGATTGACCCGGTTCAGCACCAGCGCCAACGGCATTACACCGCGGGCCGCCATCTCGTGCAGCATCCAGGCGGTGGCGACGCCGCCCTTCGCCGCATCAAGCACCAGGATGCGCCCAAGATAGGAGTGCCCGGCCAAACGATGCTCGGGCCGGGAAAAAACGCCGCGTGCGCGATCGAGATCGTAGCGGGCAGAGAAGCCGTCCTTTGCCACCAGTGCACGACCCTGCACGCGTCGGCCCATCGCCGCCACAGCATTGAACAGGGTCATCGCGCGATCCGCCCGGTGCAGGCGGCCTCGACGCATTCCTGCATCGACAGCAAGGCCGGCCGATAACCATAACCGCCCAGGATGTTCACCAGCTTGGCCGACGGGGTCACCAAAGTCTGCCAGCCGTTCGCTTCCGCCATTTCGCGCGCATAGCTCTGGTAGAAGCACATGCCGGACGAAACGAGGCCGCCGGCGGCCTCGACGCGCGCGGTGATGCCAAGACGGTCGGCGTCCGGCTTGACCTGAGGACTGGTCACCACAAGCAGCGGGATCGTTGCGCGACGGCCATCCAGCAGGTCCGCGACCTCACGAAGCTCAACCAGGCTGAGCTGCGGCGAGGAGAAGACCACAACATCGATCTCGTCGAGGTCGGCGCGGTAGGCAGATTGGAACGCGGCGAGATCCGCCGCGGTGATCGTCGCGGCGACCGCAAGCGTCGGATCGACCGCATGGTCCGCCTCCGGGGTCACTCCAACCATGTGGAACAGTGCGACAGAACCATAGCTCGCCAGTGCTGCGCCAAAGTGTTTCAGCTCATCCGATGTCGGTACGCGATCGACGCCGACGAGCGCCGGCACCTGCCAGTAGTCGCCAGCAATGCGACCGATGACGCCACCGAGCGCGCCCCATTCGTGCAACGCACGGGGCGTGTCAGCGATGCGGAGCTTCAGCGTCGCGCGCCGCTTCTCCGGAAGGTGGTAACCGTAGCGAGGCGTGCGGCCGGTCAAGCCGGCAGCCAGCGCCGATGGACCGCCTTCGAAGTTGGAACGCGCGCCAAGGACACTGTTCGCATAGATCACTACGCCGGTGTCGCCATACGCCATGTGCTCGCCGAGTACCGCCGGCATGATCGTCTGGTAGTTGATGCAAGTGTCGGTCATCAGCACGCCCAGGGCTTCGAAGGCGGCGATGGCGCGTCGTTCCAGCGTCAGCATCCACTCCTGCTGTTTCAGCCGTGCTGCCGCAGCAAAGTCGGTGCCGCGCGGATCGGTGATGGTGGGGATGCGCACATGCCGCTCCCGTTCCGGCAGTGCGGCAAGTCGTTCCAGCCACTCGACGCCGGCAATGCCGAGAGATTCGGTATCGGCCATGATGTGTGCCTGCGATACCTGGACGAAATCTTTGGCACCGAGATACCGGCCGACCCGTATCTGGTGCTCGACGGCCCATTGCCGCCCGGGCCCCGCCTCGCCGGCCAGCATCGCGCGTTCTTCGTCCGTCAGACGCATGCGACGATGATGCTGACCTCAGGCTGAGGCTGTCAAAAACGCTTCGACCACTGCGACGAAACCCGACGGGTTGTCGGCGTGTAGCCAATGACCGGCATTCTTCAGCGTGACAAAGCGCGCGCGCGGAAACAGAGCGCGGATGATCGGGCGGTGCTCTGGCTTGATGTAATGCGAGCCTGCTCCGGCAATGAACAGCGTGGGGCCGCTATACTGTGCGCCGGGCGACGCATCCCACGCCTCGATGTCAGCAAAACCTTCGATGATCTCCTGCAGGCCGATGCGCCAGTGTGGCGCCCGCCCGAGCTGCAGGTTCTGCAGCAGGAATGCACGCATGCCCCCCTCGGGCACCGCATCCGCCAATGCTGCATCGGCCTCGGCGCGCGTCATGCCCGGCACGAGCCGCAGTGACGCCATGGCCTCTGCTACCGGGCGCAGATGCGGCGGATTGGGGACGGGCGCGATGTCGGCGACGATCAAACGCGCGACCGCGTCGGGTTGCATCAGCGCGGCCTGCATTGCCGCCTTGCCGCCCATCGAATGCCCGAGCAGCGTCGCCGGCGATGCGCTCATCGCATCGAGCGCCCGCAACACATCGGTTGCCATGCTGCCATAGCGCATATCGGCATCGTGGGGGCTGGACCCGTGGTTGCGCAGGTCGAGCGCGATGGTGCGCCGATGCGCCGCAAGCTCGCGCTGCACCGAGCCGAAGTTGCGCGCGGAACCGAACAGGCCGTGCAGCAGCACCAGTGGGGGATCGCCGTGCCCCGCCTCGATGGCGTGCAGCCTCATCGCCGTATTGGCCATGCGGCACAGCCAACGCCGAGTACGATCAGCGCCGACCCGGCGAGCAGATCGGCGGTGATGGGCTCACCAAGCAGAACATTGGCGAGCAGCAGACTGATCGCCGGCGTGGTCAGGAAGCCGACGGAGGAGACCATTGCGGGCAGCGCCGCGGTCGCCTCGATGACACACCAGGTGCCGAACGGCCCAGCGATCAGGCCGATATAGGCCAAAGCAAGCCACGACATCGGCTGCGTGCCGATGCTGCCGTTCGGCGCATGCCACAGCACCAGCGGCGCCAGCATCACCGCGCTGAGCGCAAAGCACCAGGGCAACAGTTCGAACATGGTGGACCGTGGCGTGGCGGTGCGGGTGACGATGATAGCCACCGACCAGGACAGCGAGGCGGCGAGTAGAAATGCATGCCCGATCAATACATCGTGCAACGACCAGTCGATCGCCCAGGGACTCATCAACACCACCACGCCTGCAAGCCCAAGGCCGGCGGCAAGCCACCGGCGCATTGAGTTGTGCTCGCGTAGGAAGATCAGCGACAGCGGCACGATCCAGATCGTCGTCGTGTTGGCCAGGATCGCGGTGCGGCCAGCCGCGACCCAGGCAACTGCCTCGTGCGCGAAGGCAAAGTAGAGCCCAAGCTGGCAGACGCCGACCGCAACCAGCGCGGGAAGATCTTTACGAACCGGCATGTGCAATCGTCCGCAAACAGCGAGAATAGCGGCGATCGTTGCTCCTGATACCAATGCACGGCCTTCTGCGAACCAGATCGGTGTGCTACCGAGACCGATAGCGATCTTGGTCAGGGGCCACGCGCTGCTGAGCAGGACAACTGACGTGGCAAGTTGGACATAACCGGCTGCCAGGCTTTGCTTACCGTCGTCCAATGCGACGGCGGTCCGGGATATCAGGACGTCAACAGGGGCGGGGGAAGCCTTCGGCAACCGATGACCTTCTCACTTGTCGGCCGCTGCGCGCGCAGCGGCCAGCTGGGCGCTGCTGTCGCCACATCGTCGATCGCTGTCGGCGCGCGGTGCACCTATTGCGAGGCCGGTGTGGGTGCAGTGCTTACGCAGCATCGCACGGACCCGCGACTGGGGCCACGTGGGCTTGCGCTGTTGCGTTCCGGCTGTTCCGCGCAGGAGACGCTGGATGCGCTGGTCGCATCCACGCGCCATGCGCAGTGGCGCCAGCTTGCCGTGCTGGATGCCGCGGGCAACACCGCCGCCTATAGCGGGACGCGCACCAAGCCGGAGATGAGCGCCGCGCCGGGGCAGGATGTCTGCGCGATCGGCAATATCCTGGCGACCGCGCGTGTTCCAGCGGCGATGCTGCGTGCCTTTCAAGCCGACGCACCGGCGCCGCTGGCGGAGCGTCTGCTGCGCGCTTTGGAAGGAGGCCTTGCCGCCGGCGGCGAGCACGTCCCAGTACGCAGCGCGCACCTGCTCGTGGTGGAACACGAGAGCTTCCCGCTGATCGATCTGCGCGTCGACTGGCACGATACGCCGATCGCAGAGCTGCGGGCGCTATGGCAGCGCTATGAACCGGAGAGCAACGCTTACCTGCTGCGAGCGCTGGATCCGGAGAATCCGGCGATTCTCTGAGTCGCGACCTCAGGCGTCGAAAATCAGGCAGGTCGTGGTGCCGTGCGCCAGCAGGCGGCCATCGCGATCCGTGATCCGTCCCTCGGCGGTGCCGATACGCCGCCCTCTGCTTAGTACGGTAC
>JBKPOG010000167.1:0-25622 GCA_046732975.1 Pseudomonadota bacterium
ATCGGACTGGGCATCCTGATCGGGCGGCCGCCCGAGGCAGTCACGGTGCGGCCAGGATCGCTCGATACACTGGCGCTGCCGCCGGTGTCGCCCGGTCTTCCGTCGGCCCTGTTGCAGCGCCGTCCGGATGTGGCTGAGGCCGAGGCACAGCTTGTGGCGGCAAATTTCAACATCAAGCTGGCGCGTGCTGCCTTCTTTCCTTCCATCCAGCTGACCGGATCATACGGCTTCGCCAATGCGGCACTGAACACGCTGTTCACGCCAGGCGGCACCGCTATCGGACTGGTGGCTGGTCTTACTCAACCGCTGTTCGATGCGGGCGTGCTGCGGGGGCAGCTGGAACAGAGCAAGGGGCGCTATGACGAGCTGCTGGCCGACTATCGCAAGGCGGTGGTGCAGGCGCTTACCGATGTCGAGAATGGGCTGACAGCCTGGCGCCTTGCCACCGAGCAGGAGGTTTTGCAGCGCCGGGCGGTGGCGACGGCGCAGCGCGCCGCGGACATCGCGCGGGCCCAGATGCAGGCTGGCACTGTCGATGTGACCACCGTGCTTCAGGCGGAGACGACTTTGTTCACGGCTCAGGACACGCTGTACCAGGTGCGGCTCGCGCGATTTCAGGCATTGTTGAGCGTCTACAAGGCGCTGGGAGGTGGCTGGATACAGCCGGCGGGACCAATCCAGGACCAGTTTCCTGGCCTGCAGCCGGGTATGGTGCCGGGTGGCTTCGCCGTGCCCATCGGAGGAAACGTCCGGTGATACATTGGCAGACCGCAATAGCGTCACGATATCGCGTTTCGCTAGCCGAGACATGATATGGATGCCCTGACCCGCGAACCCGCCGATGTCGTGACGCGGCCACGGACCCGCCGATGGCTGATGGCTGTGCTGTGCGCCCTGGTGCTTGCGGGGATCGGCTACGCGATCTGGTTCTGGCCAGCAGAGAGCACCAAGCAGGCGGCACGCAATCGCAATGCCAGCGAGCCGATCCCGGTACTCGTGGCACCGGCCGAGAGAAAGGACGTGCCCATCTTCCTCGACGCGCTGGGCACCGTGCAGGCGTTCAACATGGTGACCGTGAAGCCCATGGTGGATGGGCCGCTGATCTCGGTGAACTTCGTCGAGGGGCAGGACGTGAAGAAGGGCGATCTGCTGGCGCAGATTGACCCGCGCACCTACCAAGCGGCCTATGATCAGGCGGTCGCAAAGAAGGCGCAGGATGAGGCGATGCTGGCGAATGCGCGGCTCGATCTTGCCCGCTATACCAAGCTTGCCGCCAACAACTACACGTCCGCACAGCAGGCCGACACGGCGCGAGCCCAGGTGGCGCAGGACGAGGCGCAGGTCAGGCAGGATCAGGCCCAGATCGACAATGCGCGCACGCAACTCGGCTACACCACGATCACCTCGCCGCTCGACGCGCGCACCGGCATGCGGCAGGTGGATCCGGGCAATATCGTGCACGCGTCGGATACCACCGGGCTGGTCGTGCTTACGCAGCTGCAGCCGATCTCGGTGGTCTTCACGCTGCCGCAGCAGAGCTTGCCGCAGGTGGCGAAGGCGATGAGCCAGGGAGCGGCGACGGTGCTTGCCTTCGCACAAGGTGCTGTCGGTGGTCAGGCCGGCCTGCTGGATAGCGGTACATTGTCAGTGCTGGACAACCAGGTCGATCCGACCACTGGCACCATCAAGCTGAAAGCGACGTTTCCCAATCCAGATCATCGGCTGTGGCCGGGTGCCTTTGTCGGCACACGCGTTCAGGTGGACACGGCCAGGGATGCGGTGGTGGTGCCGCCGGCGGCAGTGCAGCGCGGGCCGCGCAGCACCTTCGTTTATGTGGTCAACCAGGACAACTCGGTCACGCGTCGTGATGTGAAGGTGGGACACGAGGACGAGCAGGCGAGCATCATCACGGACGGGGTGAAGGTCGGCGATAAGGTCGTGGTGGATGGGGCTTCACGTCTCAACGAGACCAGCAAAGTGACGATCGTTCAGCCGGCGGCGGCTGGCAGCTCGCCCACCACCGATCAGCCGACAGCACCAGGCACGCGGCGCCGCCGGGCCGGGGCCCCAGGCTGAGCGATGGATAGACCCCCTCCCCCCGCCCCCCTCCCGCAAGGGGAGGGGGGGTGTTCGGTGTTACCACGCCGATGAACATCTCCGCCCCATTCATCGCTCGACCAATTGCGACCTGGCTGCTGGCGATCGCACTGTTGCTTGCGGGCGCACTCGGCTACCGCGCGTTGCCGGTTTCGGCGCTGCCGGAAGTCGATTTCCCCACCATCCTGGTCACCACCCAGTTGCCGGGCGCCAGCCCGGAGACGATCGAGACTCTGATCACCGCGTCCTTGGAACGCCAGTTCGGACAGATACCCGGCCTGGTCACCATGACCTCGCAAAGTTCCGAGAGTACCAGCCAGATCACCTTGCAGTTCAATCTCAACCGCAGCATGGACTCTGCAGCACAGGATGTGCAGGCGGCAATCAACGCGGCTGCCGGAACCCTGCCGGCGAACCTTCCCTATCCGCCCGTTTATGCGAAGGTGAACCCGGCGGACGCGCCGATACTGACACTCGCCCTGACATCGGACTCCCTGCCGATCGACCTGGTGAGTGACGCCGCGGACACGTTGTTGCAGCCCAAACTATCCGAGATCACCGGCGTCGGGCGTGTCACGGTGCAGGGCGGGTTGCGTCCGGCGGTGCGCGTGCGTGTCGATCCGGCGCGTCTTGCCGCCTATGGCATCTCGATGGAGGACGTTCGCAGCGCGGTTGCCAATGCGAACGTCAACGGCGCCAAGGGCGGCTTCGACGGATCGCGACTGGCCTTCGCACTGGGGGCTAACGACCAACTTGTCGATGCGGCGGCCTATCGCAATCTGGTGATCGCCTGGCGCAACAACGCACCGGTGCGACTGTCCGATGTGGGCGACGTGATCAAGGGCGTGGAGAACGATCGCGTCGCCGCCTGGTACAAAGATCAGCCGGCGGCGGTGCTGGATATTCAGCGCCAGCCGGGCGCTAACATCGTGCAGACGGTGCAGTCGGTGAAACAGGCTCTGCCACGGCTGCAGGCGGCGATTCCTTCCGCGATCAACCTTACCATCGTCACCGATCGCACCGAGACGATCCGCGCGTCGGTGCGGGATGTGCAGATCACCCTGGTCATGTCAGTGCTGCTGGTCGTGGCGGTGATTTTTCTGTTCCTGCGATCACCGCGCGCCACGTTCATTCCGGCGATCGCCCTGCCGCTCTCGCTGGTCGGCACATTCGGTGTGATGGATCGGCTGGGCTATGCCATCGACAATCTGTCATTGATGGCCCTGACCATCGCCAGCGGATTTGTCGTCGACGATGCGATCGTGATGATCGAGAACATCGTTCGCTACATCGAGCAGGGCATGCATCCGCTGGCCGCGGCCTATCGGGGCGCGGCACAGATCGGCTTCACTATCGTATCGCTTACCGTGTCGCTGATCGCGGTGTTCATCCCGCTGCTGTTCATGGGCGGTGTCGTCGGTCGGCTGTTCTCCGAGTTCTCCGTCACTCTGTCGGTCGCGGTGATCGTCTCCGCGGTGATCTCGCTCACGCTGACGCCGATGATGTGCGGCCAGATTCTGCGACCGGCGAGCGATCAGCATCCGGGGCGCATCGCCCGCATCAGCGAGGCAAGTTTTGATGCGCTGCTGGCCGGCTATCGGCGCAGTCTCGACTGGACCTTCCGGCGCCGGCCGTTGGTGCTGCTGGTCAGCGCCGCAACACTGGTCGGCACGATCGGCCTCTACGCCGTGGTGCCCAAAGGCTTCCTGCCGCAACAGGACACCGGCGTTCTGGTCGCGGTGACCGAGGCCGCTCAGAACGTCTCCATTCCGCGCCTTGTCGAACTGCAGACAAAGGTGGCGCAGATCGTCGAGCGCGATCCCGCGGTCACCGGCGTGGTGTCATTCGTGGGGGCCGGCACAATCAACGCCACGCCCAACACTGGTCGGCTGACGATCGCCCTGAAGCCGATCGGCCAACGCGATGCTGTGTCCGTGGTCATTGCTCGCATGCAGCAGGCAATCTCGAGCATCCCCGGCATCACTGCATTTTTCCAGCCGGTGCAGGACATTCAAATCGGCACACGCATCAGCCGCACGCAGTTCCAATATACGCTAGTCGATACCGATCCGGCTGAGTTGGCACTTTGGGGCCCAAAGCTACTGAAGCGGCTGGCAGAGGAGCCGGCGTTGATGAACGTCGCCACCGACCAGCAGAACGACGGCTTCCGAACCTACATCAACGTGGATCGCGACGCTGCTTTGCGTCTCGGCGTTTCGATGCAGGCGATTCAGGATACGCTGTACGATTCGTTCGGCCAGCGGCAGATATCTACGATCTTCGGCCAGGCCAATCAGTACCGGGTGGTTCTGGAGGCCAACCCTGAATGGCAAGCTGATCCCAACTTCCTGCGACTGCTGCGCGTACCAGGCGCCAATGATGTGCAAGTTCCGTTGTCCGAGATTGCCACAGTCACGCGGACAGTGGCGCCACTGGTGATTACTCATCAGGAGCAGTTTCCGGCTGTGACCCTGAGTTTCGACCTGGCGCCGGGTTACTCGCTGAGCAATGCCGTGCAGGCGATTGCCGCGGCGGAGAAGGACATCGGCATGCCGGAAACCATTTCCGGCAGCTATGCGGGCGATGCGGCCGAGTTCCAGAAATCACTGAGCGCGGAACCCTGGCTGATCCTGGCCGCGCTGGTCGTGATCTATATTGTGCTTGGCGTGCTGTACGAAAGCTGGATCCACCCGGTCACCATTCTGTCCACGCTGCCGTCGGCGGGCATCGGTGCGCTGTTGGCGCTGATGCTGTGTGGGATCGACCTATCGCTGGTGGCGCTGGTCGGCATCGTGCTGCTGATGGGCATCGTGAAAAAGAACGCGATCATGATGGTGGATTTCGCCATCGAAGCTGAGCGCACGCGCGGCGCATCACCGTTGGAGGCGATTCGAGAGGCGTGCCTGCTGCGCTTCCGACCGATCATGATGACCACCATGGCGGCGCTACTCGGTGCGCTGCCGCTGGTCCTGGAGCGTGGCGCGGGATCGGAGCTGCGTTCGCCACTCGGTATCACGATCATCGGCGGGCTGCTGCTGAGCCAGTTCCTTACGCTCTACACCACGCCGGCGATCTACCTGGCATTCGAGCAGCTGCGACAGCGCTTCTCACGGGGGCGCGCTCGACTGGAGCCGGCCGAATGATGCGGCAAGCTGTCCCTGGACCAGCCAGCGGTGCGGGTGGAGTTGGCCGGGACAAGCCCGGCCATGACGGGTAGGCGAAATGGGCTTTTCCGGGCTGTTCATCACGCGTCCCGTTGCCACCATCCTGCTGTCGCTCGGGCTGCTGCTGTCGGGCATCGTCGCTTATCGCTTCCTGCCGATTTCCGCACTGCCAAGTGTCGATATCCCCACCATTGTGGTGATCGCGGCGCGGCCGGGTGCGGACCCCGAGACGATGGCGAACTCGGTTGCTGCGCCTTTGGAGCGACGGCTGGGCGAAATTGCTGGGGTTACCGAGATAACGTCCGTTAGTTCGATCGGCAACAGCTCGATCATCGTGCAGTTCGACATCGACCGCAACATTGATGGCGCGGCGCGCGACGTGCAGGCAGCAATCAACGCCGCCATCACCGACCTGCCATCCGATCTGCCGACTCGCCCATACTATCGCAAGTTCAATCCCGCCGATGCGCCGATCATGACCATCGCGTTGTCCTCCGGCACGTTGACGACGGCGCAGATATACGATGCGGCGGATACGATCCTGGCGCAGCGTCTGTCGCAGGCCGAGGGCGTATCACAGGTAACGGTCAACGGCGCCGAGAAGCCTGCAGTGCGTGTTCGCCTGGATCCTGGACGCCTGGCATCCGCGGGTCTCGCCGCCCAGGACGTATACAATGTGATCAAGGGGACCAATGTCCTGCAGCCAACTGGCAGCTTCCAGGGACCGACACAGGCCGAATCGATTGGCATCAATGGGCAGATGTCGCAGGCGCAGGACTATGCGCCGCTGGTACTGAAGGCGGGCAACGGCGCCATCCTGCGGCTGTCCGACGTTGCAACGGTGGTCAATGGCGTCGCCAACACCAGACTCGCTGCCTGGAATGACAAACAGCCGGCGATCCTTCTGACCATCACGAAGCAGGCCGGCGCCAATGTCATCGAGACGGTCGATCGCATCAAGGAATTGCTGCCGCAACTGATGGAGTGGCTGCCCGCAAACATCAGTCTCACCGTCATTTCCGATCGGACCACAACGATTCGCGCCTCGGTCGCTGATGTTCAGTACACATTGATGGTGACCATCGCGCTGGTCCTTTTGGTGGTATTGCTGTTCATGCGCCGGCTGATGCCGACCATCGCCGCTGCGGTTACCGTACCATTATCAATTTGCGGCACGCTCGCCGGCATGTGGTTCATGGGCTACATGTTGGACAACTTCTCGCTGATGGCATTGACCATTTCAGTCGGCTTCGTGGTGGATGATGCCATCGTGATGATCGAGAATATCGTCCGGCATCGCGAACGCGGCCTAGACGCCATGCGCGCCGCACTGATCGGCTCACGCCAGATCGGCTTCACGGTGGTTTCCATCAGCATTTCGCTTGTCGCAGTGTTTATCCCGCTGATTTTCATGGGCGGCATCATGGGACGGCTGTTCCACGAATTTGCCATGACGATGGCGATGGCGATCGCCGTTTCGGCCGTTGTCTCGCTCACGCTGACGCCGATGATCTGCGCGCAGTACATGCGAGGCGACCTGCGTGCCCCACCGCGGAACGCGATCCTCGCGCGGTTCGACCGTATGTTGGAGCGCGCCTTCAACGGCGCACAGCGGTTTTATGCGGCGACACTCGGCTGGGCGCTGGAACACCGGGTGTTCATGTTGCTGGTGACGCTCGCGACCGTCGTGTTGACCGTGCGCCTGTATACTGTGCTGCCGAAGGGTTTCCTGCCGCTGCAGGATACGGGGATCCTCGTAGGCTCAACCCTCGCCTCGCCCGACATCTCTTTTCAGGCGATGGAGGAGCGTCAGCGCGCCGCGGTGGATGTAATCCTGCGCGATCCGGCGGTTGACGCAGTCGGCTCCAATGTCGGTGTCGCGGCCGGTTGGAATTCGCTCAACCGGGGCTCCCTCACCGTTAGCCTGAAGCCGCTATCGCAGCGCCACATTTCGTCCGAGGCGGTGATTGCCCGCCTGCGCGAGCCTCTGGAGAAGGTAACCGGAGTGCAGACCACGCTGTTCTCGGCGCAAGATCTGCGCGGCGGCGGCCGGCAGGGCGGCGCGCAATTCCAGTACGCCATGATCACGCAGGACATCAACGAACTGCGTCGTTGGGCGCTGGTCTTGCAGGATAAGCTGCGCGCGACGCCTGGCATCGTGGACGTGACGTCGGATCAGGATCGGGCAGGGCCGCAGGTGAACGTGGTGATCGATCGCGACGCCGCGGCGCGCCTTGGGGTCAATACCGCGGCGATCGATAATGCCCTGAACAACGCCTACTCACAGCGACAGATCTCGACGATATACGCGCAGCGAAACCAGTACAAGGTGGTGCTGGAAGTTGATCCGCAATTGCAGACCGACCCGTCGCTGCTCGACCGCATCTATGTCGGCGCGAGCAACGGCACACAAGTGCCGCTGTCAACCGTGGCGCATTTCGAGCGCGACACAGCGCCACTGGCGGTTCGCCATCAGGGCCAGTTTCCTGCGGCGACGCTGAGCTTCAACCTGGCGCCGGGCATGTCACTCGGCACCGCCGAGAAGGCGGTGGAGAACGCCACGCGTGAGCTTCGGATGCCTGAGGATGTGCGCACCGAGTTCGCTGGCAACGCGCGATTTCTGCAGCAGTCGATGTCGACTCAGCCGCTGCTGATCGCCGCCGCGCTCATCTCGATCTACATCGTACTCGGCGTGCTGTATGAGAGCCTGCTGCATCCGCTGACCATTATTTCCACACTGCCGTCGGCTGGCATTGGCGCGCTGCTGGCATTGCTGATCACCGGCAACGACCTGTCGATCATGGGAATGATCGGCATCATCCTGCTGATGGGGATCGTCAAAAAGAACGCCATCATGCTGGTGGACTTCGCGCTGGAGGCCGAAAGGCAGCTTGGCTTATCGCCGGAGCAGGCGATCCACGAAGCGTGCCTGGAGCGCTTTCGCCCGATCATAATGACCACGCTAGCGGCACTTCTGGGCGCGGTGCCACTCGCCGTCGCGTTCGGCACGGGCTCGGAGATGCGGCAGCCATTGGGTATTTCGATTATCGGCGGCCTGATCGTGTCGCAGATGCTGACGCTCTACACCACCCCGGTGGTGTATCTCGCGCTGGAGCGGCTCGCCGGCAAGCGCCCGCCGATCGTGGTGCCGGCTGAATAGCGGCTGCGATCAGGCTCGAGCGAACGCGGGTACTGTTGCCGCTCCGATGCTCGTCGACGTGATTCGCTCGTCAACTGCATGGTCAGCCGTGCCATAGATCGCACGCACCGTTGCCTCGTCCAGCGCTTCCGGTGCGCCATCGAACACGATCCGCCCATGCGCCATTCCAACGACGCGATCGCAATACGCACGTGCCGTATCCAGCGTGTGGAGATTGCACAGCACGGTTATGCCATCGCGCCGGTTGATGTCGCGCAATGCGTCCATTACCAGCTTGGCATTCATCGGGTCCAGCGACGCGATCGGCTCGTCGGCCAGCAGGATGCGCGGCTCCTGCATCAGTGCCCGCGCGATCGCCACGCGCTGTTGTTGTCCGCCGGACAATGCGTCTGCCCGCTTCAGCGCGAGATCGGCGATGCCCAGACGATCCAGCGCATGGATCGCCAGCGCGCGCTCGGACGCGGTAAACAGTTTCAGCAAGGCACGTGCCGTGGGGACGCGATTCAGTCGTCCCACCAGCACATTGGTCAGCACATCCAGCCGCGGTACAAGGTTGAACTGCTGGAAGATCATCGCGGCACTGGCGCGCCAGCTGTGCAGCCTTCGGCCGCTCAGTTGGGTGATGTCGCAGCCGTCGAACACCACGCGACCGGTGGTCGGCTCGATCAGCCGGTTCACCATGCGCAGCAGCGTTGACTTGCCAGCGCCTGACCGACCGATGATCCCGACCATCTGCCCGCCGGGTATCGCCAGCGTGGCTTCGCTTACCGCGGTCAGCTCACCGAACCGACGCGTGACCTTATCAATTTCCAGCATACCGGCAGAGGCCATAGCCACTGTTTGCAGTGAGAACGATGTCACTAATGTGAACAGGGCGTTCAGTCGTCAAGCGTGGCGTCGACGGTGCGCAGGTCCGTGGTTCTGCAGGTTCAGTGCGGTGTTGATCAGGGCCAGGTGCGAAAACGCCTGTGGGAAGTTCCCCAACTGCCGCTTCGCCCTCGGGTCGTATTCCTCGGCCAGCAGCCCGACGTCGTTGCACAGTCCGAGCAGCCGTTCGAACAGCGCGCGTGCTTCGGCGCGACGGCCCTGCAGAATTAGATTGTCCGCCAACCAGAAGCTGCAGGCGAGGAACACGCCCTCGCCGGCGGGCAGACCATCCACCCCATCATGGGTGCGATAGCGCAGCACGAGGCCGTCGATGGTCAGCTCGCGCTGGATCGCGGCGACCGTGCCTTTGATACGCGGATCGTTCGGCGGCAGAAACCCGACCATCGGCAGCAGGAGCAGGCTGGCGTCCAGCGTGTCGCCACCATAGTACTGCACGAAGCTCTGCTTCTGTTCGTTGTAGCCTTCGCGGCAGACCGAATCGTGGATGCGCTGGCGCAGGGCCCGCCATTCATCCAGCCTCCCCGGCAGATTGAACTGTTCGGCGCCACGAATGGCGCGATCCATCGCAACCCAGGTCATCGCCTTGGAGAAGGTGAATTGCCGAGAGCCGCCGCGCACCTCCCAGATGCTCTCGTCCGGCTGGTCCCAGATCTGAGTAAGGTGAGAGATAAGGGCGCGCTGAATGTCCCAGCTCGCGGAAGGGCGTGCCAGGCCAAGCTGCATCTCTTGGTATAACGCATCCATGAGCTCGCCATATACGTCGAGCTGCAATTGCGCGCTTGCCGCATTGCCGATGCGCACCGGCTTGGCGCCGCCATAGCCTGCCAGCCATGGGACTTCCCACTCCATCAGCCAGCGCTCGCCCGCCAAGCCATAAAGTGTCTGCACCTGCGACGGGGTGCCGGCCACACTGCGGCGCAGCCACGCACCCCAGGCCTGCGCCTCATCCTGGTAGCCGGCATGCATCAGCGCGAGCAGCGTGAAGGTCGCGTCGCGCAGCCAGCAGAACCGGTAATCCCAGTTGCGCGGGCCGCCCAGCTGCTCTGGCAGCGAGGTGGTCGGCGCCGCGACAATTCCACCGGTCGGATCATAGGTCAGCGCCTTCAGCGTGAGCAGCGATCGCTGGACTACTTCGCGCCACTCCCCCTGCGTCGTGCAGCGAGACGACCAGGCGCTCCAGGTCGCATTAACCTCGTCCAGCGCCACATTCGCGTCCGGCACTGCCGGATCGGCACGATGCGACAGACCATGGGTCAACGTGAAAGGAACCCGCTGTCCCTCGGAGACGGTGAATTCCGCGATGGTGGTGAAATGGTGTCCGCGCAGATGCACGCCGCTGTGCAGCAGCACGACGTCCGGGCCGGCGATGGCGCGCAGGCCCGTGCCGTGCTGCAGCCGCGTCACCCATGGAATGGTCGATCCGTAGTCAAAGCGCAGGACCAGATCGAGGCGCATGTCCACCTTGCCGCTGCGCCCTTCCACGATACGGACAACGGATGAGGTCCCGTCGGTAGCCGTCATGAAGTCGATCAATGCCACGCTGCCATCCGGAGTTTCAAAGATCGTCTCCAGGATCAGCGTGCCGGGCCGGTACTGCCGGCGAACGCGCGCCGGTGCCGCCGGCGCGATACGCCACCGGCCGTTGTCGGGTGTGCCGACCAGAGCAGCGAAACAGGCAGGGCTGTCGAACCGAGGCCAGCACAGCCAGTCGATGGAGCCTTCGCGGCTTACCAGCGCCGCGCTGTGGCAGTCGCCAATCAGCGCGTAGTCCTCGATGCGCATGGCAGAATGCTCGTGCGCGCCGTTCGTAGGCTGGGTGCGCCGACGCTGCCTCGTGTTCTCCGGCGGTCCGGAGCCCGGGGGCGCGGCCATCAGGTGGCACGTCCCCAGGCGCGACCCTGCGCCGTTGTGCAGTAGCAGGAGGAGCCTGGGGTGACCGGATGCTCCATCGCGCAGACCGTGCCAGCGACGACGCACGACTGGCCGGGAGCGCTATACTGGGGAGGCGGTGCGTAAGCGTAGGCCGGTGGAGGGTAGTATGCCGGTGGCGGATAATAGGCAGGCGGCGGATAGTAGACCGGTGGGGGGTAGTAGGCTGGCGGGCCGACATAGAGCGGGAACCCAAACCCGACCCAGACGCGTGCCACCGCGGGCTGGGACAGTCCGGTCAGGACGCCCCCGAACGCCACGATGACAAGCGCGCCCCAAAGGGCACGAAACACGCGATTGATCATGGCCACGACCTCGACCCGTCTGCTCAGCAAACTTCTCGGCGCAGGCATGCCAGCCGTCCGGCCGGACTTCAAGCCGCGGCGCGTTGCGCTTGACTTTCAGAAGCTTACTCCTGATACCGGACGCGTCACGCGCGGCATGCCGTCTTCGCGGCAGTCTCGCGCGGGTGTTGCGCCGCAGTGCGGCCACCAGCCAGCGACTGGACCGGATTTGAACGATACCACGACCGCCCCGGCGGATCCGATTGAACTCGCGCCCGTCGCTGCGACGCGGCCCGATGTACCTGCCTCCGAAGAGACTTCTCGCCCGCTGTTTGCCGATCTGGGCTTGTCGGAGTCGGTGCTCCGCGCCATCGCCGAGATGGGCTATCGCCATCCAACCCCCATCCAGGAACAGGCAATTCCGGTCGTGCTGATGGGCCGTGACGTACTCGGCGCGGCGCAGACTGGGACCGGAAAGACCGCCAGTTTCACCCTGCCGATGCTCGATATACTAACCGGCTCACGGGCGCGGGCACGCATGCCACGCAGCCTGATCCTTGAGCCGACGCGCGAGCTCGCGCTGCAGGTAGCCGAGAACTTCATCCAGTACGGCAAGTACCTGAAGCTGACCCATGCCCTGGTCATCGGCGGCGAGAGCGTGACCGACCAGCGTGACGTGCTGATGCGCGGCGTTGATGTATTGATCGCCACGCCCGGCCGGCTGATCGACATGTTCGAACGCGGCTCCATCCTGTTGTCGGATGTGAAGATCCTGGTGATCGACGAGGCCGACCGCATGCTGGATATGGGCTTCATCCCTGATGTCGAGCGCATAGTCACACTGCTGCCGCGTAATCGGCAGACGCTGTTCTTCAGCGCCACGCTGTTCCCCGAGATTCGCCGGCTGGCAGACGCTTTCCTGTCGAACCCGAAGGAGATCGCGGTTTCCCGGCCGGCCTCGGTGGCGACGACGATCACCGAAGGCCTGGCGCTTGTCGCAGAACACGACAAGCGTGAGGCGCTGCGGCGGCTGGTTCGTATCCAGAAGGTGCAGAACGCTCTCATCTTCTGCAATCGAAAGCGCGACGTGGACATCCTGCACAAGTCGCTGACTCGGCATAAGTTCAGCGTCGGGGCGCTGCACGGCGACATGGCGCAAACGGTACGCTTCGCGACGTTGGAGAAATTCAAGGCAAATGAGCTGCAGCTGCTGGTGTGCAGCGATGTCGCCGCTCGTGGCCTCGATATCGGCGGCCTGTCGCATGTGTTCAATTTCGACGTGCCGCATCATGCCGAGGACTATGTGCATCGCATTGGCCGGACCGGGCGCGCGGGGTTGGAAGGACATGCATTCACCATCGCGATGCCCGACGACCGTGCTGCGGTGGAGGCGATCGAAAAGCTGATCGGCCATCCCATTCCGCCGGTCAATGTCGAAGGTCTGGACCCTGTCGATTGGGCCGAAGACGATGGGCGTCGCAGGCGCGGGCGTGGACGGGCGCCGAGAGCCAAGGCACCAGTGCGAGCGAAACCACCGGCCAAAGAACCGGCGAGCGCGAAACCGGCCGGCAAGAAGGAAAAGCAACGCGAACTACCCCGGCGAGAGGCGCCACGACGTGAACCGCGACGCCAGGTGGAGGAAGCGATCCCGCCGGTCCAGGGCTTTGGGGACGACGTGCCCGCATTCATGTTGTTGCGTCCGCGCGTCGTCAGCAAACCGCGGGAGAGCAAGGCATGAATGACGCGCCCGTTCGTCACAAGAGTCACTTCACCCCGTTTCAGTGGGACGACGCGCTTCGGCTTGATCAGCAGCTGACCGAGGAGGAACGCGCGATCCGCGACGCTGCGCGCGAATATTGCCAGGAGAAGCTGCTCCCTCGGGTCATCGAGGCGAACCGCTACGAAAAGTTCCATCGCGAGATCATGAACGAGATGGGCGAGATGGGGTTCCTCGGCGCTACGCTCGAAGGCTATGGCTGCGCCGGCGTCAATTACGTCAGCTATGGGCTGATCGCACGGGAAGTCGAGAGGGTCGATTCCGGTTACCGGTCCGCCTTCTCGGTGCAGTCGTCTCTGGTCATGTACCCGATTTGGGACTTCGGTTCGGAGGCGCAGCGGGAAAGATATTTACCGAAGCTGCGCAGCGGCGAATGGGTCGGCTGCTTCGGCCTGACCGAACCTGATGCTGGCTCCGATCCGTCCTCGATGCGCACGCGCGCAAAGAAGGTCGATGGCGGCTATGTGCTGAACGGTTCAAAGACCTGGATCACCAACTCGCCGCTGGCCGATGTACTGGTGGTCTGGGCGAAAGACGATGCGGGCGATATCCGCGGGTTCATCCTGGAAAAGGGCACGCCCGGGCTGAGCGCGCCGAAAATCGAGGGCAAGTTCTCCCTGCGTGCATCCACCACCGGTATGATCATGATGGACAATGTCATGGTACCGGATGACGCGATGCTGCCCAGCGTGAAGGGACTTCGCGGGCCGTTCTCTTGCCTGAACAACGCACGGTATGGGATCGCCTGGGGCGCGCTGGGTGCGGCCGAGTTCTGCTGGCAGGCGGCGCGCGACTATACGATGCAGCGAATCATGTTCGGCCGACCCTTGGCGGCGACGCAGCTTATTCAAAAGAAGCTTGTGGATATGCAGACCGAGATAACACTCGGCCTCCAGGCGGTGCTGCGGCTCGGGCGGCTGATCGACGAGGACAACGCGGCCCCGGAGATGATCAGCCTGCTGAAGCGCAACAATTGCGGTAAGGCGCTGGAGATCGCGCGCATCGCCCGCGACATGCATGGCGGCAATGGCGTCGCCGACGAGTACCACGTCATCCGTCATGTAATGAACCTGGAAGCCGTAAATACATATGAAGGCACGCACGACGTGCATGCGCTGATTCTTGGCCGCGCTCAGACTGGGCTGTCTGCCTTCGGCGCCTGATAATAATACCTCTCTCAAGTTTGTGAGCGACTACAGCCTATACGCAGGGGGCAGATCAATCCCTTTCTGATCGGCAAGGATGTCATCACAGCTGCTTCTTCGATCGTTCTGCTGGCATCGGCCAGCGCCTTGGCTGGCACAACACTCTGGCCGTGCATTGTGTCAAGCCGCACAGGATTACTGGGCTTCATTCGCATATCGGCGTCCTGTCTGATTACGCGCCATGAGGTCATGCACACTGGTTCGCCGTCGCTTCGCTGCGGCTGCTGACGCTGGAATCACTCAACCGACCTATCCTGCGGGCGCCGCGGCTCGCCGATGATTGCATCAGGCCGCGGAGTAGTCGCGTCCCGACGGCGTGCTGGAGTAAGCTCGCCTCGCAATGGAAACGTCCGCACTGCGCCTGCCCGCTGGCGATCTTCGCGCTGCCCGCAGGCATGCGATCCTGTTCGTCCTCAGCGCCTCGGCCACCTTCACGTTGGGATCGGCTCTTGTGAAGGCATTGGCATCGGACTTTCCTGTGCTGGAAATTGTCATGTTCCGCAGCATCGTCGGCTTTCTGTTGATGCTGCCGATGATCATCCGCGCCGGTGGGTTGAATGCTTTGAAGACGCACCGACCGATCGGTCATGTACTGCGCACCGCCTATGGCTTCATCGGCACTGTTACGTCCGTCTATGGCTTTGGCGTGCTGCCGCTGGTCACGGTGACGGCGCTCGGCTTTGCCATGCCGCTCTTCCTGACAGTCGTTTCGGTGCCGCTGCTTGGCGAGCATGTCGGACCAAGGCGTGCATCAGCGGTGCTCGTTGGCTTTCTCGGGGTCATGGTGATGCTGCGACCATGGCACGTCGACGCCGATTCGTTGCCGCTCGGGGCCGTGGCGATCGTTGTGGCCGGCGTATTCACGTGGTCGCTTTCGATGATCAACATCCGCCAGATGGGTGGTGCCGGCGAGCGCAACGTCACCATTGTTTCCTGGTATAGCCTGGGCACCGCCTCGCTGGGGGCGATCGGCTGCGTTGCCGACTGGGTGACGCCGACGCCATGGCAGCTGGCGACCCTGGTGAGCGCGGGTCTGATGTCGGGGCTTGGGCAATTGCTGATGACAGAGGGATATCGCGCGGCGGAGACCACGCTGGTGGCGCCGTTCGAGTATGGCGCGATCATTTACGCGACGGTGCTGGGGATCGCGATCTGGGGTGAGTGGCCGGATGTCTGGAACTTGGTTGGCATCGCAGTGCTGGTCGCCTCGGGACTGTATATCTGGCAGCGCGAAGTGACGCTGGGGCTGCGGCGCTGACGCGGCCCCGCCCGCAATCTGTCCTAGCTATGCGCCGAGAACCTCGATCGAGGTCGACTTGATCAGCGCGAGCACCTGCGCACCTTCCTTCAGTGCCAGCTTTACGATGGCATCGGGCGTGACGCGGGAGATCAGGCTACCATCGGCCAACGCGATCTCGACCAGGACTGAACGCCCGCGGGCGCCGCTGGTGATGCGCTTGACCGCGCCCGGCACGACGTTGTGCAGGCTGATGGACTCCGGCGCCTTGCCGGCAAGGATCACCTCGCGCGCCGGAATGCGCAGTCGGTGTTCCGCACCAATCGGCGTATCGAGCAGCGGCAGCCACAGCGTCACGCCAGCGCCCTCAAGGCGAGACAGTTGCCGTACGGGATCGTGCTCCATGACGCGGCAAAGCAGCAGCGCACCTGCGTCATCGCGCTGCGCCAGCGGCAGGTCAGCCCGTGCCGCGATCTCTGACAACGGACCGCAGCCGACCACCCGACCAGCGTCAATCAGCACCAGGGAGTCACCAAGCTGCGCTACCTCATCCAGGGAATGGGTGACGTAGAGGATCGGTAATCGCAATCGCGTCTTCAATCGCGTAAGATAGGGCATGATCTCCGCCTTGCGGGCGGCATCCAGGCTGGCCAGCGGTTCGTCCATCAGCAGCAGATGAGGCTGCGCCAGCAAAGCACGGCCAATGGCGACACGCTGGCGCTCGCCCCCTGACAGTGTATGCGGGCGACGGCTCAGCAGTGCACCAATGCCGAGCAGTTCTACCACCTCGTCGAAGTGTACGGGTCCGGGTGCGGTGCGTCGAAGGCCGAAGCGCAGGTTGGTCGCAACGGACATGTGTGGGAACAGGCGCGCATCCTGAAAGACGAGTCCCATGCGCCTTCGCTCAGGGGGCAGCCAAACACCGGATGCAGTATCCGCGAGCGGCTGTCCATCGATCACGATGCGGCACTCATCGGGACGCAGCAGACCCACGGCGGCCGAGATGATCGTTGATTTGCCCGAACCGGAAGGCCCGAACAGGATTATCACCCCCGGTGTCGGAACTTCGAAGGCAATGTCCATCTGCACGGATGGGAACCGGTGACGCAGCAGGACACTCAGGGTCATCTGCCGAGTGCGGCGTTCAGTCGCTTGCCAATCCATTCCGACAGCAACAGGCCAACCAGCGCCAATGTCAGCGATACCAGCGACAATTCCGCCGCCTTGCGCTCACCGCCGGGCACCTGCAGCGCGGCATAGATCGCCAGCGGCAGCGTCTGCGTCTGTCCGGGAATGTTGGCGGCAAAGGTGATGACGGCGCCGAATTCGCCGAGGCAGGTCGCGTAGGCGACGATGGCGCCGACCAGAATTCCGGGAGAGGCAAGCGGCAGCGTCACGTTGAACAGGCGGTCGAGCCGTCCGGCGCCGAGTGACCTGGCTGCCTGATCCAGTCCAAGGTCGGCGGACTCCAGCGACAAGCGGACGGACCGCACCATCACCGGGAACGTCATCACCGCGCATGCCAGGCTGGCGCCCGCGGTCGTGAAGACCAAGCGGACACCGAACCAGTCTTGGAGCAGCGAGCCGATCGGGCCGCGCAAACCGAAGATGATCAGCAGCAGCCAGCCCGTCACGACCGGCGGCAGCACCAACGGGAGATGTACCAGCGCATTGAGAATGGGGCGGCCGGGAAAGCGAACGCGTGCTAGCACCCATGCAGTCACGATCGCGAGCGGCAGGCCGAACCCCACAGCGCGCGCTGCCACGCCCAGCGTCAGCCGGACTGCCTGCCACTCCTCCGCCGAAAGGACCAGACTACTCGACCTTAAAGCCGCGCTTGACGAAGATTGCGCGGGCCTCCGGGCCAGACAGGTACGCCATCAACTCGCGTGCTTCTGGTGTGTCGCCGGCTTTCATCACTGCGAAGGGGTACGAAATCGCATCATGGCTGTTGGCGGGAAAGGTGCCAGCGACCATTACGGCCTTCGACACGGCGGCGTCTGTCGCATACACGATGCCGGCGGGAGCCTCGCCGCGCTCCACGAGCAGCAACGCGGATCGCACATCGTCCGCGCTTGCAAAGTGTGGCGATACCGCGTCCCAAATCCCGAGTTTCTTCAGCGCCTGTTCGGCATAGATGCCAACCGGAACGTGTGCCGGATCGCCGGTGGCGACGCGACCATTGGGTCCGAGCATACCCACGAGGTTGAAGCCAGGACCTATGTTGACATGCTGCGGCTTGTCGGTTGGCACGGCCAGGACGAGATCATTGCCGAGCAGGTCCTTGCGTGTATCTGTAACGATCAGCTTCTTGTCGGCCAGGTAGTCCATCCATTTCTCGTCTGCCGAGGCTAAGATATTTGCGGGCGCGCCCTGCTCAATCTGGCGTGCCAATGTCGAGCTGGCGCCGAAGGACATGCGCAGCGGCGGGTGGCCTGACTGTGTCCATTGTGCCGAGGCATCCTTCATCGCATCGGTTAGGCTGGCGGCGGCGAAGACCGTCAGCTCCTGTGCCCGCGCCGCAAGTGGCGTGAGCAGCAGGCAGAGAGCCAGCAGAAAGCGCATCAAGGATGTCCTCGTTATGGTTGCAGGGAGTGGGCGCCGGCAACGACGGCATCGACTTGTGGTGCGGTGAGCACGCGCCCGTAAATCGCAGCATTGAACAGCGTTGCGAGTGTGTGTGGGTCGCTGCCGCCGAGCCAAGCGAGGCCCAGAAGCCGATTGATCGATGGCGGTTCGTCGATCCAGCCGAACGGAAGGTTGGGCGCCACGAACGCGTGGCCCTGGCGAACCGCGCGCAGCGAGCCCCACGCCGTGGATTCGCCCAGCGGGGTGTGCATCGTGGGATCGGTGAAGACGATGACCTCAGGGTCGAGTGCGCGGATGTTGGCCATCGTCACTTGTCGCGATGGCCCTTGACCCTCGTCCCGCGCCGCCAGGCGTGGAACAAGCAGAATGGCGGCCGGGGGACCGGCTGGAAGTATGCGGGTGATCGGCACCGGCACCATGACCCTGCGTCCGGTGGCGTCGACCATGGCACCGCCCCAGGCGGCTCCGCACCAGGATAGCAGCAACAATGCCAGGAACGCTCGGCGTAGCATCGGCCCTCGTGATTTGCTGCGATGTAGCCATTGAGATATAGCGCCACTTGAGTCAAGGGGCGAGCCATGGCTCGACAGCGGGAGCATGGTAAGCGACGGCGGACACTCAAAATGACAAAACGAAGACCAGGTTCAAGCGATGTCACACCAGCCAGTGACCGGCTGAGAATTCGGCTAGACCTTGTCTCCGGCGCGCGGATCGGACCTGGCAAGGTTGCTGTTCTGGAAGCGATTGCTCGCTCCGGTTCGATTTCCGCTGCGGGACGCGCCTTGCGGATGTCGTATCGGCGCACCTGGGAGCTCGTCGAAGATCTCAACCGCAGCTTGGGCACGCCTGTTGTGGAGACCGCAGCGGGAGGCAGCGGCGGCGGAGGTGCGGTCCTTACCCGCGCTGGCAAGGCCGTGATAGAACGGTATCGGGCCATCGAAATCGATACAGCACTCGCGGCCCGCAAGCACCTCTTGGCGCTCAATCGTGCCTGTGGCGACAAGTACGCTCGATCTAAGGAGAACACGCTATGAAGCTTTCAGCCCGCAACCAGCTTGTTGGCACGATCAAGACCATCACGCCGGGTGCTACAACGACACACGTGACGATCGAGATTGCACCGTCGGTGACGATCATGGCGTCGATTACCAACGAGGCGTCGGAGGAGCTTGGACTAAAGGCCGGGATTAAGGCTACGGCCGTCATCAAGGCGTCCAGCGTGATGATCGGTGTGGACTGAGTCCCCGGCGACCGCTCGCACGCGCGACGTGGTGCCCCGGGCGCCCGCCATCGTTGTCCAATGCCTACGTCGGAGACTCGATGGCTTCAACTTTGCGCCGCAGCCCTTTACTCGCACTCTGCCCGCAGGCGCGCGCTCCGCTCTTCAGCAATGGAAACTTGGCAGCCATTAGCCGCTCAGCCAAGTCGAACTGCGGCGTGCATCGCAAATCGGCTGACGTTCCAGAGTCCGTTACCAGTTGGGGTAGCGTGGGACATTCCCGCGGGTACCGAGCGATCATGTGAATACAAGCGCTCACCTGCCAGTAGATTGTGGGACTTACGATATATACGCATGGGAATAGAGGCATATACGCCCGCGCTGGTGGGGCTGGATATCGAACATGGGAAAAAGCGAACCGCTGAACGTGATGACAGAGGTGCACTCGCATCCGGAGGGCAAGCCGAAGCGCATGCTGATCGCTGGAAAGTGGCTGGAAGCGGGATTCCTGCAAGACCTTCGAGCGCGAGACCCGGCAACGGGAGAGTTGCTGGCGAAGGCCAGTGGACCGGGTCAAAGCCGCCCGGCGTCAACGACTTCTGTTGCACCTCCCGTGCGCATCGAACGAGACGTCGAGGAATTCGCCATTTACCACCGTCGAAAGGTGCGCCTTAGCGTGTGGTAATATAATACCAAAACCCGCAAGGCCTTGACGCTGTGCGTGTTTCCGGCCATATGCCGCCGCCAAATCACGGAACCACCAGGATGAAGAGCACACTCTCGCTGAAGCCGGCGGAGGCGAAGAAGGACTGGGTGCTGATCGACGCTGAGGGCGTCGTACTCGGCCGCCTTGCGTCCATCATCGCCAATCGGCTGCGGGGTAAGCACAAGCCGCAGTTCACGCCGCACGTGGATTGTGGCGACAACGTCGTGGTGGTGAACGCCGCCAAGCTGCGCGTGACCGGCAAGAAGCCAGAGCAGTCGGTGTTCTACTATCACACCGGCTATCCTGGTGGGATCAAGGGCCGCACCATCCGTCAGCGGCTCGAAGGCAAACATCCCGAGAGCGTGCTGGAGAAGGCGGTAGAGCGGATGATCACGCGCGGCCCGCTGCAGCGACGGCAGATGAAGCATCTCTATGTATATGCCGGCTCCGAGCACAAGCATGCGGCGCAGAAGCCGATAGCGCTGGATATCGCCGCGATGAACGCCAAGAACAAGCGAGGCTGACCGCATGTCCGGTACCCGTACACTCGCCGACCTCAAGGACATGCTGGCGCAACAGGCGACCGCGACGACACAGGGCGTTGCGCCAGAGGCAGGAGATCAGCCGAGGCGGGAGCCCACGCGCGATGGTCTGGGCCGCTCCTATGCGACCGGCCGACGCAAGAATGCGGTCGCGCGAGTCTGGATCAGGCCCGGTAAGGGCGACATCTTGGTGAACAACAAGAAGGTGGTGCAGTACTTTGCGCGCCCTGTGCTGCGCATGCTGCTGACCCAGCCGTTCCTGGTCGCAGACCGTTACAACCAGTTCGACGTGTTCTGTACGGTCACCGGTGGCGGCCTGTCCGGCCAGGCCGGCGCAGTGCGCCACGGCATCTCCCGCGCGTTGACCAACTATGAACCGGAGTTGCGCGGCATCCTGAAGGTCGCCGGCTTCCTGACCCGCGATCCGCGCGTGGTGGAACGCAAGAAGTACGGCAAGATGAAGGCTCGCCGCAGCTTCCAGTTCAGCAAGCGGTAACGCCGGCCCTCCCCTAACCCCCTCCCGCGAGGGGAGGGGGAACTTTGGGAGATCGACATGCCAAGCGTGTTCATTGATGGGGAAGCCGGTACGACGGGGCTGGGCATCCGCGACCGTCTCCGCACATTGCCGGATGTCGAATTGAGGAGCCTGCCGACCGACCGCCGCCGGGATCCAGGTGCTCGGCGCGAGATGATGGCAGAGGCGGATCTGATTATTCTGTGTCTGCCCGATGATGCGGCGCGCGAGTCGGTGGCGATGGCCGACAGTCTGGGCAACGCGGCGGCAAGGCTCTTGGATGCCAGCACGGCGCATCGCGTGCATCCCGATTGGACATATGGCTTTCCGGAGATGGTCGAGGGGCAGAGCGATCGCATTGCCAATGCGCGCAAAGTGGCCAATCCCGGCTGCTATCCCACCGGCGCGATCGCCTTGGTGCGGCCACTGGTCGACGCTGGCCTGATCCCGCCTGACTACCCGATCACCATCAATGCGGTCAGTGGCTACTCCGGCGGCGGACGGTCAATGATCGAAGCCCACGAGCACGATGGCGGCCCGGCGTTCGAACTCTATGGGCTGAAGCTTGAGCACAAGCATGTGCCGGAGACGCAGCAAAATTGCGGGCTGTCGCGTCGACCGATCTTCGTTCCGTCCGTCGGCCATTACCGCCAGGGAATGCTGGTGTCGGTGCCGCTGCATCTCGACACCCTGCCTGGCAAGCCGACCGGAGCCGACCTTCAGGCGGTACTCGAAGCACGCTATGCCGGCTGTGAATTCGTCCGTGTCACCGTCCCCCAGAGCGATGCCAAGGTGGAGCCAGAGGCGCTGAACGATAGCAACCTGCTAGAACTTACAGTCCATACCAACGACAGGCACCGTCAGGCGGTGCTGGTGGCGCGGCTCGACAACCTGGGCAAAGGCGCATCAGGGGCAGCGGTGCAGAACCTGCGGCTGATGCTGGGATTGCCGGCGCGTGCCTGAAGTCGTCGGCCTCGGGCCGATCTACTCGCTGGACGGGGTCACACCCAAGGTGGCTCCTGATGCGTTCATCGCACCGGGTGCGGCGGTGATTGGCGATGTCGAGATTGGCTCGGAGACCGGCATCTGGTTCCATTGCCTGGTACGTGGGGATATCAACATCATCCGCATCGGTGCACGCACCAACATCCAGGATGGCACGATCGTCCATGTCGATACCGGTGAAGGTGCGACGCACATCGGCGATGATGTGACGGTGGGACACAACGCAGTGATCCATGCCTGCACGCTGAGGAACCGGGCGTTTGTCGGCATCGCCGCCACCGTTCTGGACGGCGCAGTGATCGAGGAAGGCGGCATGCTGGGCGCCGGGGGCTTGCTAACGCCTGGCAAGGTGATCGGCCGCGACGAGCTTTGGGTTGGTGCGCCAGCCAAGCTGGTGCGGGTGATGACGGACCAGGAGCGCAAGCGGTTCGATCGCAACGCTGAGGTGTACAGGCGGCTTGCGGCGCGGTTCCGCACCGGGCTTCGCAGCGCCATGTAGTGTTCGTGTGCGTGAGGAGTGGTAGCAGCGCTAGCCAATTGGTGAAGATGCAGACGTGATGTTGAAGTTGCGACGTGGGGGCTGTCGTATCCGCTTCGCCCCGGGGTCGCGCGCGCTTACCACTGCTCCTGAGACCATGCCGCAGCTGATTGCACAGCGTCTTCGATGGGACCGCGGCATTGTGACAATCTGGCTCCGCAAATTCCGTGACGTTTGATCCGCGACTCAATGTCTTTCGTCTGATCGACGTCCCCCGTTACTGGACGTCCTGGTGTTCCAGCTCGTTCTGACCGTGGCACTTCCGGTATATGTTGTCTGGTTGTGGCACATGTGTGGTTCATTTGGCCTTTCAATTCTTGCAGCAACGCTGATGCCTACACCGCACTGGACTACTTGCACTGGTCGCTGGCATCGTCCTGTCGCCGTATCTGCAGTCCGCATGGATGCTGTTGTATTTGCCCTTGCATCTTATGACCGAATTGGCCGTGATGCGTTTTGTCGGGTGCAGCGTCTCTGATTTAATGGGCATTCGCCGCCTGCACGTGCTCTAACAGGATGCCCGCTTCGTGGCCGCATATTCCCAAACGGGTGAGCTGGTTTCGGTCGCACCTGGCGATCGCACGGTGGTGGGCACAGGCCTGCAAAGCTTTATCGGGGCGGTCACGCGGATCGAACCGGTGGCAGCGGTGTCGCCTGGGGAATTCCGAGGAGCTTTCGCCACAACCGATCGACGCCAACTGTTCCGGATTGCCTTTAATCCCGGCCAATCGCCCCGGCCGTTGTTCGCCAAGGTACGGGTGCGATCAGCGTCCCTGGCGCTGGGTCGATCGTCTCGAACAGTTTTTCGGCCGCCGCATTTGATCCCAATGGAGCGCCATCTTGGCGGTATTATGCGAAATTAGCGCATACTGATACCGCTTCGTTGAAGGAGACGAAAACGCTTGGCAGCATCAACCGCGGCGCTCTCGCGCAGCGGCCGATCGTGACTAGCCGAAGTGCGATATCTGCGCCACTTGGAGCGCGCATTCGAAGGATGGAACTCACCATGCGGCCGCTGCTCGGTTATCTGCTGCTCGCTTCATGTGCGCTGGCTACGCCGCCACCTGACACCGCTCAGTTGCCGTTCGCTGCGTTCGGCACGATGGACAACGACGTCGCCGCAGCGAACCAGTCGTCCTGGGCGTTTGCCGCGCCTGGGCGCACCCGTAACGACCCGGTAGATGCGGCGCGAGCCTGTGCCGCTATCGACTACCTTGCGGGCGAGCTCAGCAGCAACCCACGCTGGCTGCAGGTTTCGCCGCTTACCAAGCAGCAGATGCTGCGGGCGCGCGGCGATATGCGTCGCGTGCTAGGGATCGATCCCAAAGTTCGCTCGCAGATCGTCGTCGACGCGCTCATGAGATTTGCCGCGGCGTGGCAGGCGGGTGATCAGCAGGCAGCCCTGCAGGCGCTCGCCGCGCCGGGGTTTACTTTACGGCCGCCGCAGCAGGTGCAGGCGCTGTCCAATCTGCCGTACGTGCCGTCGGCCAACATCGCCAGTATGGACGCGGCACGGGAGATGCTGCCAGGCGGCGACGTAGCTCGCCGTTGAATTACCAGCCGAGAGAGCACCCTGCGCAGGAAAACGATGCTTTCCGGTCGGACTTGGCACGCGTTGGCTAGGTGGCATGCGAGGCAAATGTCTGGGTCGGCGGCGGCCAAGCTGGGCGGCCCGCTCAGAGGTCAAGGCGTTGCCGCACCACTATGCGGGATGTAGCGTCTCGCACATCGCCAGGAGACGACGCAGGATGAGCAAGCACGTGGTCGCAACCGTTGCCGAGATCCCGCCGGGCGGTAGGAAGCTGGTAACTGTGCGTGGCCGCTCGATTGCGGTATTCAACCTTAACGGCGAGTTCTTCGGATTGTTCAACCGCTGTCCGCATCAGGGTGGCCCGATGTGTGAGGGCATCCTGACCGGGCTGATCGAATCGGATGAGCCGGGGCGATACAAGTATTCGCGCAAGGGCGAGATCATTCGCTGTCCGTGGCATGGATGGGAGTTCGATGTGCGCACCGGGCAGTCATACTGCGAGCCTGAGCGGATCCAGGTGCGAAGCTATCCCGTTGAGGTAGCAGAGGGACAGCGCGTCGTGCAGGGCCCATACGTGGCGGAGACAGTGCCGGTCTTGGTCGAGCAACAATACGTGGTGGTAGACGTCTAGCATTCCTCGACCGCGTGGCCCGCTCGCCCGCTCACTGATTGGGCCATCAGTTAGCCAGCCTTGCATCTTCTCACCATCCCATTTGGGTCGCGTGGCTGAAGAAGGGCAGACTGACCGCATCCCCTTGTGCGGCTCCCGTATTGTCTCTAGGGTTTTCGATACAAAACTCCACGGTTGTGACTTGCGTAGCACCGGAAAGGAGTCGTTTGGGAGGAGGCGCTGATGGCGACCTATGGGTCCGCTACTACTTTTGCCTTACGGCGACAATATGTCCCCGCGGCGCAACGTGGGCCCATCACTCGCCTGCTCGAAGACGAGCGCCGGCTGGCATTCTGCCTGATGCTGCCGACGATCGTGTTGCTCGCGCTCTTTATCGCCTATCCCTTCGTCAACGGCATCTTGCTGGCAGTTACCGATACCAGAGTCGGGGTACCCGGCCATTTCGTCGGCCTCGACAATTTCACAAAGATCTGGAGCGACGACATATTCCATGTCGCCGTGTGGAACACGTGCCTCTACACGTTCGTCACCACAGTCTTCAAGTTGGTGCTCGGACTGTGGCTCGCGCTGCTGCTCAACCGTCATTTCCGCGGCAAGGCGTTCATG